>NZ_CP070950.1:2214709-2531096 GCF_017084525.1 Conexibacter sp. SYSU D00693
GGCTGATCTTCAGGCCCTCGTCGTAGACCGACAGGGCGCTCGGCGAGAGGCCGCCCGGCTCGGTCGCGCCGTTCTCGCCCTCGTGGATCGTGGCCCCCGCCCAGGCGATGAGCTCGCCCTCCACGAAGATCGGGATGAACAGCGACTGGTCGGCGTTGTGGACCCCGCCGTAGCGCGCATCGTTGTGGTAGAAGACGTCGCCCGGCCGGACCCCCACCGTCGGCTCGTCGATCCAGTCCTTGACGATGTGCTTGACCGGGGCCGACGCGCACGCGGCGAACACCACGACGCCGCTCGAGCTGGCCAGCGCGAGGTCGCCCGCCGCGGAGTACAGGCCGCACGTCAGGTCGCCCCACTTGGCGCCCGGCGCCGCGCCCGTCTGCTCGAGCATCTCCTTGGCCGACTCGAGGATGACCTCGAGGCGGTTCTGGGCGATCGTGACCTCGACGCCGTCGCTGACGCTCGCGAGCGCCCGCTCGTCGGCGGCGGAGCGCGGCGAGAGCCGGTTGTCGTCGATGATCGCCGCCGACGGGCCGTACATCACGGGGCGCTCGTCGAGCAGCTCCCGGAAGAACGCCTCGGCCTGGGCCTCGCGGTCGGTGGCGGCCGGCGCGCCGGGCGCGACCAGGGTCTCGGGCGGGGGGTTCATGCCGTCTCCTCCTTCGTGAGCATCAGGAACCCGTGCCGGTCCATCGCGGCGGACCAGCCGGGGGCGACCACGACGGTCGTGTCGCGGCCCTCGAGCACGGCCGGGCCCTCCACGCGGTGGCCCGGGCCGAGCAGGTCGTGGTCGTAGACCGGCGTGGGCTCGAAGCCCGCGCGCGGCCACCAGCAGTCGCGCTGCCCCTTGCGGGCGGCGTCGACGTCGTGGGTCGGCGCGGGCAGCTCGGCGAGCTCCCAGCGCCGGCGGCGCACCGAGGCGCGCAGGCGGATCGTCTCGACCGACGCGCCGACCTCCTTGGTCACGGCGAACTCGCCGAAGCGGTCGGCGTACTCGGTGAAGTAGGCCTGCAGGACGTCGGCGAGGTCGGCCTGGGACTCGATGCGCAGGACCGGGCTCGAGATGGTCGTGAGGTAGAGCTGGCCGCCCGAGCGCACGTCGAGCTCGAGCGCGAACTCGACGTCCTCGGGCGCGTGGCCCTCGTCGGCGAAGTCGTCGCGGGCCTGGGCCATGAACTCGTCGACGACGTCGTTGATCGGCGCCGCGTCCTCGAGCACGGTCTTGAACAGCGGGTTGAGCAGGACGACGTGCTCGGAGCGCTCGTAGATGTGCAGCAGGTCGAGGCCGGCCGCGCCGCTGGCCGAGAAGACCGGCGCGTGCGGCGGGACGACGACCCGCGGGATCTGCAGGACCTCGGCGTAGCCGCAGGCGTGCAGCGGCCCGCCCCCGCCGAACGAGAAGATCGTGAAGCCCCGCGGGTCGTAGCCCTTGAGGACGATCTCCTTGAAGATCGCGTCGCCCATCTGGTTGTCCACGACGGCCCGGATCGACCGTGCCGCCTCGGTGACGTCGACGCCCATCGGCCGCGCGACGCGCCGCTCGATGGCCCGCTCGGCGCGACGCACGTCGAGCTGCATCGAGCCGCCGTGGTAGCCGTCGGGGTCCAGGTAGCCCAGCACGAGGTTCGCGTCGGTCACCGTCGGCTCCGTCCCGCCCTGCGCGTAGCAGGCCGGTCCGGGCATCGAGCCCGCGCTGCGCGGCCCGACGGTCACGCCGCGGAACTCGTCGAAGGCGGCGATCGAGCCGCCGCCGGCGCCGACGGCCTTGATGTCCATCATCGGCATCTGGACCAGCCAGCGGTCGATGACCGGGTTGAACTCGTAGAAGCGCACCGACCCCTCGACGACGACGCCGATGTCGAACGAGGTCCCGCCCATGTCGGTCGTCACGACCTTGCCGAGGTCGAAGCGCTCGGCGAGGTGGCGCGAGCCGTAGAGGCCCGCGACCGGTCCCGCGTGGATCGTCTGCAGGGGCGTCGTCCGGGCCAGGCCGCCCATGCCGCCCGAGTTGTGGACGAGCATGAGCGAGCCGCCGTAGCCGCGGTCGCGCAGCTCGTTGCGCAGCTCGGACATGCGGTCGGCGGTGAAGCGGTGCAGGTAGGCGTCGAGGATCGACGTCATCGAGCGCACGTACTCGCCGGCCCGGCTCGAGACCTCGTGGGCGAGGATCACCGGGAACCGGCCGAGGAAGCAGCTCGGGTACTCCTCCTCGATGACCTCGCGGACGAGCAGCTCGTGCTCGGGGTTCTTGAACGACCACAGCAGCGAGACGACGAAGCCGCGCACGCCGCGGTCCACGAGCTCGCCGACCGCCTCGCGGACCTCGTCGGGGTCCAGCGGCATCACGACGTTGCCGGCGTGGTCGACGCGCTCGCGCAGGCCGACGATGTGGTCGCGCGGGATGAGCGGCTCGGGGCGCTGGGCGCGGGCGAGGTTGCGCGCCTCGTGGTGGGAGAGGCCCTCGCCGTAGGCGCGGCAGCGGCCGATCGGCACGACGTCCTCGAAGCCGGTCGTCGTCAGGAGGCCGAGGCGCGGGCCCGAGCGCTCGATGAGCGCGTTGGTCCCGAGCGTCGTGGCGTAGCGGATGGCCTGCGTGCGCCCGAGGAGGTCGTCCTCGCTCGTGCCGAGCTCCGTGGCCAGGTCGCCCAGCGCGGTCATGAAGCCGTCGCTGAGGTCGTGGTGGGTCGTCAGGGCCTTGGCGGCCGCGACGCGCCCGCCGTCGGTGGCGAAGCAGTCGGTGAACGTCCCGCCGATGTCGACGTTGATCTCCATGGCGCTCAGGCCTCCTCGCCGGTCGCGGCGGCGTCGCGGGCGCGCAGCCGCAGCTGGCGCTCCTTCAGGGCGTCGACGTCGAGTTCGACGTCGTGGGTGATCGGGTGGCCGGGCGGCAGGTACTCGACCTCGACCTGCGTGCCGCAGCCGGGGCAGCAGCACTCGACGAGGCGGCACCACTCCGGGTCGGGCGCGTAGGAGTACTCCGCGTCGATCTTGGCCGGGTACACCTCCCGGGGATCGCGGTCGTGCAGCAGCAGGCCGCGCTTGTAGCTCTCGCGGGCGGGACCGATCTCGTGGTCGCAGCGCCGGCAGCGCCACGTCTCGGTCTCGAGGTCGACCTCGAGGTACTCGGTGATCGGCTCGCGGGTGTAGGTGGGCATCAGCGCGCCTCCTGGTCGGTGTGGGTGAGGCGCCCGATGCCGAGCGCGTCGACGTGGTGGGTCCAGCCGGCGGGGACGACGACCGTCGTGTCGTCGGCCTCGACGACCGCGGGGCCGGCGACCGTCGCGCCCGGCCGCAGCTCGGCGGCCTGGTGGACGGGGGTCTCGAGCACCCCGGCGCCGGGCCAGGTGACGGGACGCACGGCCGCCGGAGCGGGGGTGTGCTCGGTGACGGCCTGCTCGCGCAGCGCCGGGTGCTCGAGACGGGCGGTGGCGGTGACGGCCACGCAGGGGGTGCCGTCGCGGTCGACGTGCTCGACGGCGACGTCGACCTCGTCGGCGCCGAAGCCCTCGCCGCGCATGTCGCGGAAGGCCTGGCGGCGCAGGCGGTCTTCGACCTCGGGGCCGTCGGGCTCGACGTAGGTGTGGCGCACGTCGGCCGAGGAGGCGCCGAAGGCGCTGAACACCGCGGCGAAGGGCAGCGTCAGGACCTCGCGCACGCCGAGCCGCGCGGCGACGTCGCACGCGTGCGTCGGGCCTCCGCCGCCGTAGGCCAGCAGCGTCGTCGCGGCGGGGTCCAGGCCGCGCTGGGCCAGCTCGTCGGCGATCCGTGCGGCCATCCGCTCGTGCAGCCGGCTGCGGATCCGCGCGGCGACGGCGTCGACCTCGACGCCGAGCTCGCGCGCCGCGGGCTCCATCGCCCGGCGGGCGGCGGCGACGTCGAGCGCGAGGCGCCCGCCGAGGAACGCGCCGGGGTCGATGATCCCGAGGACGACGTCGGCGTCGGTGACCGTCGGCTCGGTGCCACCGGTGGCGAAGCACGCCGGCCCGGGCGTCGCACCGGCGCTGCGCGGGCCGACCTCCATCGCGCCGTCGCGGACCTCGGCGATCGAGCCGCCGCCGGCGCCGAGGACGTGGACGTCGGGCATCGCGAAGGACAGCTCGACGGCGCCGACCCGGCCGTGCTCGAGGAACGGTGCGCGGCCGCCGGCGAGGAAGCCGACGTCGAGGCTCGTGCCGCCGACGTCGAAGGTCACGAGGTGGTCGATCGCGCAGACGCGCGCCACGTGCTCGGCACCGAGCAGGCCGGCGGTGGGGCCCGAGTTGTAGGTGCGGCCCGCGACGGTCTTGGCGACGCGCGCGCAGCCGCCGTCGTTGTGGACGATGAGCAGCGGGCGCGTGTAGCCGTGGTCGCGCAGCCAGTCCTCGGCGCGGTGCAGGTAGCGCGCGACGTCCTCGTGGACGTAGGCGTTGAACAGCGCCGTGGCGGTGCGCCGGACGTCGTCGGGGTCGGTGGCGATCTCGTGCGAGAGCGTCAACGGCACCGCGTCCAGGCACTGGCGCGGGTGGTGGTCGTGGAAGTCGCGCATCACGGCGCGCTCGGCGGCCAGCCCGCCGTCGGCCGCCGGCATCGAGCAGACCAGCCCGCGCGCGGCGTGGCCGAGCAGCGCCTTGGCGG
This sequence comes from Conexibacter sp. SYSU D00693, assembly GCF_017084525.1. Lineage (GTDB taxonomy): Bacteria > Actinomycetota > Thermoleophilia > Solirubrobacterales > Solirubrobacteraceae > Baekduia. The sequence goes on from NZ_CP070950.1 coordinate 2,219,324, forward strand.
CGGAGACCACGCCGGCGCCGTCCTGCGCCGGGTCGACCGCGGCGACGAGCTGCTCGTCGGCGAAGTGCTCGAGGGCGGCGCGCCCGGCGTCGCCCTCGACGAAGGTGGCGGCGGCGTCGGCGTCGAGCAGCAGGCCGACCCGCGGGCCGGTGCGCTGGATGACGGCGTTCGTGCCGACCGTCGTCGCGTAGCGCACGCACTCCGTGCCCTGCAGCAGCTCGTCCACCCCGAGCCCGAGGGCCTCGGCGGCACGCTCGACCACCTGGGCGAAGCACAGCGCGAAGTCGTGCGGCGTGGTCAGGACCTTGACGGTCGTCGCCGCGCCGTCGTGGACCACGTAGGCGTCGGTGAACGTCCCGCCCGTGTCGATGTCGATGGTCGTCCCTGGCATGGCGGCGACGGTCCCAGGGGCGGGTGGGCCGCGGCTCGTGCAGGGCTTCCAGTTGGGGTGGGTGGTGACTGTGGAGGTGCGACAACGGGATGCGGCGGTGGCCGGCGTCCCGCTCCCGCGTACGGGGCGGTCCGGCGCGGTGGCCGTTCGGCACCGAGGACGCGAAGGCAGGTGCCGCCGCGGGGGCCGCGAGGCGCCCCCGTTCATCCATCGGCGGATCGTCCGCCTGGGGAGCGGAGGATCCGCCACTCGATGCTCGTGCGGCGCCTGCGCGCCACCTCCGCGGCCCGCGGAGGACGCACCGCCTCAGCGGTGCAGCACGTCCAGCATCCGCAGCGCCGTCTCGAGCTCGTAGCGGCGGTCGCCGAGGGGGTGGCCGAGGAGCTGCTCGGCCTGGCGGATGCGGTAGGCGACGGTGTTCTGGTGGATGCCCAGGCGGCGGGCCGCGCTGGCGGTGCGGCCCGACTCCTCGAGCAGGACGCGCACGGTGGCGCGGATGCGGGTCGTGGGGTCGTCGTCGCCGGCGAGGGGGCCGAGCTCGCGGTCCACGAAGCGGCGGGCGCGGGGCGTGTCGGCGGTCAGCAGCGAGGCCACGACGACGTCCGCGTAGGCGACGAGGCGGTCCTTGCCGCGACCGGACAGGCGCAGGAGCTCGCGCGCGTGCACGGCCTCCTCGTGGGACGAGACGAAGCCGGCGCGGCCCTCGGCCGCCACGCCGCACGCGGCGTGCGCGCCGTCGAGCAGGTGACGCTCCGCGGTGGCGGCCGCGAGCAGGTCGTGCGGGACCTCGTGCTCGAAGCCCAGCCACGCCCAGAGCGCGCTGCGCCCGTCGGGGACGAGCAGGACGCTCCCCGCGCCCAGGCGCGCCGCGAGGGCGCGGGCCTGCGCCTCGAGCAGCGGCATGACGTCGTGGTCGTCGTGCTCGAGGTCGGCCCACAGGACGCAGGCGAGGTGGGTGCGACGCAGGTCGTAGCCCAGGCGGATCGCGGTCGCGTCGAGGTCGACGGCCTTGTCGCCCAGGACCTCCTGCACGGTCTCCCACCGCAGCGCCGCGGCGCTGCGTGCCCAGTGCTCGCGCTGGCGGGCGTACTCGTCGGTGACCCGCTCGCTGACGATGTCGACGTAGTCGAAGACGAACGACATCGAGTGGTCGACGGCCTCCATCAGCAGGCTCGGGTCCTCGATGCGCTTGATGATCTCGCGCCGCCACAGCGTCCAGAACCACATCGTCCCGAGGCGGTAGGCCCGCAGGAGCGTCGCCAGCGGCGTTCCGCGCTGGACCATCACCTCGGCGTAGCGGATGGCGCCGGGCGGCGCGACCGTCTGGTCGACGCCGGTGCCCTGCGCGAGCATCGAGAAGATCCGCTCGAGGTTGTCGTAGGCGCTGGCGTACAGCCCCGCGGCGAGCTCCTCGTCGACCTCGAGCTCGGGCATCGACTGCTGCACGTAGGCCACGCACTCCGCGACCAGGCCGTCGAGACCCGGTCGCAGCTCGGCGGCCGTCTGGCGCCGGATGCGGTCGTGCCAGTCGGACGCGGCCCTCCCCACGGCCGTCGGCGACATGCGCTCGACACTACGTCAGGTCCGGCCCGCCGCGCAAACGGCGACCGCGCAGGGGCGCCTACGCGGTCAGGACCAGCGGACCGTCGCGGCCGACCACGACGGTGTGCTCGAGGTGCGCCGCCAGCGAGCCGTCGGCGGTGGCGATCGTCCACCCGTCGTCGCGCAGGACGAGCTCCTCGTCCCCGAGGCCGACCATCGGCTCGATCGCGAGGACCAGGCCGTCGTCGAGCGGCTGGCGCAGCCGCGGGACCTCGACGTTGGGCACGTCGGGCGGCTCGTGCATCGTGCGGCCCGTGCCGTGGCCGCCGAGGTCCGGGAAGACGGCGAGGCCGCGACCGCGCGCGGCCTGCTCCACCGCCCGCCCTATGGAGCTCAGGGGCGCGCCGACGACGGCGGCCGCCACCGCGTCGCGCAGGACCGCCTCGGCGGCGTGCAGCAGCCCGACCGCCGCGGGCCGGGGCCGCCCGACCGCCACGGTCATCGCGGCGTCGGCGCAGAAGCCGTCGAGCAACGGCGTGACGTCGAGCGTCACCAGGTCGCCCTCGCGCAGCCTGCGCGGACCGGGGACGCCGTGGACGACCTCCTCGTTGACCGAGATGCAGATCGTCCCTGGGAAGCCGACGAGCTCCGCCGGCCCCGACCGCGCGCCGGCCTTCGCGAACTCGCGGGCGGCGAGCGCGTCGAGCTCCCCGGTCGTGACACCCGGGCGCACCTCACCGCGCAGGCGGCGCAGGGTGCGAGCGACGAAGGCGCCGACGCGGCGCAGGCCCTCGAGCTCCTCGGGCGTCCTGATCGACACGGGCTCAGCTGGTCAGGCGGGTCACGGCGTCGGGGTCGAGGCCCCAGTCGGCGAGCACGCCGGTCGCGTCCTCGGCCGGCGGGCGGGCCTCGCCCGGCGTGCGGCTGAAGCGCGGCGCGGCCGCGGGCTGGCGGATGCCGTCGAGCTCGACGAACGTCCCCCGGGCCGCCATGTGCGGGTGCTCGTGGGCCTCGAAGAGGCCGCGGACCACCGTCGCACATGCCTCCTCGTGCTCGAGGATCCCGGCCCACTCCTCGCGCGTCCTGCCCGCGAAGACCTCGGCGAGGCGCTGCTTGTGCGCGTCCCAGTGGTCCTTGTCCCACTGGGGCATCTCCTCCGCGGGGATCTCGAGGAGCTCGAGCAGGCGGGCGTGGAACTGCGGCTCGAGCGCGCCGACGGCGACGTGCCCGCCGTCGCTGGTCTCGTAGACCTCGTAGAACGGCGCCCCGGAGTCCAGGAGGTTCTCGCCGGGCGTCGCGCTCCACGCGCCGGCGGCGTGGAAGCCGTGCATGAGCGTCGCCAGCAGCGCGGCGCCGTCGACCATCGCGGCGTCGACGACCTGCCCGCGCCCCGACGCCTTGGCCTCGAGCACGCCGCAGACCACGCCGAACGCGAGGAACATCGCGCCGCCGCCGTAGTCGCCGACGAGGTTGAGCGGGAACAGCGGGCGCTCGCCCTTGCGCGCCATGGCGCCGAGCACCCCCGCGACGGAGATGTAGTTGACGTCGTGGCCGGCGACCGGTGCGAGCGGCCCCTCCTGGCCGTAGCCGGTCATGCGGCCGAAGACGATCCGCGGGTTGCGCGCGTGGACGTCGTCGGGGCCGAGGCCCAGGCGCTCCATCACGCCGGGGCGGAAGCCCTCGAGCAGGACGTCGGCCCGCTCGCACAGCGCCAGCACCGTCTCGCGGTCGGCGGGGTCCTTGAGGTCGACCGTCGCGGTGGCCGCGCGGCCGCGGCGGGTGAGGTCGAAGCGCGGCGGCAGCATGTCGGCGCCGCCGCGGCGGTCGAGGCGCACGACCTCGGCGCCCATGTCGGCCAGGAGCATCGCCGCGAACGGCGCGGGGCCGATCGCCCCAAGCTCGAGCACCTTGATCCCCTGCAGCGGTCCCGTCACCGGCGGGACCGTACAAGGCGTACGGCCCCGCGCGATGACACGGTGTCGAGCCGGCCCGCTACACCGCCTCGAGGACCATCGCGTTGGCCAGGCCGCCCGCCTCGCACATCGTCTGCAGCCCGTAGCGCGCGCCGCGCTGGGCCATCGCGTTGACGAGCGTCGTGGTGAGCCGGGCGCCGCTGGCGCCGAGCGGATGGCCGATGGCGATCGCGCCGCCGTTGACGTTGACCTTGTCGAGGTCCACACCCGTCTCGCGCTGCCAGGCCAGGACCACCGACGAGAACGCCTCGTTGACCTCGAAGAGGTCGATGTCGTCGAGCTCGAGGCCCGCGCGGTCGAGGACCCTCCGGGTCGCGGGGATGACGCCCGTCAGCATGTACAGCGGGTCGTCGCCGACCACCGCGAACGAGTGGAGCTTCGCCTTGGGCGTGAGGCCGAGCTCGCGCGCGACCTCCGGCGTGGTGATGAGGACCGCCGCGCTGCCGTCGTTCGTCGGGCTCGAGTTGCCGGCCGTCACCCGCCAGTCGATCTGCGGGAAGCGCTCGGCCATCGCCGGGTCCTCGAAGGCGGGCTTGAGGCCGGCGAGCGCCTCGAGCGTCGTCCCCGGGCGGATCGACTCGTCGACCTGCAGGCCGTCGATCGGCACGACCTCGTCGGCGAAGCGGCCCTCGTCCGTGGCGGCCGCCGCGCGCTGGTGGCTCTCGAGCGCGAAGCGGTCGAGGCCCGAGCGCGGCAGCTCCCACTTGGCCGCGATGAGCTCGGCGCTGATGCCCTGGGGCACGAGGCCGTCGGGGTAGCGCGCCGCGACGCCCGGGCCGAACGGGTCCTTGCCGTCGGGGACGTTGGACCACATCGGCACGCGGCTCATGCTCTCGACGCCGCAGGCGATCACGACGTCGTAGGCGCCGGCCATGACGCCCTGCGCGGCGAAGTGCACCGCCTGCTGGGAGGAACCGCACTGGCGGTCGACGGTGGTGGCCGGGACGGTCTCGGGCAGGCCCGCGGCGAGGACGGCGTAGCGCGTCGTGTTCATCGCCTGCTCGCCGACCTGGTCGACGGTGCCGCCGATGACGTCGTCGATGCGCTCCGGGTCGATCCCGGTCCGGGCGACGAGCTCGCGCAGGCTGTGGGCGAGGAGGTCGACCGGGTGGATCGGGTTGAGGGCGCCCTTGCCCGCCTTGCCGCGCCCGACGGGCGTCCGGACCGCGTCGACGATGACCGCTTCGCGCATGGTGGTCTCCTGAGTCGGTTTGGATGTCCAACCGTGTGGTTGGGCGGTGGACTGTAGCGCGGGACGGTTTGATCACCCAACCGACTCGGCTACCCTCGGTCGCATGCCCGCCGCCGGGACCCAGCCGCGCCTCTGCCCCATCGCCGACGCCCTCGAGCTCCTCGGGGAGCGCTGGGCGCTGCTCGCCGTGCGCGAGATGTTCTGGGGCGTGCACCGCTTCAGCGACATCGCCCGCAACACGGGCGCGCCGCGCGACGTGCTCACGGTCCGCCTGCGCCGCCTCGTCGAGGCCGGCGTGCTCGAGCGCCGCCAGTACAGCGAGCGCCCGCCGCGGTGGTCCTACCACCTGACACCGGCCGGCCGCGACCTCTCGAAGGTCCTCATGGCCATCCACGAGTGGGCCGACCTGCACCTTCCCGCGGGGGACGGCGTCGAGCGCGACGCCGTCCCCCATGGCGACCACCGCGTCGCCCCGCGGTCGCGCTGGTCGTGCGCGACCTGCGGCGAGGAGCTCGCCGACTAGGCCGGCGAGGGCACCGGCGCCGGCGGCTCGAGCTCGGTCCGCGGCACGAGCCGGTCCAGCCAGCGCGGCATCCACCACCCGCGCTCGCCCAGCAGCCCCATCACCGCGGGCACGACGACCATGCGCACGACCGTCGCGTCGATGAGCACCGCGGTGGCCAGGCCCACGCCGATGAGCTTCAGGACGACCTGGTCGCTGAGGACGAAGGCCCCGAAGACCGCGACCATGATCGCGGCCGCCGCCGTGATGACGCGGGCGGTGCGGGCGACGCCCTCGGTGACCGCCTCCCCCGCCGAGCGCCCGGCGAGGTGCTCCTCGCGCACCCGGGACATGAGGAAGACCTCGTAGTCCATCGAGAGCCCGAAGAGGATCGCGAACATCATCACCGGGATGAAGGGCGGCACCGGCGTCTCGGTGTCGATCCCGACGAGCTGGCCGAGCGCGCCGCCGTCGGCGACGAGGCTGACGATGCCGTAGGCCGCGCCGATCGACAGGAGGTTCATCGCCGCCGCCTTCAGCGGCACGGCGACCGACCGGAACGCGGCCAGGAGCAGGAGCACCGAGAGGCCGATGACGCCGCCGATGAACAGCGGCAGCCGGCTCGACGTCGCGGAGCTCTGGTCGACGACCTGGGCCGTCGCGCCGCCAAGCTCGACGGGCAGCGGCGCCTGGGCGAGCACGCCGTCGCGCAGCCGGTCGATGAGCGCCTTGGTCTCCTCGTCCTGCGGCGAGCCGTCGGACTGCACGGCGAGGACCGCCGTGCGGCCGTCGGCCGCGTAGGCGGGCGGCGCGACGCTGGCCACGCCCGGCGCCCGCTCGAGGCGGTCGGCGACACGGGCCAGCGCGGCGCGGTCCTCCGGGCCGTCGACGGCGGCGACCGCGAGCAGCGGGCCGGCCGCGCCGGCGCCGAACGCCTGCGCCGTCATGTCGTAGGCGGTGCGGGCCGACGTGCCCTCGGGCTGGCTGCCGGCGTCCGGGAAGCCGATGCGCATCCCCGCCACCGGTGCGGCGAGCGCGACGAGGACCGCGACGCCCAGCGCGACGGCGGCACGCGGCCGTCGCTGCACGGCGCGGCTCCAGCGCGCGGCGAGCGTCGTGGAGGGATCACGCGGCGCGCGACGCGTGCCGGGCACCCGCAGGCGGTGGACCTTCGGGCCCAGCGCGCCGAGCATGGCCGGCAGGAGCGTCAGCGACGCGGCCATGACTACCAGCACGCCGAGGCTCGTGCTGACCGCGACGCCGCGCAGGTAGGGCAGGCCCATGAGGAAGAGGCCGAGCATCGAGATGACGACCGTCGTGCCCGCGACGACGACCGAGCGCCCGGCCGTGCCGACGGCCTCGACGACCGCGGCGTGGGGGCTGGCGCCCGCGTCGAGCGCGTGGCGGAAGCGCGTGACGACGAGCAGCGCGTAGTCGATGCCCACGCCGATCCCGATCATCGCGGCGACCTGCTCGCCCCAGTCCGGGACGTCCATGACGGCCGCGAGTGCGCCGATGAGCGTCGCCGAGACGCCGACGCCGAACAGCGCGGTCACGAGCGGCAGGCCGGCGGCGACCGCCGAGCCGAAGGTCAGCAGGAGCACGAGCGCGGCGATGAGCACGCCGATCGCCTCGGACGACAGGCCGCCCTGCTCGGCGCTCTCGATGACCTGACCGGCGAGGGCGACCTCGAGGCCGGGGGCCCGCGCCGCCTCCCGCAGCTCGAGCAGCCGCTCGCCGGTCGTCTCCGGGAGGGCGCCGGGCTGCTCGGTCAGCTGGAGGCGCACGATGCCGGTGGTGCCGTCGGGCGAGCGCTGGGCGTCGTCCAGGGTCACGCCGCGGCCGATGCCCTCGAGGCGCTGCGCCTGGGCGAGCAGGGGCGCGATGCGCTCGCGGGCCTCGGGCGACGCGGCGCCGTCGGCGTCGCGCCAGACGACGTCGACGGTGTCCGCCGAGCGCTCGGGGAAGCCGTCGGCGAGCCGCTGCGCGGCCTGCTGGGACTCCGATCCGGGGGTGCTGTAGTCGGCCGACCACTCGCCGGCGACGACCGGCCCGAGGCCGATCGCGGCCACGAGGACGGCGAGCCAGGCCAGCACGACGGTGCGGCGGCGGCGGAAGGCGACGTCGGCGAGCCGGCCCAGGCGACCTGGCGGCGGGGTGGGCGGGGCGGGCATGCGGTGGTCCTCTCGATCCGGGTTTCTGGTGCAACGGTTGCTGTCTCAACCGTTGCGGACGAAAGAGAAGCAGGACAGCGTTGCACTGTCAACCGTTTCGACTACAATCGTTCACATGGGTCGCATCGACAGCCCGGCGTTCCGCGCCTGGTACGGCGTCGTCCTGCTGAACGGGCACACGCTGGACCGCGTCAGCGCGTTGCTCGAGGACGCGACGGGGATGCCGACCAGCTGGCTCGAGGTCCTCGCCTTCCTGCACGAGCGCGAGGACGGCATGCGCATGAACGAGCTGGCCGGCGAGCTCCTGCTGTCGCGCGGCGGCACGACCCGGCTCATCGCCCGCATGGAGGAGGCCGGCTACGTCGAGCGCATCGTGCCGCCCGACGACCGCCGCGCCGTCTTCGCCCGCATCACGCCCGAGGGCCTCGAGGCCGCCGAGAAGGCACTGCCCATGCAGGTCAAGGTCGTGGAGGACGAGATCGGCCCCCACCTCTCCAAGGACGAGCTCGAGACGCTCACCCGGCTGTGCGCGAAGGCGCTGGACGGCATCGGCGTCCCGTGCCCGTGGCTCATCGAGGGCCACGAGCAGGACGAGGCAGCAGGAGCGGCGACGCGCCAGCTCTAGGACGGGGCGATGAGCCCGGCGGGCGGGCTCGATCTCAGGGGCGACGGCACTCGCCACCCACTCGCAAGGAGCCCCGCATGTCCGCCCCCCGCGTCGTCTTCGTCAACCTCCCCGTCACCGACGTCCGCGCCTCGCAGGCGTTCTTCGGCCGCCTCGGCTTCACGTTCAACGAGCAGTTCACCGACGAGTCCTGCGCCTGCATGGTCGTCAGCGAGCAGGCCTACGTGATGCTCATCGCCGAGCCCCGCTTCAAGGACTTCACCGCGAAGCCGATCGCCGACGCCCAGACGACCGAGGCGATCGTCTGCGTCTCGGCCGAGGACCGCGAGGACGTCGACCGCCTCGCCGACACGGCCCTCGAGGCCGGCGGCACCCCGGCCAACGACCCGATGGACCACGGCTTCATGTACGGCCGCTCGTTCCACGACCTCGACGGCCACCTCTGGGAGGTCATGTGGATGAGCCCCGAGGCCGTCGAGCAGGGCGCGACCGAGGTCGAGGCCCAGCCGGCCTAGCCCCCCGCCGGTCAGCGCGCGGCGAGCACCGTCTTGGTGACGGTGCCCGTCGCGACGACCGCGCCGTCGACCCGCGCCTCGCTGCGCAGGAAGGCGACGCTGCGCCCGAGGCGCACGACCTCACCGCGCACGTGCAGGCGCGCGCCGCGCTGCACCCCGCGGACCAGCGAGGCGTGGAGGTCGTGCGTCACCGCGTTGGCGCCCGCCTCGAGGTGCGGCAGCAGCGCCAGGTAGCTCGCGACGTCGAGCAGCGCGCTGACGACGCCGCCGTGCAGGACGCCGACGTTGTTGACCGCCGGCCCCTCCACCGCGACGACGAGCCCCGCCGCGGGGTCCGCGGGATCCGCGAGCTCCAGCCCGAGCAGGCGGTGGAGCTCCACGTCGAGGACGTCCTGGACCCGGGCCGCCAGCTCGTCGGTCACGCGGCGGGACCCTAGGGACGCCCTCAGCCCAGCGCGTTGTCGAGCACGAGCAGCAGGACGAAGCCCGCCATGAGCGAGCTCGTCGCCAGCCGCTCGCGCCCGCCGGCCTGGGCCGAGGGCAGCAGCTCGTCGACGGTGACGTAGAGCATCGCCCCGCCGGCGAAGGCGAGGCCGGGGACGAGGAGGCCCTCGGCGGCCGAGCTCAACCCGTAGCCGGCCAGCGCCGCGAGCGGCTCGACCACGCCGCTGAGGACGGCGACGAGCACCGCCGTGCCGCGCGCCCTGCCCGCCGCGAGCAGCGGCGCGCCCGCGGCGAAGCCCTCGGGCGCGTTCTGGATGCCGATGGCCAGGGCCACCGGCAGGCCCGCGTCCATCCCACCGGCGGCGAAGGCGAGGCCGACGGCCAGGCCCTCGGGGATGTTGTGGATCGTCAGCGCGCTCACGAGCAGCCACGGCCGGCTGCGGTGCTCGCCGGGCGCCGCGCAGCCGGACTCGTCGCGGTCGTCGTGCTCGTGGGGGACGAACCGGTCGAGGGCGAGCATCACCAGGCCGCCGGCGACCACGCCGAGCGACACGGTCCCCACCCCGCCCTGGTCGAGGGCCGGCACGAGCAGGCTGAAGCTCGTCGCCGCGAGCATCACCCCGCCGGTGAAGCCGAGCACCGCGGCCATCGTGCGCTGCGACGGCCGCCGCCCGACCGCGAGCAGCGCCAGGCCGCCGAGGCCCGTGGCGAGGCCCGGCAGGACGAGGCCGAGGGCGATCCCGACGTCCACCGCCCGGGCATCCTGCCGGGCGCGCCGCTACGGGACCACGTAGTCGATGTAGCCGCCGTCGACGCGCAGGGCGCCGCCGGTGGTGGCCGAGGCGAGGTCGGAGCTGAGGTAGGCGACCATGTTCGCGATCTCCTCGGGCTCGATCAGGCGCTCGATGAGCGAGTTCGGGCGGTGCTCGGCCATGAAGCGGGCCTGCGCCTCGTCCCACGGCAGGTCCTCGCCGACGAGGCTGCGGGCGAAGTCCTCGACGCCCTCGGTGTGCGTCGGACCGGCCATGACCGCGTTGACCGTCACGCCGGTGCCCGACAGCGCCTTGGCGAAGCCCCGGGAGACGCCGAGCAGCGCGGTCTTCGTGACGCCGTAGTGGACCATCTCCACGGGGATGACGACCGCCGAGTCGCTCGCGAGGAAGAGGACGCGGCCCCAGCCGCGCTCGCGCATGCCGGGCGCGAGCTCCCGGGTCAGGCGGATGGCCGACATGACGTTCGTGTCCCAGAAGCGCTGCCACTCCTCGTCGCCGACCTCGAGCACCGGCCGGGCCTCGAAGATCCCGAGGTTGTTGACCAGGACGTCGGCGTGGCCGACGGCGTCGAGGAGCGTCCGGGCGCCCTCGGCGGTCGCCACGTCCGCGGCGACGCCCTCGATGCGCAGGCCCTCCCCCTCCCCGCGCAGCTCGTCGACGACGCGGGCGACGCGGTCCTCGCCGCGGCCGTTGACCCACGCCGTCGCGCCGGCCTCGGCGAGGCGCCGGACGATCACCCGGCCGATGCCCTGGGTCGAACCTGTGACGATCGCGGTCTTGCCGGAGAGGTCGATGCTGAGCATGCGCCCGAGTGTTGCGCGAACCCGTTGGCGCCCATCGGCGAAGAGGGGGTGATGACGGCCACGCACCACGTGCGCATCGCGGGTGGCTCGGCGTTCGCCGAGGTGTTCGACGAGCACTTCGACGCGGTGCACCGCTACCTGCACCGGCGCGCCGGCGACGCCGCGGAGGACCTGGCGGCGGAGACGTTCGAGCGTGCGCTGCGCGCGTTCGGGACGTTCGACGCGCGCCGCGGACCCGTGCGCGCCTGGCTCTTCGGCATCGCGACGAACGTCGTGGCGGCGCACCGCCGCGCGGAGGGCCGGCGCCTGCGGGCCTACGCCCGCGAGGCGGGGCGCCGGCCGGCGGCCGACGACGTGCCCGACGTGGGCGCGGGCGTCGATGCCGCACGTCAGGCCCGGCGGGCGGCGGAGGCGCTGCGGGCGCTGAGCCCGGAGGACCGCGACGTCCTGCTGCTCGTCGCGTGGGCCGACCTGCGCTACGACGAGGTGGCGAGCGCGCTGGGCGTGCCCGTCGGGACGGTGCGCTCCCGGCTGCATCGGGCGCGCGCCGCCGTCCGCGACCACCTGGAGGGACGATGATCGACGAGCTCGAGCTGGTGCGCCGGATCGGTGCCGAGGACGAGGTGCCCGATGCCGCGGGTGCGCGCGAGCGCGTGCGCGCACGGGTGCTCGACGGCGGGGGCGCCGCGCCCGGCGCCGGGGACCGCGCCGGGGCGCCGCGCCGGTCGCTGCGGCTGCTCGGCGCGCTGGTGCCCGCCGCCGCGGTGGCGGCCGGCGTGGCCCTCGTCGTCGTCCTCGGGGGTGGGGGCGAGCCCGACGGCGGGGCGGCCGCGAGCCAGACGCTGACGACGACGGCCGCGGCCCCGGCGCCCGAGGCGCCGTCGCTCTTCCCGCCGCCGGACGAGTTCCTCTACGTCAAGACCCGGTCGCAGTACCTCTCGTGCACGCTCGACGGGCCGAACCCGGGGTGCGAGATGCAGCCGCGGCGCGTCCGCGAGGTCTGGATGAGCGAGCAGCGCGACAGCCGGCTCGTGGAGCGGCCGGGCACCACGACGCCGGAGGGCCTCGGCCGCACCCAGCTCGTCCTCGGCAACCGCCGCTTCTCCCACCAGGAGCTGGCCGCCTACGCCCCGACGCCGCGGGAGCTGCTCGACGAGCTCCAGCGCGGGCGCGCGCCCGGCCAGGGCGGCGAGACCGCCACGTACCCCTTCGTCCAGATCACCGACGCCCTGCGCGAGATGCCGATGCCGGCGCAGGTCCGCCGCGCGCTCGTCGAGGCCCTGCCCCTCGTGCCCGGGGTCCAGGAGCTCGGCCAGGCACGCGACAGCGAGGGCCGTCTCGGGCTCGCCTACGCCCGGACGCTGCAGGGCCGGCGCGAGGAGGTCATCGTCGACCCGGTCACCGCGACGATGCTCGAGGAGCAGCAGACGGTGGTCGACGAGCGCGGAGCGCCCCAGGGCTTCCAGGTCGGCGACCGCGTCGGCCACGCCGTCTACCTCGAGCGCGCGGTGGTCGCAAACGCCGGCGACCGCCCGTGACGATCGCGGCCTGACCCTGTCCTCAACCGCGGTGATGATCGACCCATGACCGTGATCAAGCGCGTGGACTTCCTGGGGATCCCGTCGCAGGACGCCGAGCGAGCGCGGGGCTTCTACCGCGACGTGCTCGGGCTGCGACCCGACGACCAGGCCGAGTTCGAGTTCTGGGCCGGCGACACCTGCCTGGGCATCTGGGAGCCGGAGAGGGTCGGCATGCCGTTCCAGGCCCAGAAGGGCAACCCGCTGCCGCTCGGCGTCGAGGACGTCGCGGCCGCCCGCACCGAGCTCGAGGGCAAGGGCGTGACGTTCTTCGGCGACGTCCTGGACACCGGGGTCTGCCACATGGCGTTCTTCTCGGACCCGGACGGCAACGACCTCATGCTCCACCACCGCTACGCCCCCTACGACAACGCGTGAGACGTTCGTGAGAGGCGGGTGTCGGGCCCCGGGCGCGGGAGAAGCTCGGGGCCATGCACCTGCCTCGCACGACGCTCGCCGCCGCCCTCGCCGCCGCGGCGGCCGGCGGTCTCACCGCCGCGCCCGCCCACGCCGCGCTGCCCAAGCCGTTCGACCTCTTCTCCGGCAAGTCCGCGACGCCCGGCGACGCCCACGCCTACGGCACGGTCACGTTCGCCCGCCGCGGCCAGGCCCTCGTCCAGGGCACGCTGAACGACCTCTGCCCGGCCGACGGCCACGGGGCCTACCTCGAGGTCTGGGTGACCTTCAACGGCAACGGCCGCTTCCACACCGTCCGCACCCTGCGCGACCGGTCGAGGTGCGAGGGCGCCGGCAAGACCTTCCGCTTCTGGACGCCCAAGAAGGGCAACCGCCGCGTGACCGGCGTGCACTTCCGCGTCCGCGAGTGCGACAAGACCGCCGCGGGGCTGCGCTGCACGACGGACTTCTCGACGGCGGACGTCGAGCGCTAGGTCCGGGCCGGGGTCGACAAGCGCGCGAGCACCCAACGCACCGCCGCCCCCGCCGCCTGACCGTCGTCGGCGACGTCGACGTGCGTCGCGGTCGGCCACCGGCGCAAGGCGATGAGCGCCCCGCGGGCGCGCTGGCCGAGGACGAGCTCCTCGGTCAGCGGGAGCGGCGCGACGAGGTCGAGCGCGCCGTGGTCGATGCGGACCGGGACACGGCGCAGGTCGGCCCGCCGGACGTCGTTCTCACGCAGCACGCGCAGGAGGATCGGCCGCGCCTGCGCGAACGCGGGGCCGGGCACCTGCGCCGGCGCCAGCCCGCCCCACGAGCTGCGACGGGTGAGCTCCACGAGGCAGCGATCCTCGACGTGCGGCAGCAAGCGAACCGCCGCCGGGGAGAGCGCGCCACGCGTGAGCATCGCCCGCAGCTGCGGATCGGCCTCCGCCGCACCGGTGATGATGAGCGACGCGAGCGCGGTCAGCCCGTCGACGGGCGGCGTGGCGAGCGGCACCAGCCGCAGGAGGTCGACGAGCTCGGCGGTCCGGGTCACGGGCGAGAACGCAGCGACGGCGCGCAGGTCGAGCTCGGGCGCGAGGCGCGCGCCCAGGTCGGCGCTCCACAGGGAGGCGACGCCGCCTTCCGAGTGGCCCATCGCCACCCACCGCCGCCCGATGCGTCGGTCGAGCCCGCGCGCCGCACGCACGGCGTCGGACTGCGACCGGGCCAGCGAGCGCCCGACGAGGTACGGGTGCCGGCCCGGAGTGCCGATGCCCTCGCCGTCGGGCCTGGCGACCGCGACCCCGGCGCGCAGCAGCCGAGCGACGACCGTGTCGGCGCGGGTGAGGCGCTCGAGCTCCGGGTTGTCGGGCGTGACGCGGCTGGGCGCGCAGCTGTCGGCGCCGCCCGTGGTGACGTGGAAGAACGACACAACCGGCCAGCCGCCGCGCGGCGGTGCGCCGTGCGGGACCGCCACGGTGGCCGACTGCACGATCGGCCGACCGTCGAGGGCGCGGGAGCGGAACACCACCACGTCGGTGCGCGCCGCCGCGTCGAGCGCCGCCAGGCCCGCCGCCGGCCGTCGCCACACGACGGTCCCCGGGCGCCCCGGCACGAGGTCGGCGGGCGGGTCGTAGAACGCGTCACCCGCCGGGCCGACGGGTACCGCTCCCAGCGCGGCCGCCGCAGGACCGGCGACGGGCGCCGCCGCGAGGGCGGCGAGCAGCAGGAGGCGAGCGAGGAGCACGGACCGACCGTAGGCCGCGGAGCGCTGTCGGCGCCCACAACGCCGGCGCTCCCGGACGGTGGGGCGCGACAGCCCTAGGCCCCGACGCGCAGGAGGGCGAGCCGGACCTCGGCGAGGTCGCGCACCGCGCGCAGCGATGCGCCCGTCACCTGCTCGAAGCGCCGCAGCCGGTTGCGCACGGTGTTCGGATGGACGGCGAGCTCCTGGGCCGCCGCCTCGGCGCTGAGGTCGTGGGCGAGGAACGCGGCGACGGTCTCGAGCACGGCGGGCTCCCCGGCGAGCGGACGCACGTAGCGGTCGGCCAGCGCGTCCCCCACCACCCCCTCGGCCTGGGCGATCGCCTCGAGCGTGACGTCCTCGATGCCGAGGACGCCGCGCCGGCGGTGAGCGACCGCCGTCTCGAGCACGCGCGAGGCGACGACGAACGAGCGCGGCAGCTCGTCGAGGCGCCCCAGCGGCCCGACGCCGACCGCGACGTCCCCCGAGGTCGCGGTCGAGGGCCGGGCGGCGGCGAGGCCGACGACGTCGCCCTCGTAGGGGGCGACGAGCCCGCGGTCGAGGACCCCGGGCAGCTGCAGGTCGAGCAGCAGTGCGCGGTCGGCGCCTTCGTCAGCGCGGGCGCGGAAGGCGAGGTAGCGACGCGCGGGGTCCAGGCCGACGGCCGCCGCGAGGCCGGGAGGTGCCCCGCGGGGCGACAGCAGGAGGCTGAGCACGAGCTCCGTCCGGCGCTGGCCGTCGGCCACCGCCAGCTCGACCTCCCGCCGGCGGTAGGCCCCGACGGCGCCCTCGACCATCGGCCCGGCGTAGTGCCAGGTGGCCTGGATGAGGGCGAGCGCCTGGGCGAGGTCGACGTCGCCCTCCTCGGCGGCCTCCGCGATCGCGCGGAAGGCCTCGTCGATGGCGAAGCGGTAGACGCGGACCATGCCCTCGACGGGCAGCCCCTGCTGGGCGCGCTGGTCGCCGATGAGCCGCATGGCGGCGCGGTCCTCCTCGGTCGGCTCGCGACCCTCGGCGAAGGCCGCCATGGCGAGCGCGAGGTCGCGGGCGATGCCCTCGGCCAGCTCCTGCTCGGTCACGCGCGCCGCGTACTCGGGGACCTCGGCGAGCGCCCGGCGAGCCGCGCGCCGCACGACCTGATCGGCCCGGCTGGCCAGGACGGCGATGAGCGCCGCCGCGTCGACCGTGCCGTCCGTGCCCGGTGCCTGCCCCACGGCGCGAGCCTAGACCAGCGCCGCCGGTCGCTGTGGCGGTCGACAGGCCGCGGCCCCGCCGGCTGTCGGCGCGCACAGCGCAGCCGCTCCTACGCTCGCGCCGTGCCCGTCCCGCGCTCGCTGCTCGTCGTCCTCCCGGTGCTCGCCGCGCTGCTGGTCCCCGCGCCGGGCCATGCCAGCATCCCGCCGACGATCCCGAGCAACGACGAGATCTTCCGCACCGTCGAGGACGTCGTGTCCTTCAGCCCGCGGCGCGTCGGGACACCGGGTCTGGAGCGCACCGTCGAGTACGTCGGGCGCCGGTTCAAGGAGCTGGGCCTGACCCGCGTCCACGTCGAGGAGACGCCGACCTGGTCCTGGGAGTCGCTCGAGCACCGCCTCGCGTTCGAGGGCGAGCCGCTCGACGCGTCGCCGGTCATCTACTCCCAGAGCCCGGCGCGCGACGCGGTCGGCGAGCAGTCCACGCCGCCGGGTGGGCTCGTCGCGCCGGTCGTCGACGTCGGTGGCGCGAGCGCGCGGGAGATCCGCGGCATGGACGTCCGCGGCAAGGTCGTCCTCTTCGACCTCCAGTTCCTGCTGCCCGTGGCGGGCCTGCTGCCGCTCTCGGAGTTCCTGTGGGACCCCGACGGCTCGATGACCCTCTCGCCCCAGACGCTGCTCACCGCCAACCCCTACATCACGACGTTCACCGAGGCGGTGCGTGCCGCGCAGGACGCCGGCGCCGTCGGGTTCGTCGGCGTCCTCAGCGACTACTTCGACTCCCACCGGTACTACAACGAGTTCTACCGTCGCCTGGTCGTGCAGATCCCGGGCCTGTGGGTCACCCGGGCGACAGGCGCCCACCTGCGCGCACGGCTGGCCGCCAAGCCGGACGGCCGGGCCACGATCGTCCTGCGCACGAAGCGCGCGAAGGTCGACTCGCACGTGGTCGTCGGCTTCCTCGACGGCAAGAGCACCGACGCGATCCAGGTCCACTCGCACCACGACTCGGGGTTCTCCGGCGCGGTCGAGGACGCGTCGGGCGTCGCCGAGGTCCTGGCGCTCGCCGAGCACTTCGCCAAGCAGCCGGCCGCCTCGCGCGAGAAGACGCTCATGTTCACGACGTTCGACTCGCACTGGAGCGGCTACGACGCGCACAACGCGTTCCTCAAGCGTCACGTCGTGCGCCGAGATCCGCGGCGCGACCCCAACCGCATCGTGGCCGACGTGACGCTCGAGCACATCGCCAAGCACGCGTTGCGCAAGCCCGACGGCTCGCTCGAGGTCTTCGACGCACCGGAGCCGCGCGGCGTGTTCGAGAACCTGGCGCCCCGGCTCAAGGGCAAGCTCATCGAGGGCATCGTGCGCCACGACCTGCGGCGCACCGCCGTGCTCAACGCGTCGCTGCTGCAGCCCGCCGGCGGCATCCCGACGGACTCGTCGGGGTGGGTCGTGCTCGGCATCCCGACCGCCGCGCTGATCTCCGGCCCGATGTACCTCTACGACGCCGCGGACACCACGGACAAGGTGCTCAAGGGCGAGCTGCAGCGCGTCGCCGCCGCCTTCGCCGGGCTGATCGACGCGATGGACGGCACGCCCTCGAACGCGCTGGGCCTGCTGCCCTCGCCGGTCGCCGAGGCCCTCGGGCGCCAGCTCGCCGGCGACGTCTCGAAGGTCCCCGACAGCGTCGACCGGGCGGTCGGAGAGGCGGCGGCGCCCGCCCCGGCCTGCCGGGTCGCGCGCCGCGGCAGCGCGGTGCGCGACGTGCGCGTGGTGCGCGGCCGCTCCGGCGCTCGCCTGCGCTTCCGCGCCCGCCGGACCGCCACGGTGCGCGTGACCGCGGTCCTGGCCGGCGGCCGCGCCCGGGCGCTCGGTGGGTCCCGGCGCCTCACGGCCTGCACGACGAGCACGGTGGCCCTGCCGCGCGGCACGCGGCGCGCGCGCGTCGCCTGGCGCGGCGGTGTGAGGACCGTCCGCGTCGCGGGTCGCTAGCGCGCTACTCGGCCAGCGCGAGCCGGCGGGCGACCGCCGGCGCGACGGGCGCCGCGTCGGGCTCGGAGGGCTGCGGCGCGGCGGTGCCGAGGAAGTCGTCCCAGTCGGCGGGCTCGCGGGTGGTGGTCTCGATGACGATCGGCGTGGTCATGGCTGTGAGACCGGACGACTCGCCCACCTCTTACGGTGCGCGGCGCGGACTTCCTGCTCAGCCGCCGGCGGGCAGGCCGCGCTCGAGCGCGACGAAGCCCGCGGCCCGCGCGTAGAGCACGTAGAGCCGGAAGGACCTGGCGTAGCTGTTCGCGCACGCGCGGTCGAAGAGGCGCAGCGCCTCGTCGTCGGTCAGCGCGACCGAGCGGACGTTGGTGTCCTTGCGGCTGACCTGGTTGCGGATGTCGTCGATCGTCGCGAGCTTGCGGATGCGCTCACCCCCGACCCAGTCCTTGCACTGGGCCAGCGGGGCGACCGAGCCGGCCAGCAGCTCGCCGAGCGGCTTGGCCCGGTCGCGCGCCTCCTGCTCGGCGGCGGCGCGGCGCTTGGCGGCGTCCGCCGCCCCGTCCTCGCCGTCGGACCCGCAGCCGGCGACGGCGAGCGCGAGGCCCGCCGTCGCGGCCGCGAGCAGCCTCCTACTCACGGCCCTGCAGGACGTCGTTGGCCTTCAGCACCTGGTCGATCTTCGCCTGCAGGGCCTTGGCGCGGGCGGTGCCGCGGAAGGCGTCGGCCGCGGCGCGCTGGCGGGCGGCGTCCTGCTGGGCGAGGCGCGTGCCGGGCTTGGCCGGCATCTGGAACCAGTAGCAGAGGGGTCGATCGGCGGGCTTGTCGCCGTCCTCGTACATCGAGCAGTTGAGCAGGACCGCCGCCTTCACGACGTCGCCGATGCCCATGCTCGAGCCGCACGAGCGCGGCAGGAGGTCGGGCAGCACGCCGCTGCCGGGGCCGGTGATCGACGCGGCGGTGCCGTCCACGCCGACGTTGTCGTACCAGCAGTTGCCGTTGTTGGCGGCCCACTCGTCCCACCAGAAGTCGACGCCGTTGGGCATCCGGCGCGTGGTGTCGGGGCTGTGCTTGTTGCCGAACTTCCCGACGCCCTCGTGCATCTTGAAGTCCTTGGGCGCCTGGCCCATGACGTTGTCGTAGTAGCGGTTGCCGCAGGACGTCGTGGCGATCACCGTGATCTGGCAGTGGACCTTCGCGTCGACGTTGCCCTCGGGCGTGCCGGCGACGAGGTCCGGCACCGCGTTGAGCACCGTGCCGTGGCGCCAGTTGTCGAAGATGAAGTTGTCCCGGACGATGCCGTTGTTCATCCCCGGCCAGACGATGCCCGAGCCGATCGGCATGGGCACGAGGGGCTCGATCGACGGCGGCTCGACCCCGTACAGGTCGAGGTTGTTCGAGTAGATGTAGTTCTTGTCGATGAGCATGCCGTCGGCGGGGTAGCCGGGGTGCCCCGGCGCCGACAGCGTGTCGCTCGAGATGCCCGCGACGTTGCCGTAGATGTGGTTCTCGGTGACGCGGACGGAGTTGCCCATCGAGCCCGAGTAGGCCAGCGTCGAACCGTGCAGGTCGCAGTTGCGGACGACGCTGTTGTAGCGCTGCTCGGGGTAGACGTCGCGGCGGCGGAACTCGCCGGTCTGCGGCGAGGCGCCCGGGTAGACGACCGCGTCGCCCGCGCCGAAGCCGTCGCAGTTCTGGATGACGTTGTGGTCGGTGGTGAAGCTCAGGTGCCCGTAGTCCAGGTGCCAGAAGAACTTCACCTTGTCGAGGAGGATGCCGTCGGTCTCCTCGGTGTAGAAGCCGTGCTCGGCGGCGCCGCGCAGCAGGAAGTTGCGCCCGACGAAGCCGTCGGAGCGGTCGGTGCGCATGACGACGTGCTTGAGGAACTTGCCCGGCTTCTCCTCCGGGTCCAGCGGGTTCTGGTAGTCGTCGCCGCCGTCGATGAGGACGTCCTCGGGGATGACGCCCGAGCCCTCGATCTGGAGGTTGCAGCGCAGGCACTCGCCGACCTCCTGCTCCGGGATGCCGTGGCGGTCCGGGCGCGGCGGCACGAGCGGCTTGCCCTTGACCGCGCGGCCCTGGACGTAGATGAGGTTCTGGTCGTTCTGGCAGGTGGCCTGGTACTGGTAGCTCGGCGTCGGCGTGCCCGTCTGGTCGTTCTGCAGCAGCGACGGGTTGCAGCGCGGGTCGTTCACCGGCGCCTTGCGCGACTCGGGCTCGGTGTAGCGGCCCGGCATGATCACGACGCGGTCGTTGTTGCCCGACGCGGTGACCGCGGCCTGGATCGACTTGAACTTGCAGCGGCGCTTGAGCGTCGTGTTGATCTTGATGAGCCGTCGCGCCTGCTTCTTGCTCATCGGCGTCGCCGGCTGGCTCGGACGGATCTTCACGCCGACCTTGCGCGCCTTGCCGACGGCCGCGCGCAGGAGCTTCAGGGAGTCGTCCTGGCAGACGACCCGGACCTTGCCGGGGCCGGCGCCGGTCACGGCCGAGGCCAGCGACCGGATCTCGGGCACCTTGCCGCCCGCCGCCGGGGTGACCGACGTGTCGGGCCGCGGGTCCGGCCAGTAGGACGGGCGCTCGAGGTGCGCCGACGCCGCCGCCGGGACCGCCAGGCCCACGAACGCCGCGACGGCCGCCACGCGACCGGACTTCCCCCTCAGGACTCCCCTCATGGCCACGAGAGGTTAACCATCGGCTTGCACGGATGTGCAGGTTGTGGACGGTCGGGCGGATCGGCTGCGCCTGACGGGCGAAGGACCGCGGCGGCTCCCCTACCCTCGTGCCATGCGGCTGGCCCTCGTCTCCGTGCTCGTCGCCGCGGTCCTCGCCGGCTGCGGCTCCGACGACGACCTCGGCAACGCCTCGCTCGCCCCGACCACCACGCCGAGCACCACCGCGGCGCGCCCCGCGTTCGACCCGGTCGAGACCGGCAGCCGCGTCATGAGCCGCTGGTCGAGCACCCTGCTCTCGACGTTCTCGGCGGCCGGCAAGCAGGGTCAGGCGCTCAAGGCCGGCCGCCAGGAGCGCGCCGTCCTGATGCAGAAGCGCTTCCTGCGCGGGCTGCGCAAGATCGAGCGCTTCGGCAGCGAGGCCCAGCGCGTCTTCCGCAAGCACCCGTCCTCGCGCGAGGCCAGGGCGATCAAGGCCTCCGGCCGCGCGTGGAGCGCCTGGGCGCGGGCGGTCCGCACCCCCACGGCTTCAGGCATCACCCGGATCGCCGCGCTGGCCAAGACGGCGGTGCGCCGGCAGAAGCTCGCCTACCGGGCGATCGGCGAGGACGTGCCCGCGCGGTCGTCCAGGCCGCGCACGACGACCCGGCGCTAGGCGGGCCGGGCGGCCGCGACGGCCAGCCCGTGCAGGACCAGGCGCCGGCCGAGCGCGAGCGTCTCCGCGAGGCGCTCGGGCGGCAGGCGCAGGCGGTCCTGGCGGAGGCTGAGCGCGATGACGCCGTTCCACGAGCCCCACAGGAAGGTCATGGCCTCCTCGGGCGGCACGTCGTCGGCGATCTCCCCGGCGGCGATCGCCGCCTCGACGTCGGCGGCGACCGCGCCGACCAGGCGCTCGACGCGGCCGGCGATCCGCTCGGCGACCTCCTCGAGCTCGGGCGAGGCCTCCGGCTCGGCGACGCGCAGGGCGACGAGGCGGAACATGTCGGGGCGCTCGAGGTAGAAGCGCAGGTACGCGTCGCCGGCGTTGAGGACCCGCTGCAGCGGCGAGTCCGACGGCTCGGCGGCGGCCATGTAGGCGGCGTTGACCTCGAGCGCCTGCTCGACCAGCGCCAGCGACAGCGCCTCCTTGCTGCCGAAGTGGAAGTACACGGAGCCGACGGAGACGTCGGCGGCCTCGGCGATCTCGTCGACGGTGGTGCGCTGGACGCCGCGCTCGACGAACAGCGCGCGGGCGGCGTCGAGGATCGCCCCGGCGGTGCGGGCCCTGCGGCGGTCCTGGCGCGTCCCCTCCATCGCGGTCGCCCATTGTAGTAGCGTTCAACTTCTGAGCGGTACTGCAAGAGAGGGTCTCGGGATGCGGGCAGCAGCGATCCAGACGGTGGCGCCGGCGGGCGACGTCGACGCGAACCTCGAGGCGTGCGAGCGCCTCGCGCGCCAGGCGGCGCGCGACGGCGCCGACTGGGTGGTCCTGCCCGAGTTCTTCGCCTCGGGCGTCGGGCTGCTGCCGCGGCTGCGCGACGAGGCGCCGCCCGCCGACGGCGCCCCGCTCCAGCTGCTGCGCACGCTCGCGCGCGAGACCGGGACGGTCGCCGGCGGCTCGGCGCTCGTGCGCGACGACGACGGCGAGGTCCGCAACGCGTTCTGGCTCGTGGGCCGCGACGGCGAGGTCCTCGGCCGCCACGACAAGGACCTGCCGACGATGTGGGAGAACGCGCTCTACGTCGGCGGGGACGACGACGGCGTCATCGACGCCGGCGACGGCGTCGCCGCCGGCGTGGCGCTGTGCTGGGAGCTCATGCGCACCCGGACCGCCAAGCGGCTGGCGGGGCGCGTCGACCTCGTGGTCGGCGGCTCGGGCTGGTGGTCGGTCCCGCTCTGGCACCCGCGCGGCGCCTTCCGGCGGATGGCGTCGTCCAGCGCCCGCCACGCGATGCAGGCGGCACCGCGCTTCGCGCGAGCGCTCGGCGTCCCGGTCGTCCACGCCGCGCACGCCGGGCCGCTCGCCTGCCCGATGCCGTGGACCGGCGGCATCACCTACCGCGGCCACTTCGAGGGCGGCGCGGCGGTCTGCGACGGCGACGGGCGGGTGCTCGCCTTCCGCCACCGCCGCGACGGCGAGGGCGTCGTCGCCGCCGACGTCCAACCCGCGCGCCGGCCGCTGCCCGCGCCGCTGCCCGACCGCTTCTGGCTGCAGACGCGCGGCGCGCTGCCGTCGGTGGTCTGGACCTACCAGCGCGCGCACGGGCGCCGCGCGTACGCCCGGGCGCGGGTGGCGGCGTGAAGCGCCCGTCGTCGGTCGCCGTCTCGGGCGTCACCGAGCTCGCGGCAGGCGCCGCGTCGGGCTGGGTCTACACGCTCGTGCGCACGCAGCCGGAGCTGGCCAAGCGCCTGGGGATCAAGGCGCCGGCGCGCATCCGCCAGTGGCACCTGGACCTCGCGATGCTCGGCACCGCGACGATCGCCGCCGACCTCGCGGTGCCCGACGCGCCCAAGCTCGTGCGCCGGTCGCTCGCCGTCGGCGCGTGGACCAACGCGATGGCCTTCCTCCCCCTCGCCTTCAAGCCCGACCTCGACGAGCACCCCGCCTTCGGCGCCGCCGCCGCCGCGTCGTTCACGGCGACGACGATCGGCTTCGTCGGGATGGCGCGGACCGCGCACCGGCGCCGCAGGGCCGGCTAGCGCGCCGGGTCGTCGCCGCGCTCGCGGGCCTCGACGCCGTAGTGGAGCATCTGGTGCTCCTGGCGCTCGCGCAGCGCCTTGCGGTGCCGGGGTGAGCCACTCTGGCGCAGGCGGTGGGCGTAGGCCACGAGCGGGACGAACAGCAGGCCCCACGCCAGCAGCGCGACCGCGTACATGGCCAGGCCGATCGAGCCCAGGCGGTCGATCATCTGCAGCCCCGCGAAGGCGCCGCCGAGGAAGACGACCAGCACCACCACCAGGACGGCGAGGGCGCCGAGGTGGGCGAGCGCATCGCGGACCAGGCGGACCGGGGCCGCGTCTTTGGGCTGCACCATCCTCCCGAGCGTACGACTGACGGATGAGCGACGCACGGACCATCGTCTGGCTCCGCCGCGACCTGCGGGTCCACGACCACCCCGCGCTGGCCGAGGCGGCGGCCGCCGGCACCGCCGTGCCGGTCTTCGTGCTCGACGACGCGCTGCTGCGCGGGCGGTGTGCGAGCGCCGCGCGGACGGCCTGGATGCTCGACTGCCTGCGGGTGCTCGACGAGGAGCTGCGCGAGCGCGGCAGCGCGCTCGTCGTGCGCCACGGCCCCCCCGAGCGGGTGCTCGTGGAGCTCGCGCGCGAGGCGCAGGCGGCCGCGGTCGCGTGGACCAGCGACGTCTCCCCCTACGCGCGAGCGCGCGACGCGCGGGTGACCGAGGCGCTGCGCGGCGCCGGCGTCGAGGCCCGTCCGCGCCCGGGCACCTACGTCACCGACCCCAACCGGCTGCGCGCGCCCGACGGCGGCCCGTTCGGCGTCTTCGCGCGCTTCGAGCGCCTGCACCGCGAGGCGCCGCGGCGCGACGTGCTCCCCGCGCCCGAGCACCTCGCGCCGCTGCCCGACGGCCTGGACCCGGGCCGCGTCCCCCAGGTCGGCGAGCTCGGCGACCTCCCCGGGCCGCTCGTGCCCGAGCCGATCCGGGAGCCCGGCGAGCGCGCCGCCCGCGCCGCCCTGGACGACTGGGTCGCCGACGGCCTCGCCCACTACGCCGAGCGCCGGCCCGCGCAGCCGGGCGACCAGCGCGGCATGGCGCGGGTGCAGGTCTCCGTCCTGTCGCCCTACCTGCGCTGGGGCTGCCTGAGCGCGCGCGAGTGCGAGGCCCGCGCGCTCGACGCGGGCGGGACGGGCGCGACCGCGTGGCGCCGCCAGCTCGCGTGGCGCGACTTCCACGCCCACGTCCTGCTCCTGCGTCCGGGCAACGCCCACCACGAGCACCGCGAGGAGCTCCGCGGGACCCTCGAGTTCGACCACGACGCCGACCGCCTCGCCGCCTGGCAGGAGGGCCGCACCGGCTTCCCGCTCGTCGACGCCGGGATGCGCCAGCTGCGCGCGACGGGCTGGATGCACAACCGCGTCCGGCTCGTCGCCGGCTCGTTCCTCACCAAGGACCTCCACCTCGACTGGCGGCTGGGCGAGCAGTGGTTCGCCCGGCTGCTGCTCGACGGCGAGCCCGCGCAGAACAACGGCAACTGGCAGTGGATCGCCGGCACCGGCGTCGACCCGCAGCCGGCCTACCGTCGCATCTACAACCCCGCCCGCCAGCGCGCGGCCTTCGACCCGGCCGGCGCGTACGTGCGGCACTGGGTGCCCGAGCTGCGCGACGTCCCCGACGACGCGCTCGACGAGCCCGGCACGCTTGCGCCCGGCTACCCTCTGCCGATCGTCGACCACCTCGCCGAGCGCCGGGAGGCCCTGCGCCGCTACGGCGAGGCGCGCGAGCGCGGGGCGGCCGCGGGCTAGACGCCGGAGGCCGGCCGGGTGCGCGCGACCTGCTCGATGCCGGCGATGAGGGGCCGCGCGCGCGTGATGGTGTCCTGCACCTCGGGGAGCTCGAGCGACGCCTTGTGGAGCTCCTCGTCGTCCCAGACCTCGGTGATCCAGATCGTGTCGGGGTCCGCCTCGTCGGCGGCGACGACGTAGGACCGGCAGCCCGGCATCTCGCCGATCTCCTCGGCGAAGATCGCCAGGAGGTCGTCGCGCTTGCCGGGCTGCGCCTGGAACTTCCCGATGAGGCCGAACACGCCCGGGGACCGTACTGCGTCAGCCGCGCACGACCCGGTAGGTGCAGATGAGCACGCCGGTGCTCGCCTGCTTGACCTGGGCGAGCTCGAGCGGGCGGGCGGCCCCGTCCTGCGGGAAGATCGACTTGCCGCCGCCGAGGAGGATCGGCTCGAGCATGAGGACGAGCTCGTCGACGAGGTCGGCCTCGAAGAGCTGGGTGGCCACGGTCGGGGAGCCGAGCAGCAGCATGCGCCCGTCGCGCTGCTCCTTGAGCTCGCGCAGGGCGCCGATCGCGTCGTCGGCCGGCAGCAGGCGCGAGCCCTCCCAGGTCATGTCCGCGTCGGTCAGCGTGCGCGAGAGCACGAGCTTCTCCGCGCTGTTGATCGCGTCGGCGAACGGGTCGCCGGCGCGCTCGGGCCAGGCGGCGGCCATGTTCTGCCAGGTGCCGCGCCCGTAGAGCAGCACGTCGGCCGAGCCCATGAGCTCGTCGAAGACCGAGCCCATGGCCTCGACGTCGAAGTACGGGTGCGACCAGCCGCCGTGGGCGAAGCCGCCGTCGCGGTCCTCGTCGGGGCCGCCGGGCGCCTGGACGACGCCGTCGAGGGAGATGAAGTCGTTCACGATGATCTGCATGCCTGGGCGACGAACGTCGCACAGGCCGATCGACACGCCCACGAGAGTTGGCGCGTCGCCGCTCGTGTCAGGCGGCGGCGCCGAGGGCTGGCAGGCGGAAGCGCTGCCGGTAGGCGCCGGGTGTGAGGCTGGTCAGGCGCTTGAACAGCCGGCGGAACGCGGCCGGGTCCTCGTAGCCGACGGCCCAGCTGATGTCGTCGATGGGCTCGCCGCTCGCCTCGAGCAGCCGCTTGGCCCGCTCGACGCGGATGTGCTGGACGTAGGCGATGGGCGTCAAGCCGGTGGCCGCCTTGAACCGCCGGGCGAACGTCCGCGGCGCGAGGCCCGACGCGCGGACCATCTCGTCGACCGGCGCGGCGATCGCGTACCGGTCGTCGATCGCGCGCTGCGCGGCGAGCACCGCCGCGTCGCCGTGGTCGCTGGGCGGGTCGAACACCTGGAACGGCGTCTGGCCGTCCTGGTGGAACTGGATGAGCAGGAAGCGGGCCGCGGCCAGCGCGGTGGCGGGGCCGACGTACGTGGCGACGAGGTGCAGGGCGAGGTCGTGCCAGGCAGTCGCGGCGCCGGAGGTGATGAGGCGGCCCCCGTCGCCCGAGACGACCAGCACCTCGTCGGGGCGCAGCACGACGTCGGGGTGGCGGCGCTGGAAGTCGCGCTCGGAGATCCAGTGGACGGTCGCATGGTGGCCGTCGAGCAGTCCGGTCTCCGCCGTCAGGTTCGCGCCGGTGCACGCCGAGCACAGGACCGCGCCGCGCTCGTAGGCCTCGCGCAGCCACCGCACGAGCCGCGGGTAGCGCCCGGCCGTCCACTCCTCGTCGCGGCCGAAGGCCATCGAGGGGACGATGACCACGTCGACCTCCTCCGCGTCGTCGATGGACTCGTGCGCGGTGATGGCAAGGCCGCTGGCGGTCGTGAGGATGCCGGCCTGCTCGGCGACGATCGCGACGTCGAAGGGCCGGCGGTCGGCGCGCAGGCGGTCCTCGGGGGCGGTCAGGCCCTCGACCGTGCTCAGGCTCTCGTACAGCCCGGCGAGCGGCGTCGCTGTCGAGTCGGGCGTCGCGACGATGCGGATGCGCAGCGGCGGCGGCGAAGGCGGCACGGCCTGCTGAGCGTGGCAGGAACGGACCGGTCTTGCGCACGAGCGCCCTTGGGCGGCGGCGAGCCGCCGTCCACCGTGTGCTGGCACCTCTCCGCCCTCTCCCTCAGGAGCTCTCCGCATGCCCTCTCGCCTCCTCTCCTCCGACGCGGCCGTCTTGCTCGCCGAGCGCGTGCGGGGCGACGTCCTCGGTCCCGACCACCCCGGCTACGACGCGGCGCGCCGCGTCTGGAACGGGATGGTCGACCGCCGCCCGCTGGCCATCACCCGCTGTGCCGACGCCCACGACGTGGCGGCCGCCGTGCGCTTCGCGGTCGAGCACGACCTGCCGCTCGCGGTCCGCGGCGGCGGGCACAACGTCGCGGGGACCGCGGTCTGCGACGACGGCGTCGTCGTGGACCTCTCGCCGATGCGTGATGTGCGCCTCGACACCGCCCGGGGGACCGTCCACGTGGCGGGTGGCGCCACGTGGGGCGACGTCGACGCGGTGACCGCGCCCCAGGGCCTCGCCGCCCCGGGCGGCGTCGTCTCCGAGACCGGCGTGACCGGCCTCGCGCTCAGCGGCGGCGTCTCGCACCAGCGCCGGCGCGACGGGATGACGATCGACAACCTCGTCTCCGCCCAGGTCGTCCTCGCCGACGGCCGCCAGGTCCGCGCAAGCGCCGACGAGCACCCCGAGCTGTTCTGGGCGCTGCGCGGCGGCGGCGGCAACTTCGGGGTCGTCGTCGCGCTGGAGCTGCGGGTGCATCCGCTCGGGCCGGAGGTCTTCGCGCTGAACGTCGCCTACCCGGTGGCCGACGCGCGGCGGGTGCTGCGCGGGTGGCGCGACCTCGTCGCCGGCGCGCCGGACGAGCTGACGACAGCCGGGCTCATCTGGTCGCTGCCCGATGTCGAGGCGCTGCCGGCGGCGCTGCGCGGCGCGCCCTACGTCGGCGTCGCCGGTCTGTGGGCGGGCGACCCGGACGACGGCGAGCGCGTGACGCGCGCGCTGCGCCGGCTCGCCGAGCCGCTCGTCGACCTGAGCGGCGTCGTCCCCTACGCGGAGCTGCAGCGCTCGCTGGACCCGTACTTCCCGGCGGGCCGCCGCTACTACTGGAAGGCGCTGTACCTGTCGACGCTGGCCGACGACGCGGTCGAGCTCACGGTCGGGCGGTCCGAGCAGCGGCCGTCGGCCGACACGCTGGTGATCATCCGCCACTGCGGCGGGGCGATCTCCCGCGTGGGCGCGGGCGAGACGGCGTTCGGCGACCGCTCCTCGGAGTGGATGCTGTCGATCGACGCCACGTGGTCGGCGCCGGAGGACGACGACGAGAACATCGCCTGGACCCGCGCGTTCTGGGATGCGGCGTCGCCGTGGTCGACCGGGCAGACCTACTTCAACTTCCCGGGCCTGCTCGAGGACGGCGAGGCGGAGGTGCGCTCGAGCTACGGCGCGGGCCTCGACCGCCTCGCGCGCGTGAAGGCCGCCTACGACCCGGACAACCGCTTTCGGCTCAACCAGAACATCGTGCCCGCGGAAGGCCTGTCCCGTGTCCCGTGACCTGCGCCTGCTGACCGCCGCGACGTTCCTCTCGGCCACGGGCGACCTGCTCGCGCTGATCGTCCTCGGGCTGGCTGTCCACGACCTCACGGGCAGCGGCTTTGCGGTGGCGGGGCTCGTGGCCACGACGCTCATGCCGGCGGTGCTCCTCGCGCCGCTGGCCGGGCGGGTCGTCGACCGCCATGAGAGCGTGCGGGTGCTCGTCCTCGCATCGCTCGCGCAGGCGGCCGTGGCGGTCGGGCTGGCGTTCGCGGTCGACGACCTGGCGGGCCTGCTCGTGCTCTGCGCGCTCCTGGCGGCGGGCAACGCTGTCGCCCAGCCCGCCGAGTTCACGCTCGTGCCGGCCGTCGCCGCGTCAGGCCGGCTGGCGGAGGCGACCGGCGCCGTGGAGGCCGCGCGCTACGCGGGCTTCGCGGTGGGACCGCTGCTGGCGGCCGTGCTGGCGACGGCAGGCGCCACGCCGGCGCTCCTGGTCAACGCGGTGAGCTTCGTGGCGATCGCGGTCGCCGCGGGCGCGCTGCGGGCGCGGCGGCCGGGGTCGGTCGAGGTGCCGGGCGACGGGCCCGCGGCGTACGGGGGCCTCGCCGGGCTGCGCGTCCTGCTCGACGACCGGGTCCTACGCGTCGTCGTGGGCGCGACCACCGGCGCCCTGCTCGTGCTGTCGGCGACGCTGACGGTCGAGGTCTTCTTCGTGAAGGACGTCGTCGGCGCGAACGACGCCGGCTACGCCGTCGTCGTGTGCGGCTGGATGGCCGGGATGGTCTGCGGTGCCACGGCCGTGGCGCCGCGGGTGCCGGCGACGCTCGTGGCCGGCGGAGCGCTCGTCGCGCTGGCCGTCCAGGGGGGCGGCCTGGCGCTGCAGACCACGTGGACGATCCTGCCGGTGGCGGTCGCGGGCTACGCGGTCGGGGGCGTCGGCCACGGCGCGAAGAACGTCCTGGTGCGCACGCTCATGACGGTCCGGGTGCCGGAGGCGCGGCACGGTCGCGCGTTCGCCGCCTACGGCGCGGCGCGCAACGCGGCCGAGCTCGTGGCGGTCGCGGGCGGCGGCGTGCTCGTCGGAGCGGTCGGTCCGCGGGCGGCGCTCGTGGTGGCGGGCGCGGTTCCGGTGCTCGCTGCGGTCGCCGGCCTGGCGCGGCTGTCCCGGCGTCGTCGATGGGCCGATGCGCGAGGATCCGCCCATGGCCCGCTTCATGCTGTTCATGCTCCCGAACATCTCGCCTGAGGCCTACGCCGAAGGCCCGGACGTCGAGGCCGTCGAGGCGATGGCCCGCTACAACCAGGAGCTCCTCGACGCGGGCGTCATGCTCGCCGGCGACGGCCTGCACCCGGCGCAGGACGGCCGTCGCGTCAGCCTCCGCGACGGCGCCCCGGTCGTCACCGACGGGCCGTTCACCGAGGCCAAGGAGGTCGTCGGCGGCTACTGGATCATCCAGGCCCGCGACCTCGACGAGGCCACCGACTGGGCGCGGCGCTGCCCCATGGGCGAGGGCACCATCGAGGTCCGCCAGATCTTCGACCCCGAGGACTACTCGGAGGCGGTGCAGGAGGCGGCCCGGCTCTCGCACACCCCGCCGGACCAGACCGTCGAGCGCTAGTCGAGGGTGGAAGGTGCCTGGCACCTTGCACCCGGCGTATGGTCGGCCCATGAAGGTCCACGCGCTCACGACCGGGACCGTGCGGCTCAAGGACGCCTTCCTGCACGCCCGGTCCGGCTGGCGGCGCCAACCCGCGCTCTTCGCGCCCGGGGAGTGGTCGGCGCCGCATCCGATCCACTGCTGGGCGGTCGAGCACGACGGCCGGGTCGTCCTCGTCGACACGGGCGAGACGCGCGCGGGGTCCGACCTGCCCTTCGTGCGCTTCGAGGTCGGGGAGGACGACGAGCTCCCGGCGGCGCTCGCGCGGGCCGGGCTGGACGCGGCGGCGGTCGACGAGATCGTCCTGACCCACCTGCACGGCGACCACATGGACGGGCTCGTCCACCTGCGCGGCCGGCCCGTCCACGTGCACGCGCCCGAGCTCGCGTTCGCCCGCAGCCCGCGCGGCCGCGTCCAGAGCCGGCTGTTCAAGCAGCCGCTGCCGGACGGCGTCGACTGGCAGCCCCTCGAGCTCGACGGCGGCCCGTTCGGCGCCTTCGCGGCGAGCCGTCCCCTCACGCCCGACGGCCGCATCGTCGTCGTCGCCACGCCCGGGCACACCGACGGCCACGTGTCGGTCGTCTGCGTCGACGACGACGGCCGCCACCTCCTCCTCGCCGGCGACACGACCGACACCCTGGACCAGCTCCACGCCCGCCGGCCCGACGCCGTCTCGCCGAAGCCCGGCGTCCAGGTCGCGACGATCGACCGCATCCTCGCCCACGCCCGCGAGCACCCGACCGTCTACCTCCCCGCCCACGACCCGGCGTCCGCCGAGCGGCTGGCGGCGGCGACGACGGTCTAGCCCGGGGTGGCGACGCCCGTCTTCCGCGCGCCGATGCGGGCGCGCGACCGGGACCTGCCCGACGGGGCCGGCGCCGACCACGGGATCGAGCGTGGCGTCGTGGGGATCGGCGACCCGCTGGACGGCCCGCCCCCGGAGGCGATCGAGGAGGCGGTGCTGCGGGCGACCGAGCAGCACGGCGAGAGGGCCGGCCGGCTGCTGTCGGCGTTCGCCGGCGTGGAGGACGGGAGCTTCGTGTGGACGCGCGACGGCGGCGGCGCGTACGCGCTCGGGCGGATCGACGGTCCCTGGCGCTGCGACGGCTCGGCGGCGGCGCGCCGGGTGGGGATCGTCCACGTGCGCCCCGCGACGTGGCTGCAGCGGCGGTTCGGCGACGGCGAGGTGCCGGCGGCCGTCGCCGCGACGTTCGCGCGAGGCGGGCGCAACTTCCAGCGCACGCACGACGCGCAGGCGGAGGCCCGCACGGCCGAGCTGTGGGACGCGGGCGCGCCGTAGGAAGGTGCCTGGCACCTTCCATGCGCGCGCATGCAAGGTGCCTGGCACCGTGCGTCAGTCGGTGAGCTCCGGAGGCAGCGCCTTGGGCCCGTCGGGGTAGAGGTGCGCGAGCTGCTCGGGCGTCATCTCGAGCGTGTTGGCGGCCTCGACCGGCGCGCCGACGACGAGCCACAGCGCGTCCGCGTCGGTGTCGTTGAAGACCTGGCGGACGCTGCCGGGATCGACGTGGACGGCCGACAGCGGGGCGAGGGTGAGGAGGTCGTCGTCGACGCGCATCCGGCCACGGCCCTCCAGGACGAGGTAGAGCTCGTGCTGCCGCGCGTGGCGGTGGCGGGTGGACGCCTGGCCGGGCGCGAGGCGCCAGAGGCGGGCACCGAGCGTCGTCGCCCCCAGGTGCTTGGCGAGGTCGGTGTTCTGCACCCCCATCTGGTTCGAGGGGCGCCAGAACGCGTCGGCGGCGTGGAGCGTCGTGTAGGCCATCTCGCGCGCGAGCGTACGCGCGCGCGAGGTCAGCAGCGCTTGAAGCTGCGCCGCACCGTCTGGGCCTTCGCGCGCCCCGCGCGCCGGACGGTCAGCACGACGCGCGTGCGATCGCCGGGCCGGCCGGCCGGCAGCGTCACGCGCACGCGGCGTCCCGCGCGCCGCACGCGGACGGCCGTCCTGCCGACGCTGGCCCGCACGCCTCGCACCCGCGCGCCGCGCGGCAGGGTCACGGTGACGGTGCGCGGCGGACAGGCCGCGGGGCCCACGTCCACGGGCGACGACGCGGGCTCGACCGGCGCCTCCGCGCACGGCATCGCCGTGGTCGAGCGCGTGTAGCGCCGCAGGAACGGCCAGATCGCCTCGGAGCCGTCGGGCGCCTTCGGGTCGGTGTTGTACTTGCGGTCCGTCGTCCCGCCCGGCCACGAGTGGGCCAGGCCGTCGATGATCCAGCGCTCGGCGACCAGGCAGCCCGCCGGGTCCTGGAACCGGCTCACGGTGTACGACCGGCCGCCCGGCTTGCGCTCGTGGCTCACCGTCGCCGGCCGCAGCGAGATGGGGCCGGTCTGGGAGGCGCCGAGGACGAGGTTCGACGTGCGCAGCCCCTGCTCGACCGCCTTGGCGATGCACGTCGGGGGGAAGGCGAGGTCGGCGGTCCCGCCGATGCCGATGACCGGGACCACCCGCGCGCGCCCGCCCATCCCCGCGCGGGCGAGCTGCGCGCTGAGCTGCACCGGGATGCCGATGCCCGTCGTGAAGCACGGCCCGTCCAGGAAGCCGGCGGTCTCCACCAGCCCGACGGCGGCGAACATCTCCGCGTAGGTCGAGGCGAGGACCGACGTCATCAGCCCGCCCGCCGACGTGCCGACGGCGTACACGCGCTCGCGGTCGATGTCGAGCTCGCCCACCACCCGCCGCGTCATCTGCGCGATCGCGTCCGGGTCGCCGCCGCCCCGCGCGTAGGTCGTCGGCGAGAAGAACTTCCAGCACTGGTTCAACGGCCCCGGCAGCAGGCGGCCGACGACGTCGACGTCCGGGTACAGGACGACGAACCCCTCGCGCTCGGCCACGCGGTTCCACAGCGTCGAGCGCATCTCCGCGTCGGCGGTCGTCTGGCACCCGTGGACGCTCACGAGCAGGGGTGCCTTCGTGCCGGGCCGGTAGGTCGACGGGACGTACCGGAGGTAGTCGTAGCGCGCGCCGTCGCTCGTCACCGACCCCGAGGTGAGCGTCCCCGGGCCGGGCGACTCGGCCGCGTGCGCCGCCGCGGGCACGAGCGCCAGGGCGACACCGACGATCCACGAACACGTGCGTACGCGCAAGGGCCGACCGTAGTCGCCCGCGCCCCGCCCGTCCACCTAGGACCGTGCGCTCGCGCCGAGCAGCGCCGCCGCGAGCGCGACGCGGTGGTCCTTGGTCCACGGCGGGCCCAGGACCTCCCGCGGACGCCGCAGCAGCTCCGCGGTCCGCGCGCCGAGGACGAGCGCGGCCTGTTCCAGCACGTGCTTCGCGTCGTAGGGCGACACCGTCCAGCCTCGCCCTCCGGCGACCTCGGCGAGGACCTGGCGGTACCGCACGCCGTCGGCCCACGCCTCGTGCGGCGCCCGGCGCTGCTCGGCGATCGCCGCCGGGAAGCCGCGCGGCCAGTCGCGCACCGCGAACGTCGCGATCGGCGCGGGGAGCACCGCCGCCAGGTCGGCCAGGGCCGCGGTCGTAGCCCGTACCGCCGACGCCCGGACCGCCGCGACGAGCTCCCCCAGCGCGCCGTCGTCGAGCGCACGGCTGGAGGCCCTGTGGACGGGCATGGCCTCGACGCCCGGCTCGACGAGGGAGATCCGCCGGCGGTCGACGACCTCGCCGTCCGCGCTCGCGTTGACGACGACGGCCCAGCCGAGGTGGTCGGCGACGCCGACGTGCACCCCACCATCATCACCCGTCGCGTGGACCTCCGAGGTCATCGCCGCGGGCCGACCGCCCCTGTGCCCTCCTCACGTCGCCGCGGGCGCGAGGTGCTCGGCGAAGAGCCGCGCGAGGTGCCCGGCGACCTCGTCGGGCTGCTCGAGCGCCACCGAGTGGCCGGCGCCGGCCACCGTGACCTCGCGGCCGCCCGTCGCCTGGGCGATGGTGCGCCCGGAGATCGGCTGGGGGTAGGCGTGGTCCTCGGCGCCGGCCACGGCGAGGACGGGCACCGTCGTGCCGGCGAGCTCCTCCACGATGCGCTCGCGGTGGATGACCTGGTGGGCCGCGTCGCCGATGGCGGGCGGCAGGCCGGCGATGACCTCGCGCCAGTGCGCGCACAGCTCCGGCTCGCCGGCCAGCGTGGTGTCGCCGAACATGATGTGCAGGACCGTGTCGACGACGTCGGCGGCGCCGTGGGCCTGCAGGTGCTCGACGAGCGGGGCGAACGCGGCGAGCTGGTGCTCCTCCTCGGCCGAGGACCCGAGCGCGGTGACGGTGCGGACGAGGTCGGGGTGGCGCGCCGCCAGGCGCAGCGCGACGAACCCGCCCATCGAGTTGCCGACGACGTGCGCCGGCGCGAGCCCGAGCGCGCGGATGAGCGCGGCGGCGTCCTCCGTCAGGACGTCCATCGACAGCTCCTCCAGCGGCGCGGGGGCGCTCTCCCCCTGGCCGCGGTGGTCGTAGGCGACGACGCGCAGGTCCTCGCCCAGGCGCTCGGCCAGCGCCGTGAACATGCGGCGGTCGAAGAAGAGCGAGTGCGACAGCAGGACCGGCACGCCGTCGCGCGGTCCGCGGTCGTCGTAGGCGAGGGTCGTCCCGTTGACGTCGATGGTCGGCATCGGCCGACCGTAGGCCGCCGGGGCAGGGGGTGCACGCGGTGGCGCGCACGCGGTCGGCGACGGCGCGCAGGCCCGCCGGCCGGGTCGGGCCAGCAGGTAGGCTCGCTCGGCGAGGAGACGCGTGACCGCCGCCGCCAGCTACGAGGTGCTGCGCACGAGCACCCTCGACGTGCCACCGGCAGACCGGAGGGCCGTCTGGGTCGACCACGTCCGCGCCAACCACGGCCTGCTCGACTCGCGCTTCGGCGCCCTCCACGAGGGCTTCGCCGGTGGGACCGTCCGCCAGCGTGCCGGCGTGCACCAGCTCGTCGACTTCTGGTCGGACGGCATCGCCTACGCGCGCACGGCGCACCAGATCGCGCGCGATCCCGACGCGGTCGTGCGCCTCGTCGTGCCGCTGCGCGGCCGCCTCGCCATCCAGGTGGCCGGCGAGACGGCGTCGCTGGCCCCGGGTGACGCGGGCCTGCTGCCCGAGGGGGCGCCGTTCGTCCTGGGCCACGGCGACGCGGCGCGCGGGCTCGTGCTCACGCTCCCGGCCGACGCCCTGCCCTCGACCGCCCGGTCGAGGCTGGACCTGCGCACGGGGCTCGGCGCGGTCCTCGACGGCATGCTGCGGGCGCTCGTGGCCCAGCGCGACGGGCTCGACGCGCGCGCCTTCCGCACGGTCGCCGACCAGGTCGCCGAGCTCCTCGGCCACCTCGCGGCGCGTCGCACGGCGACCGGCCGCCACGCGCTGGTCGAGCAGACGTTCCGCGAGCACGTGCGCGCCCACGCCGACGACCCCGCGCTGACCGGGACCTCCGCGGCGCACGCGCTCGGGTGGTCGCTGCGCCAGGTCCAGGTCGCCCTGCAGCACGCCGGCACCACGCCGCGGGAGGTCATCCGCGAGACGCGCCTGCGCCGCGCGCACCGCCGCCTGACCGACCCCGCGCTGGCGCACCTGGGCGTGACCGAGGTCGCGCTGCTCAGCGGCTTCGGCTCCGTGCGGACGTTCGGCGACGCGTTCCGCGAGCGCTACGGCGCCGCGCCCAGTGCGCTGCGCTGACCCGCGCGCGCCCCGCGCCCGAGCCGCCTCGCCGCGCTTCGTCGCCGCACCACAAGACGGCCGGTACGGCGGCGGCGAGGATCCCCGCTCCATCCCGACCGTGACCCCGGAGGTCCGCTGCCCGTGCTCGTCGTCCACGCCGTCCTGCCGATCAAGCCCGAGAACCGCGACGCGTTCGTCGAGGCCGCCAAGGGCCTCGTCGAGGCCAGCCGCGCCGAGCCGGGCAACCTCGAGTACGGCTTCTACGAGTCGATCGAGACCCCCGGCGAGTTCCGCGCTGTCGAGCGCTACGTCGACCAGGCCGCGTTCCAGGCCCACGTCACCAGCGAGCACTTCCAGGCGGCCTCCGCCGGGCTGGCCCAGTGGCTCGCCGCCCCGCCGCAGATCACGATGTACCCCGCCGAGGAGGGCCAGCCGGTCGGCGCCGGCTAGCCCGGCGGGGCGTGCAGGTGGCCCCAGGCGAAGACGTGCTTGTAGGTGCCGCAGCCCTCGAAGAGCTCGACCTCCGCGATGGCCGGGTGGCCCGCCACGTCGGTCATCACGAGGTCCAGCACGCGCTCGCGGGTCTGCGCCGCGGCGAAGGCGACGAAGTCGACGCTGCCGATCGTGCGGCTGATGAAGCCGAGCTCCGGGACGTCGAGCAGGACGTCGCGCGCCTCCTGCAGCCGGCCGGGTGCCGCGCGGACGGTGACGTAGCCGTGCGCGCCCAGGCCGAAGTGCTCGACGTCGCAGACGGCCTGGATGCGGATCGCGCCCTCGTCCTCGAGCCGGCGCAGGCGGCTGCGCACCGTCGACTCGCTGACGCCCAGCTGCGCGGCGATGCGGCGGTTGGAGAGCCGCGCGTCGTCCTGCAGCGCGGTGACCAGCGCGACGTCGAGGTCGTCGTGGTCGTCGGCGATCGCGGGCCGCGGGAGGTCGTGCTGGTGCAGGAAGGCCCGGCCGGACCAGCGCGTGTCGAACCGCGGCGTGTCGACCACCATCTCCGTGCGCGCCGCGCCGACGCCGCGGATGCTCATGAGCTGCTCGTGGACCTCGGCGAGCTCCGCGAGGTCGCGGGTCAGCACGTTGGCGACCACGCCGGCGCCGCCCGAGCAGACGTTCACGCCGGTGGTGGCCGCGACCTGCGAGACGTCGGCCGCGACGTCGTGCGGGGAGCGGTCACCGACGCGCACGAAGACGACCGACATGCACGGCAGGCCGAACGCCTCGGCGTGGGCCACGGCGACGATGCGCAGGACGCCGTCGGCCGCGAGGCGGCGCAGGCGCGCGGCGACCGTGCCCTCGGTGACGCCGAGGTCGGCGGCCAGCGCGCGCGTGCTCGCCCGGCCGTCGGCGCGCAGCCGGACGATGAGCTCGTGGTCCAGGACGTCGAGGGTGCGGGCGGGGGTCGTGGCCATCAGGGCGCGGCGGGCTCCAGGTTGGGGTAGTAGGCCGACTTCCCGCGGAACTCCCAGGTGCCCTGCTCGTCGCAGCGCGGCGCGCCGGTCCCGATCGGCGGGAGGTAGAGCGGGTTGGCGAGGTTGCGGCAGTCGAAGGCCTGCACGAGGCCCTTGCCGGCCAGCGATCGCAGGCCCTGCGGCTTGAGGTACGGGTTGGCGCGGTTCGTCGGCAGCTTGCGGATCCACCCGCCGACGACCTCGTTCCAGACCGTCGGGATGCCGGTGCCGAAGCGGACGAGCTTGTCGTTCGGGCCGTAGGCGCGGCCGTTGAGCAGGGACGCCACGTTGCCGAGCACCGCGACGACCTCCTCCCGGTTCTCGTTGAGCAGCTGCACGAACGGGATGATCTGGCGCAGGGACGGGTGGACGCGATCGAGTGCGGGGCCCGCGGCGCGGGCGATGCGCCCGACGTCGCCGAGCGTCCGCCGGCCCGTGTCGAGCACCGGCGGCAGGTCGCGGAACAGCCGCTCGAACGCCGGCGCGCGCGCCGTGACGTCGCGCAGCAGCGGCGCGACCCGCGGAGCCACGGGCTCGAGCGCGAGCGCCGCGCGGTTGAGGTCGCCGCTGGCCGCGTCGACCGCGCCCGACGTGCGCCGCAGGCTGGCGAGGAACGGCGGCAGGGCACGGACGGTCGCGCGCAGCTCGCGGTCGCGCGCCGCGGTCGTCGCGAGGACGCGGTCGGCCTGGGTGATCGCCGCGCGCACCGCACCCTGGCGGTCACCCGCCGCGTCGAAGACCTCGGCCGAGGAGGCGACGAGGCGCCGCAGCTGGCCCTCCTGGCGGTCGAGGGTGCGCAGGAGCTCCTGGGTGCCCCCCGCCGCGACGGCGCCGTCGCCGATTGCAGCGTTGAGGTCGGCGCCCCGGCCGCGCACCGCCTCGGCCAGGCCGGCGAAGAGGTCGCGGGCCGACTTGCGCGTCCGCGCGTCGAACGTCGACAGGACGTCGGAGAGCTGCTGGCTGGGCTGGACCTGGTCGGCGGCGAGCGTCGCGCCGTCCTGCAGGATCGGCGCATCGACCGGCCCGGGCGCGACCTCGAGGTAGGCCTCGCCCAGGAGGCTCTTGAGGCGGGCGATCGCCGTCGCGCCGGTGCGCAGCGGCGCGTAGGCGGCCTTGAGCTCGCCGGTCGCCCTGGCCCGGGACCCGTCGCGGCGCACCTCGGCGATCCGCCCGATGACGACGCCCGACATGCGCACGTCGGCGCCCGGCACGAGGCCGCCGCCCGAGGGCAGGACGACGGAGAAGCGGTAGCCCTTGGCCTCGAGCGGCGTCGGGCCGTCGTAGGCCCGCCACGCGAAGATCGACAGCAGCACGCACGCGAGCACGAAGAGCAGCGGCGCCACGAGCTGGCGGTAGGTGGGGGTCCGCGTCTGCATCGCTCAGCCGCCGCCTTCCGGTTCCCGGCATGCGCTGGCGGCGCCGGTGAGCAGGCCGATGAGCTGTCCCGGCGCCGAGGCGGTCAACTGCGAGCAGCTCACGAGCGCCATCGCCGACCCGATGGGACCGTGGGCGTCGCCGAGCGTGAACGCCGACCCGAAGTTGTGGAAGAAGTACGCGAGCCAGAAGAGGTTGCCCTCGTCGTTGCCTGGCGGGTTGTAGGCGAGCTCGTTGAGGATGTAGTTCGTCATCCGCGTGACGGTCGTCAGCGGCTGGGCCTGCTCGGCGAGCTTCGTGGCGGCGGGCGTGAGGTCGCGCACGAGCGGCTGGGCCTCGCGGACGAAGGGCCGGACCTGCGTGCGCAGCGCGCGCGAGGTCGCGGCGCCGAACGACGTCGCCGGCGACAGCGCCGCCGGCAGCGCGCGCAGCGAGGGCGTCAGTGCCCGGGTGGTCGGGGCGAGCCGGCGGGCGAACGCGGCCGTGTGGTCCAGCGAGGAGAGGGTGACCTGCAGCGTGCTCGGCAGCTCGTCGAGCGTGGCACCCAGCGCCCGGTCCTGCTCGGCGACGGCCGAGAGCGTGCGGTCGCCGGCCTGCACGAGCCGCGCGAGCTGGCGGTCGTCGCTCGCCGCCCGGGTCACGCGCGCGAGGTTGCTCACCAGCCGCGCCAGCTCCCGCCGGCGCCCGGCGACGGCGTCGGCCAGCTCGCCGGCCTGGCGCGCCGTCGGGCCGAGCGCCCGGAACATCAGGCGCAGGTTCAGCGCCCGGTCCCTGGTGCCGACCTGCAGCGAGCGCAGCAGCGTCTGCAGGTAGGCGCGCGTGTCGCCGTCGAGCGCCGACAGCAGCGTGGACAGCTCCGCGGGCGACGTGGTCGAGCCCTCGCCGATCACCGCCCCGTCGCGCAGAGCGGGCCGCGACGCCGTTCCCGGCGACAGCTCGACCTGCATGTCCTTGAGCGGCGTGATCGGCTCGAGCGTCGCGCGGGCGTCGTCGTGCACGCGCGGCAGCTCGTCGCGCTCGATCGCCATCGTGACGACGGCGTTGCCGGCCTCGTCGACCTCGGACCTCGTCACGGCGCCCACCTTCACGCCGGCGACGTTCACCGGCTGGCCGAGGCCCCCGACGACCCCGTTGGCGTCCGTGAACTGCGCCTTGACCTCGTAGGTGTCACGCAGTGGCACCGGCCCGCGTTGCATGACGAAGAGGTAGGACAGCGCGGCCACGCCGGCGGCGGCGAGGGCCACGAAGCGCAGCAGGGCCGCCGCGTGCTGCCGACCGCCCGCGGTCATCGTGTCGCCTCCACGGCCTGCTTGAGCAGCGTCTTGGGGCTGCGCAGCTGGCGCAGCAGCGCCTCGAGGCGGTCCTGGGTCATCCGCCGCGGCGTGGCCTTCCCCGCGTCGCGGAACGCCGCGGGAGCCCCGGGCCGGCGGCGCGCCCCGTAGTCCGGGAGCTGCTGGTCCTGGCAGGGGACGTCCGGACGCATCGCGGGGTAGACGCCGTAGCCCAGCCACGTCGGGTTCATGCCGACGTCGCCGTCGGGCGACAGGCCCGACAGGCGCCCGAGCGGCCCCGACCCGGTGTTGATCCCGATCGCCTGCTCGCTCTCGGTGACGCCGAGGCGCAGCGTGCCGCCGTTGGCGTCGAAGGCCGACGCGGCGCCCGCGAGCGACGACGCCATCCACAGCGCCTCCTGCCAGACCGTCCCCCCGGTCGTCAGGTGGCCGTCCTGGATCTTGCCGTCGAGCGCCGGGACGACGGTGGACGTCAGGCAGCGGCCGATCGCCTCGACCTGCGGCAGGACGGCGCCGAGCCGGCGCTCGAGCACCGGCACCGCGCGGACCAGTGGCCCGGTGCGCTCGAGCAGCGCCGGCAGCTCGCCGGGCCGGGTGGCGCGGGTGACCTCGCGGGCGGCGCCGCCGAGCGCGGAGAGCGCGGGCGGGGCGGCGCGCAGCGCCGGGCGCAGCTCGCCCGCGAAGCGCGTGAGCGCGGGCAGCGCGGCGTCGATGTCGCGCAGGTCGCCCGGGGCGTCGGCCAGCGTCGCGGCGAAGCCCGCCAGCGTGCGGCGCAGCGCGGCGTCGCGCGAGGCCAGCGTCCGGCTCACCGTCGCGTAGTGGCGCACGAGCCCGTCGAGCGCGGCGGGGTCCTGCGCGAGCTGCCCGGTCACCTCGCCCGTGGTGCGCACGGCGCGGCGCAGGTCGCCCGGCCGCTCGCCGCGGGCGGCGCGCGCGGCGACGGCCATCGGCGGCAGCGCGCGCTCCAGCTCGCGCGCGGCGTCCTGGAGCTCGGCGTAGCCGGGTCGCGGCGCGCGCGGCGACGGCGGCGTGGTGCCCAGCCCGTCGCCGAGCTCGCGGATCGTGTCGGCCAGGGCGCTGCGCGCGGGCTGGTCGAAGGTGGAGATCGCCTGGTCGAGCTGCACCGCGACGCTCGTCTGCGCCCGCGGGATCGTGGCGCCCTCCTCGAGCTCGGGTCGGTCCGGGCTGCCGGGCGAGACGCGCACGTAGCTGTTGCCCTCGAGCGCGAGGCGGGGCTGCACCGCCAGCTCGGCGTCGGTGCGGATCGCCGGCTCGCGGTCGTCGATGCGCATCGTCACCTGGGACGTCGCGGGCGACGGCCCCGGGCCGATGGCCGTGACCTCGCCGACGCGCTGACCGCCGATGCGCACCTCCGAGCCCTCGCTCAGGGTCGCGGCCGTGGAGAAGACCGCCTGGACCTCGTGGTGGTCGGCGAAGGGGTTGTCCTTGGTGAACACCGCC
The DNA here is from genome assembly GCF_017084525.1 of Conexibacter sp. SYSU D00693. Taxonomy (GTDB): domain Bacteria; phylum Actinomycetota; class Thermoleophilia; order Solirubrobacterales; family Solirubrobacteraceae; genus Baekduia. Next base: position 2,260,626 of record NZ_CP070950.1, read on the forward strand.
ACCGTGAAGGCGACGACGAGCAGGACGCCGATCGCGGCGGCGCGCAGCTCCCGGCGGCGGCTGCGGCGGCGGATCACCGCGGCTCCTCCGCGAGCAGGCCGGCGGACCGGGCGCGCTCGACCACGGCGGGGTCGGGGTCGGTGTCCGACGTCGTGCGCGGCTGCAGCCCCTCGGGGTTCGTGCGGATCTGACGGCCGGTGAACGGCTCGTTGCCCGACTCGCACTCCTGGTCGCCGTTGCGCGCGTACTCGTTGCTGGCGAGGTTCGGCGCCGGCCTCGAGCTCTGCAGCGTCTCGCCCTCGGCCCCGAGGCTGGTCACCTCGATGTGGGCGATCGCCGGCCCGTCGCCGCTGCCGACGTCGCCGAACGTGCTGGCGAAGCCGGTGGCCCAGTTGGCCAGCGTGTTGCACGTCGCCTGCATCTGCGCCAGCAGGTCGAACAGCGGGGCGTTCGTGGCGAACAGCTCGGTCGCCTTGCGGATCGCGCCGTCGGTGCTCGGACGCCGCGAGAGGCGGCGCACGTCGCCAAGCGCGGTGCCCAGGCGCGGAGCGAACGGCCGGAACGCGGCGAGCGCCGGCCGGCCCGCGCGCAGCGTGCGGTCGGCCGCGCGCAGCGCGTCGTCGAGCAGCGGCGCGGCGGGCCGCAGGTCGGACAGGACGTCGGCCGTGGCGCGCAGCCCGGGCCGGGCGCGGCGCAGCGCGCGGGTCGTCGCCGCCTCGGCACCGGGCGCAGCGTCGAGCGTGGCCCGCAGCGCGCGGTCCTCGGCGGCCAGCGCGGTGAAGGTGCGTGCGCCGCCACGCACCATCGAGCCCAGCTGCGGCGCCGCGGCGGCGAACGCGGCGCTCGCGCGGTCGGCGCCCGCGACGAAGCCGTCGAGGTCGGTGGACGCCGCGGCGAGGCCGCGTGCGACGGAGCTCAGCGGCGGCAGGAGCGCGGCGAACGAGCGCAGCCCCTCGTTGAGGTCGTCGCCGCGCCCGGCGACCCCGGCGCTGGACTCGGCGAGGAAGCGGCGGACGTTGCGCGAGGTCGCGCGGTCGAAGACGTCGAGCAGGTCGGTGAGCTGCGTCGAGGGCCCGGCCTGCGCGAGGTCCAGGCGGCCGCCGTCGGCGACCGCTCCCCCGTCCTCGCCGGGCTCGAGGCGGACGTAGCTCGCGCCGAGGACCGAGCCGGTCTGCACGCTCACGCGCGTGCTGTCGCGCAGCGGCTCGACGTCGCGGTCGAGCTGCAGGCGGACCTCGGCGTGGGGGCGCCGGCCCGAGGGCGCGACGGGCTCGACCTCGAGGACCTGGCCGACGCGCAGGCCGCCGATGCGGACCTCGTCGGACGGGTTGAGCCGGCTGGCGTTCGGCACGGCGACGGTCAGCTCGTAGTGCGACTGGCCGGGCAGGCCGGTCAGGGCGTCGTAGGAGACCTTGAAGATCGCCGCGGCGGCGAGCAGCGCGACCACGCCGACGAGGCCCGCGGTGCGCAGCGGATCGCGGCGCCGGCGCCGGCCGGTGGTCGGGCGCGGCGTCATGGGCCGAGGAGGAGGTCGAGGAGGCGGCGGACGCCGTCGCCCTTGGCGGCGTCGGGCTGCTTGGGCGGGGTGAGCAGCCCCTGGACGTCGTCGAGCGCCTTGCGCACGGCCTCGGGCAGGGCCTTGACCGGCTTCTCGGCCTTGCCGGGGAGCGGCTGGAGGTCGGGGAGCGCCGGCGTCGCCGGCTTGGAGGCCGCGGGGCGGCGTCCGGGCGCGGCCGGGCGCGGCCGGCGCTGGCGATTGGCGGGTCCGAGCAGCCGCTCGAGGGCGTCGCGCAGCACCTGGTGCGTCCGCCCCAGCTGGCCCGGGTCGTTGATCGGCACGCCGCCCGCCCTGTAGGTGGCGTCGCAGCCGCGGATCGGCTGCGGCGTCGGGACGATGCACTGGATCTGGACGCCGGCGAAGAGCGTGATGACGTGCGAGACGCCGTTGTAGAGCGAGGCGAGGTTGGCCAGCGAGTACGGCACCCGCAGCAGCTGCTCGATCGCGCCCTGGTCGCGCGAGGAGACCTGGAGGCGCTTGACGTCGCGGATGACGGGCGTCACGTCGCCGAGGGCGTCGGCGCTGCGCGCGACCTTGCGCGCCGGGCGCACCGCCCGCCGGCCCTCCTTGGCCGCCGCCGCGACCTGCTGCACGGCGGGCGTGCCCTGGCGGGCGAAGCCCGGGAGGCTCGTCGTCACCCGCTCGAGCACCGGGGCGGCGGCCTCGAGGTCCCCGAGGAGCGGCTCGCCCGCCGCAGTGGCCCGGTCGACGCTGCGCAGGCCGGCGCGGACCTCGCGCAGCATGCCCGGCAGCTCGCGCACCGCCGTGCCGAGCTGCGCGCGCCGCGACGCCGTCGCCTCGGCGGTCGCCGCCGCCCCGCCGGCGAACCGGTCGACGGCGCGCTCGTCGGCGGCCAGCCCGTCGAGCACCTCGTCGGTCTGCGCGATCGCCCGGCGCAGCGCGTCGCGCTGGCCGTTGACCACCCGCAGGACCTCGGTCGTCCGGCTCAGCGCCGGGTTGCTGCGGCGCAGCAGGTCGTCGACGTCCTCGCCGCGCCCCGCGGTCGCGATCCCGAGCTCGTTGAGCAGTAGGCGCATGCGCTGCTCGGCCGGCGCCGCGAAGACGTCGAGGAGGTCCTGGATGGAGACGGGCGCCGTCGTCTGGGCGACGGGCACGGTCGGGGCGCCCGCGCTCGACGCCAGCCGCGAACCGGTCCGCTGCCCCGGGTCGCACTCGACGTAGTTCTCGCTGATCGGTCCCTCGGGGAGGATCCGGCAGCTCGCGTCGGCCCGGAACGGCAGGAAGCGCTCCTCGACGCGCAGCCGCATCCGGGCCTGGTTGTCGGCGGTGAGGCGGACGTCGTCGACGCGGCCGGCCCGCGCGCCGGCGATCTTCACCAGCTGGCCCTCCACCATGCCCTTGGCGGTGTCGAAGACGACGTCGACCCGGCCGGTGCCCGCGTCGCGCTGCTCGCGCGTGACGAGCACGGCGACGGCGACGACCGCCACGGCGATCGCGAGGACCCCGAGCCGGCGCCTCATCCGCCGCTCCGGCGCCTCGGGGGCTCGTTGACCAGCAGCGGGATCGAGTGCGCGGGGTCGCAGAGCCCCTGGACCTCGATCGGGCTCGAGCCGTCCTTCGCGGGCGGCGCCGCGGCGCCCGGGCAGCGGCGCGTCAGACCCGTGCGCACGTCGGTGATGCCGGGGATCAGCGGCCCGTTGTTCAGGAGCTTCGCGAAGGCGCCGCCGATCGTCGTCTGCGGGTTCTGGATGAACTCGAGCCGCGCGTAGTGGCCCAGGCGCGTGTAGTTGCTCGCCGCGACGCCCGCCAGCCCGTTGACGATGCCCAGGACGAAGTCCGGCGCGTAGATGCGCAGGCCGCGGAAGATCGGCTCGAGGCCCTCCATCCCCTTGCCGGCCTGCTCGAGTGCCGGGACCGCCCGCTCGGCCAGCGGCTCGAGGCCCGCCAGCGTGCGGCGCACGCCGGGCAGCTGCGAGCGCAGCTCCTCGGCCACCGGGGCGCCCTGGCGCAGGGCCGGGCGCACGTCGCCGGCGAACCGGTCCAGCGCCTTGGCGGTGTCCGGGACGAGGCGCAGCGACGGGCGCAGCCGGTCGACCGCGGTGCGGGCGTGGTCGAGCGTCCGGCGACCCACGGCCAGCGACGGCGGCGCCTGGCGCAGCGTCGTGGCCAGGGCCTCGCGCTCGCCCGCGACCGCCGCCATCCACCGCGCCGAGCTGTCGATCGCGTCCTCGAGGTCGGTCCGGCGCCCGGCGATGCGGGTCGCGGCCACGTCGGCGGTGCGGATCAGCCGCGTGAGCTGCGCGCCGTCGGCGGCGAGGTCACCCGTCACCCCCGCCACCTCGCGGGCGGCCGGGGCGAAGCGCTCGAGCATCCGGTTGAAGGACCGCGCGCCCGAGCCGGCGTAGAGCTCGGCGGAGGTGCTCAGGAGCGCCTGGAGGTCGGCGCGCGTGCCGGCGTCGAACGTGTCGAGGAACGCGTCGAGGTCGACGATCCCGCCGGTCTGGCTCGCGGGCAGCGTCGCGCCGTCGTCCAGCGGGGGCGCGGAGCGCGACCCCGGCGACAGGTCGACGTAGCGGTTGGTGATCGTGGCGGCGCCGAGCGACCGGATCGTCGCCCGCGCGTCGCGGCGCAGCGGCACGACCTCGCCGCTGTCCAGCGCGACGGTCACGTCGGCCAGGCCGTCCTTCGTCAGCGCGATGCGCTCGACCTCCCCCACGTCGCGCCCGGCGACCTTGACCTGGCCGCCCTCGACGAGCAGGCCGGCGTTGGTGAAGCGCAGGTGCACGCGGTATGGGGCGTCGCCGGTGAGCAGCACGCCGGCCACCACGAGCGCGGTGACCGCGGCCAGCGCGGCGGCGAGGAGGCGCGGCGAGGTCATCCGCCGATGGGCAGTCGCGGCGCGCCGCCCCAGAAGAGCTGGCTGCCGAGGATCCCGATCGCGTGGATCCCCATGAGGTTCACGATCATCGCCCGCGCCGTGGCGCGGCCGACCTCGACCGGGCCGCCGCGGACGGTGTAGCCGTAGAAGCAGCCGACGAGGACGACGAACGTCGCCATCGCCATGCCCTTCGCGCCGCTGAACAGCAGGTCGCCGGGGTTCTGGAACTTCCAGAACAGCTCGAGGTAGCCGCCGGCCGAGGTCTGGCCGATCTGCAGGACGACGGCGATGAACGACGCGGCGAAGGCCACGAGCACCGCGATGGCGTAGAGGAACGGCAGGATGAGCCAGCTCGCCAGCAGCCGGGTCGACGCGAGGTAGGCGACCGAGTCGAGCCCCATCACGTCCAGGGCGTCGATCTCGTCGGCGATGCGCATCGTCCCGAGCTCGGCGACGATCCCGGTCGAGACCTTCGCGGCCATCATGTAGCCGAAGGCGTACGGGATGATCTCGCGCAGGTCGCCGATCGCCGTGAAGGCCCCGGCCGCCGACGGCGCGCCGACCAGGCGGGCGCCGTAGCTGGCCTGGATCCCGATGACCAGGCCGAACGAGAAGACCATCACCAGGATGATCAGCATCGACCCCGTCATCAGGATGTTGGCCTGGCGCAGGACCTCGCCGGCGTAGCGGCTGATCCGCGGCGACAGCGCCGAGCGCAGCACCCGCCACGAGAAGTCCGTCGCCTGGCCGAAGACGCGGGTGGACTCCTCGACCCGCCCCGGGCCCTTGACGCCGACGCTCATCCGCGCACCTGCGAGAGCAGCGGGTTCGTGCCGAGCACGAGCTGCGTGTAGGCGTAGTCGATGAAGCCGATCGAGGCGAAGCAGACGACGACCGCGGCATTGACCGCGCGCCCGACGCCCTGCGCGCCGCCCGACGCGCGGATGCCCTTCGAGCAGCAGACCGTCGCGATGACCGCGCCGTAGATCGCCGACTTCACGAACGACGCGGCGAGCTCGAGCGGCGTGGCGTTCGAGAAGAAGGTCGACAGGAACGGCGCGATCGCGGCGTCGTTCTGCCAGAGCACGACGATCGCACCGAGCATCCCCGCGGCGATCGCGAAGATGTTGAACAGCACGCCCGCGGCCATCATCGCCAGCAGCCGCGGCACGACGAGCTGCTTGACCGGGTCGACACCGAGCACGCGCAGCGCGTCGGTCTCCTCACGCACCTCGCGGGCGCCGAGGTCCGCGCAGATCGCGGTGCCCGCCGCGCCGGCGAGCGTGATGGCCACCACCAGCGGGGCGAACAGCCGCACCACGATGATCTGGTAGGCGCCGCCCATCCGGTCCAGCGCGCCGAAGAGCTCGAAGAAGTTCGAGGCCTGGATGCCGGCCGGGCCGAACGACAGCGCGAACGCCGTCAGGACGAGGGGGAACAGGCAGATCCCCAGGACGAAGCGCAGCTGCGAGACGAGCTCGGGCCCGTAGTCCAGCGGCCCGCGCACGGCGCGGCGCAGCGCCGTGCCGAGCAGCACGAGCATCGAGCCGATCTCCACGACCGGTCCCGGCGGCGCCCATCGCGTCCGTGCGCCCTCGGTGGGCGGCTTGGGCAGCGCAGGGCGAGACAGCTGTCCCGCTTCCATCGACCCAGTTCCTCTCCGTCCCGACCGTAGACGACGCAATCCGTCGATTGCAAGCCGGGGCGAACACCGACTTGCGTCACACGACTGTCGGTCGTGGCCTAGGACAGCACCGCGATCCCCGTCTGCACCGCGAAACGCGCGGCGACCTCGGCGAGCTCGTCGCGGTCCATCGCGGTCTGGCCCGCCGCCCAGTCGGCGACGAGCTGCAGCACGCCGCCCACGGCGAGCGAGGCCGCCAGGCGCAGCCGCTCCGGGCGCACGTCGCCCGCCATCGGGCCCCAGGCGACCTCCGCGTGCTCCACCAGGCGCTCGACCATCCGGTCGGCCACGACCTGGCGCATGCGCAGCACGAGCTCGTCGTGCTCCTGGGCCATGCGCAGGCGGCGCGGATCGGCGTCCGTCGTGGCCAGCAGCGCGCGCGTCGCGGCCACCGCGCGCTCCTGGGGCCCGCCCTCGGCCGTCAGCGCGGCGGCGAGCGTCGCCTCGATGACCGCGTCGGTCTCCGCCTCGACGATGGCCTGCACGAGTGCCTCGCGGTTGTCGAAGTGCTCGTAGAAGTACCGAGCGGTCAGCTTCGCCGCACCGCACACGCCGGTGACCGTCAGCGCCGCGGGCCCGTGTTCCGTGAGCAGGGTGTACGCGGCGTCCATCAGCCGCTCGCGGCGCCCGGCGCGACGGGCCTCCGCCGACTGGCCGCCGTAGGCGCGCGTCGAGGTCACGGCGCCATCGTGACGCCTCGCTTGCAATCTGACAAGGGTCTTGTCAGAGTCGGCGCATGGCGACGGTCCTCGCTCCTGCGCCCGCCCTGCCGCGCCCGCCGCGGCCCAAGGGCCTGCCCCTCGTCGGCGTCGTCCCGCAGATCGCCCGCGACCCGTACGGGTCCTTCCAGCGGATCGCCCGCGAGCACGGCGACGTCGTCGAGCTGGCGATCCCCGGCATGCCGACGGTGCTCGTGAGCCACCCGGACCACGTCCGGCACATCACGAACACCCGGCACGCCGCCTACCCCAAGCCCGAGATGTTCCGCGACGCGTTCTTCCGCGACGCGCCGCGCTTCCACGGGATGGCCAACGGCGCGGAGTGGAAGCGCGTGCGGCGGATGCTCAACCCGAAGTTCACCGCGAAGGGCCTCGCGCCGCTGCAGGACCGGATCATCGGCGCGATCGAGGACCACGTCGGCGGCTGGTCGCGCTTCGCCGGCACCGGGGCGACGGTCGACCTGCAGCGCGAGTTCTCACTCGTGACGATGCGCGTGCTCCTGCGCTCGATGTTCACCCGGCCGGCGCCCGACGCCGAGGTCGAGCACCTCGCGGAGGTCTTCGAGCGCGTGATGCACGGCATGGCGATCGCGGTGCTGACGACCCCGCTGCCTGGATGGGTGCCGCGTCCGCGCGAGCGCCGCTACGACGAGGCCAAGGCCGAGGTCTTCGCCTACGTCGACCGGATGCTCGCCGAGCGGCGCGCCGAGGGGACGACCGAGGAGACCGAGGGCGACCTGCTCGACATGGTCCTCCACGGGGAGTTCGACGACGGCACGACGATGACCGACGAGCACATCCGCCGGGAGATGCTCGGCCTGATCTTCGGCGGCTACGAGACGACGGCCGCGGTCATGTCGTGGACGATCGCGCGGCTGGCCTTCGCGCCCGAGGCCCGCGAGCGCGCCTACGCCGAGGTCGATGCCCTGGGCACCGCCCGGCTCACGAACGAGGACCTCGACGCGCTGCCGTGGCTGCGGGCGTGCTTCGACGAGGCCCAGCGGCTGCAGGGCTTCGTGCTCAACGCCCGCGAGGCCACCGAGGACGACGAGATCGCCGGCTTCCACATCCCGGCCGGGACGACCGTCGCGTTCTCGGGCCAGACGCTGCACCGCGACCCGCGCTGGTGGCGCGACCCGGATGCGTTCAGCCCCTCGCGCTTCCTCGAGGACGACGTCAACCCGTACGCGTTCGTCCCGTTCGGCGTCGGCCCGCGCCGCTGCCTCGGCTTCAAGATGGCCTACCAGGTCGGGCTCTGGACCCTCGCCGAGGCGTTTCGCCGCTTCCGCTTCACGGTGCCGCCGGGCTGGACGCCCGAACCGCGGTTCGTCTTCTCCACCACCGTCAAGGGCGGGGTCCCGGTCACGATCGAGGTGCGCGCGTGACCGGCCGGTCGGGCTTCCTGGACCCGGGCGGTCCGCTGACGGGCGCCAGCGACGGCGTCTTCTGGTTCACCGTCGCGGCGACGATGCTCATGGTCGCGTGGTCGGTGCTCTACGCGGCGCGCGAGGCGCACCGGCTGCGCTCGGCCCTGCCGCTCGTCGTCCTCGCCAGCGCCACGACCTGGCTGCCCAACGAGCCGTTCATCGACGCGGTCCTGGGCTTCCAGTACGCGGCGGACGCGCCGGCCACGCTGTTCACCCTGGCCGGTCGCGAGATCCCCATCACCGCCCTGGGGATCGGCGCGATGTTCTCGATGTTCACCTGGTGGCTGTACCAGCAGCTGCTCGCGGGGACCACCGAGCGCCGGATCGTCGTCATCTGCATCCTGGCCGGCGTCATCGACTGGCCGTTCGAGTGGATCGCCATCAGCGGCAACGTCTTCGAGTACTACGGCGACAACCCGTCGCGCGTGCTGGGCCTGCCGATCACGAGCATGGTCCAGAACTGCTTCCTGTTCCTCTTCATGGCGTGCGTGCTCGCGCTCGCCGCGCCGCACCTGCGCGGCTGGCGCAGCCTCCTGTTCCTGCCGGTGATCCCCGGGTGCTACTACGCCGCCGCGTTCGTCTGCACGTGGCCGGCGTACCTCGCGCTGCACGGGGGCGCGTCCGAGCCGCCGTTCCTCGTGCTCGCCGGGGTGAGCGCGGTGCTCAACGCCGCGATCCCGCTGGCGATGCTGCGGATCGTCGCGCCGCTCGTGCGCCGCGATGACGCACCGCCGGCACCGCCGGCGCCGCCGTCCCGTCCCGCCGAGCCCGTCCTGCAACCCGTCTAGAGGAGGGCTGGTCCATGGAGTCGGTGTTCCTGCTGGCCGTCGAGCGCGGAGCGACCCTGCCCGGCCAGGGCCAGCTGCCCGTGCCGCCGGTGCTCGACAGCGACCACACCGCGGCGCTGGCGATGGTCATCGCGCTGTACGCGGGCTTCGCGGCGGCGGTCGTGTGGGCGGTCGTCAAGCTCGTGCGCGAGCGCGAGGTCCTGCCCGCGGTGCTCGTCGTCAGCGGCCTGATCGCCTGCAACGCCGAGCCGGTGGGCGACTACGTCGGCCAGATCGTCTACGCGCCCGACATCCCGTGGTTCGACTACGAGGTCCTCGGGCGGCAGATGCCGTCCTTCATCCTCGTCGGGCTGGCCTCCTACGTCGCGATGGGCGGCTACTACGCCTATCGCTACATCGCCGACGGCCGGTCGCTGCGCGACATCGCGGTCGTGTGCGTCGTGTGGGTCGGCGTGCCGGAGATCGCCATGGAGATGCTCTGGCACCACTGGAGCGTCATCGCCTACTACGGCGACAACCCGACCCGGATCCTCGGCGTCCCGCTCTACACGATCGTGCAGAACTCGACGCTGCTGCCGGTCTACGGCGTGGCGGTGTACCTGGGCGCGCGGTACCTGAAGGGCTGGAGCGTGCTGTGGATGGTCGTCGTCATGCCGACGGTGACCATCGGCTACATCGTCGGCGTCAGCTGGCCCGTCTACCAGGCGATCGGCTCGTCGGCCGACGCGTGGGTCGTGTGGGTCTGCGCGGCGTGGGTCGTCGTCGCCTCGGTCGCAGCGTCCTACGCGGCGCTGCAGCTGCCCGAGCTGCGGGAGCTGCGCCGTCGACGCGCTGAGGCGGCCGAGGCGGTCCCGGCGCGCGGCGGGGCGGCGCCGGTCGCCCAGCCGGCGGAGGCGCTCTAGGTGGCCGCCACGCTCTCCCCCGTCGCCGCGCCGGCGCCTCCCGGTCCGCGGGGCGCCGAGGGCGCGCTGTGGCTCGGGCGCCTGGCGCGCGACCCGTGGTCCACGCCGGCCAAGCTGCTCGCGCGCTACGGCGACGTCGTCCGGCTGCCCGTGCCGTTCACGGAGGTCGTCCTGCTCGGCCACCCCGACCACATCGCGCATGTGAACCTCAAGGCGGCCGACCGCTACGAGCGCGCGCCGATGGTCACCGAGACGATGCGCGTGCAGGGCTCGCCGCACCACGCGTCGTGGTTCGACGGCGACGACGCCGAGTGGGAGCGCGGGCGCAAGCTCCTGCAGCCGCACTTCACGCAGAAGGCCCTGACGCAGCTCGGCGCGCTGTTCACCGAAGCCGTCGTCGACGAGGTCGACTCGTGGGCCCGCGCCGCGGACACCGGCGAGCCGTTCGACCTGACCGACCCGCTGAAGGAGCTCGCGCTGGCGGTCCTCTACAACGGGATGTTCTCCCAGCGCATCGCTCCCGAGGAGATGCCGGGGCTCCTGCACGACCTCGACGAGCGGATGCTGGCGACCACCGCGCGCACCGCGATGTCGCCGCTGCCGTCGTGGATCCCGCGGCCGCTGGACCGTCGCGGCGGGCCCGCCGACGACCGCCTCGACGACTACCTGCGCGGGATCATCGAGCGCCGCCGGGCCGCGCCGATCGACCGGGTCGACCTCCTCAACGTCCTGCTCGAGGCCACCTACGACGACGGCACGCCGCTCGAGGACCACAAGATCCGCACTGAGATGCTCTTCCTCGTCATCGGCGGCCACGAGACGACGGCCGCCGCGCTGGCCTGGACCTTCGCGCTGCTGGCGACGCACCCGGGCGTGGCCGACCGGCTGCGCGACGAGGTCGACGCGCTCGGCGACGAGGCGGTCGGCCCGCAGCACATGGCACGGCTGCCGTTCGTCACCGCGTGCTTCGACGAGGCCGCGCGACTGCAGGGCGGCCTGGTCTTCAACCCCAAGCGCGCCGTCGAGGACGACGAGATCGGCGGCTTGCGCATCGCGCGCGGCACCACCGTCCTGCACTCGAACCTCGCGCTGCACCGCGACCCGCGCTTCTGGGGGGCCGACGCCGGTGCCTTCCGTCCCGACCGCTGGCTCGGCGACGACCCGCCGCCCCACGCGGTCTTCCAGAACTTCGGCCGCGGCAGGCGGATGTGCCTGGGCAAGCGCCTGGCCTACATCGAGGCGGTCCTCACGCTCGCGACGGCGTTCCAGCGCTACCGCTTCGAGGCGCCGCCGGGCTGGGCGCCCGAGCATCACTACCGGATGTCGATGGGCGTCAAGGGCGGGGTGCCGCTGAAGCTGTGGCGTCGCTAGGCGCGGTCGCCCGGACCGCGCCGACGCTCGCGCGCGTCGTCGCCCTTGCGGCGGGGGACCGCCTGCGTGGCGTGCCGGCGGGTGCCGACGCCGTCACGCCGGCGTGGCTGTCCTCGGTGCTCGGGGCGGACGTCGTGGCGGTCGAGCCGGCCGGCGGCTCCTCGGGCACGACCGACCGCCGGCGCCTGCGCATCCGGTACGGCGCGCGCGACGCGCCCGCCGGCGGGCTTCCGGACACCGTCTTCACCAAGTCCGCCCCCTCGGTGCGCCAGCGCATCACGCAGGCCATCACCGGCCCGGTCGAGGCGCGCTTCTACCGCGACCTGCGCCCGCGGCTCGACCTCGAGGCACCGGTCGCGTTCGGCAGCGTCTGGGACGAGCGCCGGATGACCTCGCTCGTGGTGCTCGAGGACCTCGTGGCCACCAAGGGCGCGACGTTCCTCGACCCGACGACCCGCGTCGACCGCGGCGAGGCCGAGCAGGTCGTCGTCGCCCTCGCACGGCTGCACCGGGCGTTCGCCGGCGAGGCACCGACCGGGCTCAGGACCTACCCGGACCTCTGGGCCACCGCCCACGGCCTGGCCAACATCGAGCGCTACTTCCTGCGCTGCTTCGACCAGGCCGGCGACCTCATCCACCCCGCCCTCGCCGGGCAGGGCCCTCGCGCCTGGCGCGCCATGCTCGCCAGCGTCGACGCCCACCGCTCCCTGCCGGCCACCGTCATCCACGGCGACGTCCACCTCGGCAACTGGTACCGCACCGCCGACGGCCGCATGGGCCTCAGCGACTGGCAGGTCGTCGGCGTCGCCCACGGCTCCCGCGACCTCGCCTACGCGATCGCCTCGATGCTCACCATCGAGGACCGCCGGGCGTGGGACGACGACCTGCTCGCGCTCTACGCCCACGAGGTGGGCGGCGACGTCGACGAGCTCCGCCGGCTCTTCCGCGGCCAGCTCTGGGGCGCCCTCGGCTTCTGGGCGCCGACCTACTCGCCGCCGCGGCTCATGCCGTCCGACATGCAGCCGCGGGAGGTCAGCGGCGAGATGCTGCGGCGGATCACGACGGCGTGTGCGGACCACGGGGCGTTCGGGGCCGTCGGCGTCTGAGGGTCACGCCGGTCGCCACATCGTCTCCATGACCGGCGCGCCCGCGCCGGCGTCGACCGTCGCGTGGCGCGTGAAGCCGAACCGGCGGTAGAGCGCGTGCGGCCCTCCGGCGCAGACCTCGAGGTAGGTCCCCACCCGGTCGCGGGACGTCCGGGCCAGGGCCGCCTCGATGATCGCGCGGCCGACGCCGGTGCCCTGCAGCGCTGGGTGGACGCCGAGCACGAGCCCGGTCCAGTGCGGCTCCGGGGGCTGGGCGGCCTCGAGCCTCGTCAGGGCGCGCAGGACGCCCGGGACGCGGCGAGCGCCGACCGCCCGCAAGAGGGCCGGCAGCAGCGCGGCGTTCTCCCGCATGGGGAGGGGCATCGCCCCGGGGCCCATCAGGACGGCCGCGCCGGCCAGGCCGTCGTCGACGAGCACGAGCCCGCGGTGCTGGGCCATGCGCAGCCCGGCCGACATCCAGCGGGTGGCACGGGCGTGGTCACCCGCGGCGATCCAGCGGATGAAGGGGTCGTCGCGCAGCGCCAGCGCGAGCAGGCCGGCCACCTCGGGGCCCTCGTCGGGGCGCATGGGCCGGACCGGCGTCGTCGTCGTGGAGCTGTCGGTGCGCTCAGGCATGCTCCGGAGGACGCGCGCAGGGGCCTGGCAGCCCGGGACGACGTCCCGGGCGCGTGCGCCGCTCGCGCCGTCCTGGACGCCATGGAGCCCGCCTGGTACGAGACCTTCTTCACGCACCTGCCGAACGAGTTCTGGCGGCGCGCCGCCCCGGGGGCAGGAGCCGCGGAGGACGTCACCTTCTTCCTCGAGCGCTTCGGCATCACCGCGCCGGCCCGGGTCGTCGACGTCCCGTGCGGGAGCGGCCGGCACTGCCTTGCGCTCGCCGCGCGCGGTCACCGGGTCACGGGCTACGACCTCTCGGCCGAGGCGATCGAGCACGCCCGGGCGCTGGCTGCGCAGACGGGCCTGGACGTCGCCCTCCGTCGCGCCGAGATGCGGCAGGTCCCCCAGGACGGCGCTGCCGACCTCGCGCTGTGCCTGGGCAACTCGATCGGCTACCTGCCCGAGCGTGAGCTCCGCGTGTTCCTCGGGGCCCTCGCGGGGGCCGTGCGCCCCGGCGGCGGACTCGGGTTCGACTTCAACGCGACCGCCGAGTCGGTCCTGCCCGACCACGACGGCGCGCCGCGGACGATGGTCGCCGGCGACATCGAGGTCACGGCATCCGCCTCCTACGACGCGCCCCGCAGCCGGCTGCTCAGCCACTACCGCTTCGTGCAGGGCAGCCGCACCGAGGAGGCGACGGCCGTGCACCACGTCTACACCTGTGCGCACCTCGTCGCCCTCGTCGAGGACGCCGGGTTCACGGACGTGGAGTGCTTCGACGGCGTCAGCACCGCCCCGTTCGGCCTGGGGTCCGGGCGCCTCGTCGTCACGGCGGTCCGGCGCTGACCGCGATCGCGGCGGCGAGCTCACCACGCCCGGCGAGGTCGCGCTTGCGGTGCACGCGGGAGCGGTGGCACCAGGTGCTCGCCGGGCCCACGTCCGACGGGAGCACGGCGGCGCTGCGGGCGCCCACCGGCAGCGGCGCCCGAAGATCAGGGTGCTCCCCGGACGCGGCGCCGACGTCCTGGCCGCACCATGGCCGTCATGCCTCGCCTCCTCGACCCGGACGCGCTGCCGCGCCACCTCGATCGGCTGCATCGTGCCGCATGGGCGATGACGGGAGACCCCGTCGACGCGGACGACCTCGTGCAGGAGACCTGTGCCCGGGTCCTCGCGCGGCCGCGGATGGTCCAGCCCGAGGACGAGGTCGGCTACCTGCTGAGCGCGCTGCGCAACACGTTCGTCTCCCGGTGGCGCAGCGCGAGCCGTCGCGCCGAGGTCGTCGGGATCCCCGAGGGCCTCGAGGCGGCCGATCACGCCGGTGCCGAGGCGCTCGAGGACCGTGTCCGTGCGCGCGAGGTCCTCAGCTGGATCGCGGAGCTGCCGGACGCGCTCGCCGCACCGCTCGTGGCCGTCGACGTCGCGGGCCTCAGCATCCCGGAGGCGGCGGCCGCCCTCGACGTCGGCAAGCGCGAGACGCACGTGCGCCTCCTGCGCGCGCGGGCCGCGATCGGGCCCAGGCTCCGTCCTCGCGGCATGGCGGCCACCGCATGACGGTCGTCGTCGCGGATCACACCGGCGCCCTGGCCCGCACGCTGACGGCGGCGATCCGCTGCAGGTCGGCCGACGAGGCGCTGGACCTCCTGCGCCGCCACCGCGGCGACCGCCTGCTGGTGCACGGCGACCTGCCGTCCGAGGACGGCCTCGCACTCGCCGGCCGTGCCCAAGCGCTGCGGGTCACCGTCGTCCTGGCGCTGGCCGATCCCGACGCCGACCGTCTCGCCGCCGCCCTGCGCACGGGCGTGCGGGTCGTCGTCGACGTCGCGGCGCCGGCCGGTCTGCTCGTGACGGCGTTCGAGGCGGCGGCCCGTGGAGACCTGCTCGTCGCCCCCGCCTTGCGTGGCGCCCTGGACCTCCTCCTCGAGGGCGGCGGCGCCGACCCGTTCGGGCGGCTCTCCGTGCGCGAGCGAGAGGTCCTCTGCCACCTCGCCGGCGGCGCCGACCAGGCGCGGGTGGCGACCCGCCTCGGGCTGGCGCGCAAGACGGTGCGCCACCACGTCGCCAGTGCCCGCCGGAAGCTCGGTGTGGCCGACGAGGCGGCCGCCGTCCGCATCGCGCGCCGCGGCGGGTTGCGCCTCGGCGGTCCGGGGCGGCCGCCGGAGAAGATCAGGGTCCGCCCCTGACGCGAGGAGGGCAGGTCGGCCCGACGCTGTGGTCATGACCACCTCAGCAGCCGCTGCCACCTTCGACCCCCGCGCCGAGGAGGTCGCGCTCCGGGCCATCGCGGTCATGGCGCGTGATCCGGCCGACCCCGAGTTCGACCGTGTCGTCCACCCGGCGTGCGTCAACCACGAGGCCAAGGACGAGCCGCCGGCGGCCCGCGGCACCGGGCCCGCCGCCGTCCGCGCCACCGCCGCGTGGTTGCAGGCGGCCTACGCCGAGCTGCGGTGGGACGTCCACGAGGTCGTCGCTGAGCGCGACATCGTCGCGATCCACTGCACCATGTCGGGGCGCCACGTCGGGGACTTCGTCACCTACGACGCCGCGGGTCAGGTGGCCGAGGTCTTCCCGCCCACGGGCGCGACGTTCGCCACGACCCAGACCCACTGGTTCCGGGTGGCCGACGGGCAGATGGTCGAGCACTGGGCCAACCGGGACGACCTCGGCACGGCCAAGCAGCTCGGCTGGGTCCCTCCCACGCCGCGGTACCTGGCGCGCATGGCGCTCGGGAGGCGCCGCGCTCGCCGCGCCGCCGGCAAGGCCACCTGAATGCGGCGCGTGGCGGTCCTCGGCGGGACGCCCCTGGTGCGCCACGCCCTCGAGCACCTGGTCGACGACGACCTGGAGCTGGTCCGCGTGATCGGCTCCGCGGACGTCGCGGTCGCCGGCGGGCACGCCGTCCCGCGCGGCGACCACGGCGGCGCCGTGCTGCGGCTGCTCCACGAGGTCGATGGTGCGACCGTCGCCCGCACGCTGCGCGAGGGCGACCGGGGTGTGCTGCCCGACAGCGCCGAGCCGGAGGACGTGCGCCGCGCCATCGCCCTCGTCGCCGACGGGCTCACGGTCGTCGCCGGCGAGCTCGCCGACGTGCTCGTCGAACAGCTCGTGCGGACGTCCGGCGACGGGGGCCACCCCTTTCCGGCGCTCACACCACGCGAGCGCGAGGTCCTCGCCGGGCTGGCGCGCGGTGAGACCAACGGCCAGATCGCCCGGCGGCTCGGCCGCGCGACGAAGACCGTGCGCAACCACGTGTCGAGCATCTGCACGAAGCTGCAGGTGCTCGACCGCGCCCAGGCGGCGCTCGTCGCGCGCGACGCCGGCCTGGGCTGAGGCTCACCCCGCGAGCGCGGACGCCGCGTGGCGGTCGTCGGCCCACACGCCGAGCGGCACGCCGTCGGGGCGCAGCAGCAGCGCGCCCCGGCGCCCGACGCCGAGCGCCCGTGCCACGTCCTCGGGCACGCTGCGGACCTCGACCGGTGCTCCCGGGGCCGCGGCGGCGGCCGCCGCCCACGTGCCCGGTGCCGGACCGGTGACGAGCGTCCGCGCCGGGCCGACCAGGTCGAGCGTCGAGGTCGCCTCGTCGAGCCAGACGTGGGCGAGCCGGGCGCCGACGTCGAAGCGCCACTCGGTGTGCGCCGCCCGCTCGGACCCGTCAGGGCTGGCTGACCGTTGCACGTTGTGCGCGGCGACGGGCCGCCGGTCGGCCTCGTAGCCGTCCAGCAGTGCGGGCGGCGCCCAGCCGCGCAGCACCCACCCCAGCCGCCAGCCCAGCGCCTCGCCGCCGACGAGGGCCATCCCCAGGCCGGTCGCGCCACGTGGCGTGACGCGATGGGCGGCGTCGCCCGCGAGCAGGACGCGGCCGCACCGGAAGCTCTGGGCCAGGGCGGTGGCGTAGCGCAGCTCGACGAGCTCGTCGAGGGCCACGGGGAGGTCGGCCGCCCCGGCCGCCGCGCGCACGAGCGGCACGAGCGACGCCTCCGTCGCCTCCACCCCCGGGCGGCGCTCGGTCGCGTAGACCCAGCGGTCGCCGCCCGCCGGGATGAGCGCGCCGCCGGCGATCGCGTCGGTGATCGCGTAGATGAGGTGGCGCCGCTCGGGGGCGACGAGGTCCCAGAGCGGTCCCCGGACCCGGGCGCCGAGCGAGTCGCTGAGGCCCGTCGTCGCGTCGAGCTCGATCCCGACCGCGGCGCGGACGGCGCCCCGCACGCCGTCGGCGCCCACCACGTAGTCGGCCCGCACCGTCCAGGCCGAACCGCCGTCGGCGTCGCGCAGGCGCACGGCCACGCCGTCGGCGTCCTGGCGCAGGGCGACGAACACGACCCCGCGCCGGACCTCGGCCGCGGGCAGCGTCCGCAGGTGGTCCTCGAGCAGCGCCTCCACCACGTCCTGGCCCACGCACAGCGCGCGGGCGGGGCTCACGACGCGCGCCTGCTCGCGCGTGAGCATCCCGACCTCGAACGGCGTCCCCTCCCCGGCCCGAGCCAGGGAGGGGACGCGCAGCCCGGTCGTCTCGACGTCGAGGGCCGCGGCTTCGGCCTTCGACTGCAGGCCCCAGCGGCGCAGCCGCTCGACGGCCCCGGCGCTGAGCCCCGTGGCCCGCGGCCCGTCGGGGCGGCGAGCGAGGCGGTCGACGACGAGGCAGCGCACGCCGACCCGGGCCAGGGTGATGGCCGTCGCCAGGCCCGCGGGCCCGGCGCCGACCACCAGCACGGAGGTCCTCAGCCGATCGGGCACGCCGGCTCAGCCGCCCTGGGCGCAGCGGCGCAGCTCGCGGGCCTGGGCCACCGCACGGCCGTCGGCGGTGCGCGCCGTGACGCGCAGCTCGACGGGGTGGCGCCCGGCGGCGCGGGTGTCGACGACGAGGACGCGCCCGGCGAGCACGAGCACCTTCCCCGCGCTGACCGACGCCCGCACGTCCCGGAGCCCGCCGCGCAGGACGTCGACGTGCACCGCCTGCTCGCGGCACGGCCGGGCGCCCGTGACCAGCAGGCCGCCCTGGGTCTGGTCGACGGTCGCGTAGCCCTCGGCGATCGTCGCGGGGGTGTCCACCGTCGCGGTGATGCGCGTGACGTCGGCGTCGGTGGTCCCGGCCGGGACCGTGAAGCGGTAGCGGCCGTCCCCGAGCTCCGTGGCCGTGCCCTGGAGGCGGGCCCAGTGGTCGTTCTGCGCGACGCGCACCTTGACGGGCGCGCCCGTCACCGGGCTCCCCGTGGGGCTCGTGACCCGGACGTCGACACCGACCTCGCCGCCCGCGGGGGCCTGTCGCGGCGCCGACACCTCGACCTTGGGCACCTCGCGCACGGCGAGCTCCTGCGGCGTCGCGGTCTGCAGCGCGAGCAGGGCGTCGCGCAGGTAGTCGCTCACACGACGCAGCGACGCGCGGTCGACGCGTTCGGGCGTGTCCTGGGACGTGTGGTAGTACGGCGTCGAGGTGAAGGTCGAGAACCCCTGCACCCCGGCGCTGTAGAACGGCTGGATGTCGGTGGGCAGGATGCCGCCGCTGATCTGCCGGACGACCGGCGCCGGCAGGTCGCTGGCGACGTAGCCGTTGGCCGCGGCGGCCTGCTGCACGCGCGAGGTCATCGCGGGGGCGCTCGTGCCGAAGCGCAGCGCGGCCGCCCCCGCCTCGGCGGCGGTCATCTCGAGGTTGACGTCGAGCACGACGTCCCCGAGGCGGTCGCGGTGGCGGGCGACCCAGTCGTAGGAGCCGACCAGGCCGAGCTCCTCCGCGTCCCAGCCGGCGAAGACGACGGTGTAGGCGAGCGGCACGTCGCGCACCGCGTCGACGATGGACAGCAGCGAGCCGACGGCCGTGCAGTTGTCGATGGCCCCGGCGTGCCAGCTGTCGTAGTGCGCGCCGACGACGACCACCTTGTCCGGGTGGACCGTGCCGCGGCGCACGCCGAGGACGTTGCGGGCGACGACGTCCTCGCGGGTGGCCGCGACGTCGATCGTCACGGTGGCGCCGGGCCTCAGGCGCTTGCCGTCCTCGGCGCCGACGCTGACGGCCGGGATCGGGGCCGGGAGCTCCTGGGCGAAGCGCACGGTGCCGTCCTGGACCAGGTTGTCGGGCGCGCCGGAGACGTAGAGCATCGCCGCGCCGTCGTGGGCCAGCACCTGGGCGAGCTGCGAGGTCCGGTGGAACGCCTCGTCGCGGCGGACCATCACGACCTTGCCGGCGACGTCCTTGCGGGCGTAGTCGGCCGGGCGCCCCACGCCGACGTCGACGAGGTCCCCGCTGACGCGGCCCGTGCCCCCGTAGGCGAACGTCTCAGCCGGGATCGCGGCCCCGTCGGCCACGAGCGACGTGTGCTCGACCTCGAAGCGCGGGACGTGGAAGCTCTCGGTCGTCGTCGTCAGCCCCGCGCGACGGAACGCCCGCTCGATGCGGAGCGCCTGCGTGCGGTTCGCCGCGCTGCCGGGCGGCTTGGCGCCGAGCTGCGCGCACTGGCGCATCGCGTCGTAGGCGAGGTCGTCGGGCGCCGCGGCGAGGGCCGGGGCGGGCAGGGCGAGCGAGGTGGTGGCGAGCAGGACCAGCCTGCCCCAGCGGAGTCGGTGCATGCCGGCGAGGACGGCGCCGGCGCGGCGACGAGCCCGGGACGTCGTCCCGGCGGACCGGGCGGCGCGCGGCCGTCATCCAGGCATGCACAAGATCGCCACTGCCGCCCTCGCCACCACCGCCACCGCCGTCGCGACCGGCGCCCTGCTGGCGCCCGGCGGCCAGGCCGCGCCGGCCAAGACCGAGACGCTGCGCCTCTACGAGAAGACCCGCACCATGCAGCTGACGCGGGCCGACGGCACCGTGCACCGCAAGGTGCCGCTGCCCGAGCCGCGCCCCGGCGACGTCCTCGACGTCGTCTTCGACCTCCACCGCGGCGACCACCGCAACCACGGCAAGGCGCGGATCGGCAGCGACCACCTGCGCTGCACGTTCGGCGAGGCCGGGCCGCCGAGCTGCATCAGCCACGCGACGCTCGGCTCGTCGATGCTCGTCGTCACGGGCACCCCGGCGCGGATCGTCCTCGGGACCGGGCGCTACCTCGGCGCCACCGGCCGCGTCGTCTCCGCCAGGGAGGTCAAGGGCGTCCCGCCGAGCGACATCCGCCACAACGACATCGACGTGGTGGTGCAGGTGCGCCGGGCGGCGCGCTGAGGCGGCTGACGCCGCGCGGTCTACAGCCGTCCCCGCGGTGTGCCGATGGACGCCGCGATGTCCTCCATGTGCCGCGTGGCCGCCGTGCTCGTCCTCGTGCTGCCGGTCGTGGGCTGCGCCTCGGCCCGGGCTGCGGAGCTCGCGGGCGGCTTCGGCCCCCAGCGCCTCGAGGGCCGCGCAGGCGACGACGTCCTGCGCGGCTTGTCGGGCGACGACGTCCTGCGCGGCGGCCGCGGAGACGACCGCCTCCACGGGGGCAGCGGCAACGACCACGTCGACGGCGGTCCGGGCGACGACCGGATCGACGGCGGCGACGGCGACGACGCCCTGCTGGGCGGGCCCGGTCACGACTTCATCGTCGAGACCGGCCAGGGCAACGAACTGCGCATCGAGGGCGGCTCCGGGGACGACTACATCGACGCCAACAGCGGCGACGACCTGCTCGTGCTGGCCGGCAGCGGCGACGACGTCGTGCGGGGCGGCAACGGCAACGACGAGCTCTTCGGCGAGGGCGGCGACGACGTCCTGGTCGGCGACCGCGGCATCGGCGTCCTGCACGGGGGCGACGGCCGCGACCGCATCCAGGTCGGCTCGGCCACCGGCTCGTACTTCGGGCGGGGCAACGGCTGGCCGAAGGTCGACGGCGGCGAGGGTGACGACGAGGTCCAGCTCCTCAGCCCGGCGCAGGTCATCTGCGGCGGGGGCTGGGATGTGGTCGTGGTGCGCTACGCGTACGCGGCCGACGACGGCATCTACCGCGACGGCTGTGAGGAGGTGCGCGTCGCGCCTCCTCCGGACGGCGCGGCCGACGTCCTGGCCGGGGTCGTGAACCGCGGCAAGCTCGTCGGCGGCGCCGCGGCGGCCGCCCGCGGCACCCCCGCCCGCGACGAGCTCGGCACCGCCTCCGGCACGCCGGGCGACGACCGGCTGACGATCGTCACGCAGGACGGCCGCAACTTCCTGCCCGGCCTCGCCTGGGACGGTGGCACGCGCTGGTTCCCCATCGTCGCTCCGGGCGACCCGACCAGCCTGCGCGTCCTCCTCCTCGGCCGCGCCGGTGACGACCTCCTCACGGGCGGCCCGGCCGCCGACCACCTCGAAGGCGAGGTCGGCGACGACGTCCTGCGCGGCCGGGGCGGCGGCGACCAGCTCTACGGCCGCGCCCACGACGACGTCCTCGACGGCGGCGACGGTGACGACGTCCTCGAGGGCGGCCGCGGACGCGACGACCTCCGCGGCGGCCCGGGCAGGGATCGCCTCAACGGCGGCTACGACCCCGACCGCCTAGACGGCGGCCCGGGCAACGACCGGCTCACGAGCGTCAGCGGCGGCCGCGACCGCCTCGACTGCGGCCCGGGCCGCGACGTCGCGTACGTGGACCGCTCGGACCGCGTCAGCGGCTGCGAGCGCGTGCGCCGTCGCTGAGCGTCGACCCCCGGCGTGGCACCGGCGCGAGCCGTCCTGAGGCGGAGGGGGAGGGATTCGAACCCTCGGTACGGCAAAGCCGCACAACGGTTTTCGAGACCGCCCCGTTCAACCACTCCGGCACCCCTCCGCGAGGCCCGCTACGGGCGGACCGGCAGGGTAGCGCGCCCGGGCGGGTGGTCGTCCCCCGCCCGGGCGCGGCCGTCAGGGTCAGCCCGGGAGGTCGTCGCGGACCTCGTACACGCCGACGGTGCCGCTGACCTCGTAGGAGACGAGGACGAGCGGGCGGCCGGTCGGGGACTGGTCGGCGGGGACGGTGTCGACGCCCTCGGGCGAGACGTTGCCCGCCGACGAGGGCGAGTAGCCGACGAGGACGGCGCGGCCGGGGTCGGCGGTGAGGTCGTAGGTGTAGATCGCGCCCAGGCGCTCGGCGCCGAGGACGGCGAGGGTGCGGCGGCCGAGCTCGACGGTGCCGACGCCCTCGGGCTCGGGGCCCTTGTTGTCCGAGCGCTGGTCGAACGTGGCGGCGGTGCCCTCGCTGTTGAAGAGGTCGGGCTGGAAGGCCGCGGCGGTCTGCTCGAGCTCGGCGCCGGTGTCGTAGGTCATCCGCAGGTCGGTGCCGGACAGGATCGACATGGAGCGGGCGCCGAAGCTGTGCAGCTCGTCGACGTCGCCATCCCCGTCGGTGTCGCCCTCGACCTTCGAGACGTTCAGGCGACCGAGCTGGGGGTTCTTCTGGAGGTCGACGCGATTCGGGAAGGCGGTCGGGTCCAGCGTGAGGGACGAGACGCGGGCCTCCTCGGAGAAGCCCGGCCAGTCGCGCGCGTCGCCCTCGTTGGCGGTGGCGAGGTACGTGCGGTCGCGCACCTCGTAGGCCGCGATCGCGTCGGGCTGGGACATCCCCCGCACGGGCGCCGTGCGGATGTCGATCTTGCCGCCGTTGTTCGGGCCGTCGCGGTCGGACGGGTCGAACGCGTTCTCGGGGAGGCCGTGCTCCTTGCGACCCAGGCCGCGCACCCCGGACAGGGCGTTGAGCTTCAGGTCGATCGAGGCGACGGCGTTGGTCTCCTGGAGCGTGACCCAGGCGGTCGTGCTCTCCTCGTCGACGGCGACGTACTCGGGCTCGGCGTTCTGCGCGAACGTGTGGCCGGGGTAGCCGGCATGCGTGCCGGCGACGCCGCGCCGGTCGAGCGACGTGAAGCCGATGCGCTCGACCTCGGACGGGCCGGCCTGGTCGACCGGCGGGCGGACGATGCTGACCGTGCCCTCCGGGTCGATGCTGTCGGGCTGGCCGTAGCTCGACGGCTCACCCTCGTTGGCGACGAGGACACGGTGCCCGGCCGGGGTGAAGCGGACCATGTCGGGCTGCGAGCCGACGGTCACGGCGCCGCGGGCGCGCAGCGTGCGGGCGTCGAAGAAGGCGACCGTGCCCGGGGAGGTCTTCGGCGAGGCCTCGACGGCCACGGCGACGACCCCCTTGCTCGAGACGTCGACGGAGTTCGGCGTGGCGCCGTAGCTCCCCAGCGGGATCGACGTGACGAACGCCGGCGACGACGGGGTGCGCAGGTCGTAGACGTCGAGCCGGTTGGCGGCGGCGTTCGTGGCGAAGACGCGGCGCGTGCCGGCGTCGAAGGCCGCGATCTCCGCGGACGGCGAGGTGGGCGCGACGGCGGTGCCGAGCGGGACGAGCCCGACGGGCTTCGGGGCGGCCGTGGCGGTCGCCGGCGCGGCGGCGACGGCGGCCGTGGCAGCGGCGGCCAGGGACAGGCGGAGCGGGTGCACCCCCGCCTCCTACCACCGCCCTCCCCCGCCGACGAGGGGCGTTCACAGGACGCTCACGCCCGGGCGGCCGACCGGGGCTCAGCCGGTGACGCGCGCGGCGAGCACCGGGTACTTCAGGCCGCGGCGCGCGAAGCGGACCGCGTGGGCGACGTTGCCCTCGACGGTGAGCACCGCGCCGCCGCTCGGCTTCGTGCGCACGATCGCGATGTGGGACGCCTTGAGCCCGCGGCGGAAGGCGAAGAACAGGAGGTCGCCGGGGCGGACCTGGCCCTTCGGGATCGCCTTGAGCCCGCGCTGGCCGCGGACCGCGTCGGTGTACGAGCGGTCGGGGTCGATGAGCCGCGCCGAGAGCTTGACGCCGGCCCGGCGGAACGCCTCGTGGACGAACGCCCCGCACCAGGCCTGGCACGGCGGCGCCTCGAGCCCCATCGCGCGCTCCCACCTCGTGATGCGCGCCGAGCAGTTCGTCGTCCCACGCTCGCGGTGGCCGGCCTGCGACACGGCCCAGCTGACGGCCTTCGCGCGGGCGCCCTCGAGCCCGTCGCCGGCCGCGGGGGCGAGCGCGGGCGTGGCGGCCACGGCGCTGGCGACGACGGTGAGCAGGACGGCCAGGCGGCGCATCGGGCGCGACGCTAGCGCGACCTCAGCGCCGGCGCACCCGGAAGACGTCCACCTGGACCTGGCGCTGGCCGAACGACCCACGGAAGACGGGACCGGCGCCGGTCACCTGGTCGCCGGGGCGCGGGTCACGGCGCGGGCGCAGCCCCTTGCGCACGTCGAAGACCGTGATCCCCGGCGCGGTGATCGAGCCGCCCTGGGCGACGACGTGCAGGTCGCCGTCGCCATCGGGGTCGACCGACTGGATCGTCAGCACCGTGCCGACCGCCGCCCGGCACAGGGACGGCATCGTCCGGGTCGGGCACCGGGCCGGGACCAGCGGCGGCGACTCGGTGAGGCCGGAGGCGGCGATGAAGGCCAGCACCGCGGCGAGCACCGCACCACTGTAGGCGCACGACCGTCGGGTTAGGGCACCCGAACGCGGCTACGATGGACCTGAGCCCCATGTCGCTGCACGGTCCCTCCCGCACGATCGTCGTCGAGCCCGTCGAGCTCCCGGAGCGCGCGCCCGCGCCGGCCCGCGAGCCCCAGCCCCAGCCCGATCGCGCGCCCGAGCCGCAGCCGCCCGCGCCCACCCCGGAGCCCGTCCCCGCCCCGTGAGCGCGCAGCCGGCCGCCGCCGTCGCCCCGGACCTCGCCGGCGCCGTCGTCGGCTTCCGCGCCTGGCGCCTGGTCGGCGACCGCCTGCTGTCCCCCTACATCCCGTGCCGCTGGGAGGGGCGCCTGCTGCACGCGGACTGCTTCGACGCCAACCGCCGCCTGCAGCAGGGCCGCGGCTGGCTGGCCGAGCCCCACGCCTCGCCGCACCCCGACTGCCAGTGCGGCATCTACGCCTACCACCGGCCCGGCACCCAGGCCTACTACGGCGAGTTCGACTGGACCGAGGGCGTCGTCACCTGCTGGGGGCGCATCGAGGCCCACCGCGCCGGGCTGCGTGCGGAGCACGCGCGCATCGAGGCCCTCGCCCGCCCGCCGGCCAACGAGCCGCGCCGGCGCACGGCGGTCGAGGCGGTGGCCCGCCGGCTCGGCGTGGAGCTCGTCCCGCGCGACGAGCTCGAGGCGGTGGCAGCGCGGCTCGGCGGGCCGCTGCCGGAGTCGCTGCGCCCCTAGCGCCCCCCCGGGACATCCGTTGGCGCATCTTCCGTCTGCAGAGCGGAGGATCCGCCAATCGATGCTCGCCCCTGGGACCGAGGCCCTGCGGCCCTAGCGCCGCGCGCGGAAGAACGCCCGCAGCACCTCGGCGCACTCGTCCGCCCGCACGCCCCCGACGACCTCGGGCCGGTGGTTGAGCTGCGGCTGGGCCAGGACGTCGAGCACGGAGCCGGCCGCGCCGGCCTTCGGGTCCGTGCAGCCGAAGACGACCCGCGGGACCCGCGACAGCACGATCGCGCCCGCGCACATGGTGCAGGGCTCGAGGGTCACGTAGAGCGTCGCGTCGAGCACCCGCCACGAGCCCAGCGCGGCGGCGGCGCGCTGGAGGGCGAGCACCTCGGCGTGCGCCGTCGGGTCCTCGCGCAGCTCGCGCTCGTTGTGCCCTGCGCCGAGCACGCGCCCGTCGCCGGCCACGACGACCGCGCCGATCGGCACGTCGCCGTGCGCCTCGGCCGCCCGTGCCTCATCGAGGGCGAGCGCCATCCAGTCGTCATCGTGTCCAAGCGGCTGCACGCGAGCCGTCATCATGCCGACCACAACCACGAGGCTCTGCAGGCGTTCTCACCTGCACACGCCGATGATGCTGTCCCCGATGCGCCCTGCCCTCCTCGCCCTCGCCGCCGCCGGCGCCCTCCTGGGTGCGCCCGCCGCCGCGCACGGGGCCGACGCCGTCCCCGGCGAGGTCGTCGTCGCGACCGAGGGCCACGCGACCGCGGCGGCCGCCGGCGGGCCGCAGTTCCACACGGTCCGGACGACGGACGTGCAGGGCACCATCCGCCGCCTGCGCCGGCAGGACGGCGTCCGCTACGCCGTCCGCAACGTGAAGGCGCGTGCCGCGGCGTTCATGCCCGACGACGTCTGGCAGGGCCACCCGTGGCCGACGATCCAGTGGAACTTCGCCGGGCCGTTCGGCGTCAACGCGCCGGCCGCCTGGGAGCACCTCATCGCCGCCGGGCGCCCGGGCGGCGCCGGCGTCGTCGTCGCGGTGCTGGACACGGGCGTCGCCTACCGCCAGCGCGGCGAGTACCTCCAGTCGCCCGACCTCGACCCCGCCCAGTTCGTCGCGGGCTACGACTTCGTCGACGGCGATCCGTACGCCAACGACGCCAACGGCCACGGCACGCACGTCGCGTCGACCATCGGCGAGCAGACGAACAACGGCACCGGCCTCACCGGCCTGGCCTACGGCACGAAGCTCATGCCCGTCCGGGTGCTCGACGACCGCGGCGAGGGCGACGCCGCGACGATCGCCAAGGGCGTGCGCTACGCCGCCCGGCGCGGCGCGCAGGTCATCAACCTCTCGCTCGAGTTCTCCGCCGACGTCCGCCCGCGCGACATCCCGCAGCTGCTGGACGCCATCGACTACGCGCACGGGCGCGGGGCCGTCATCGTCGGCGCCTCGGGCAACGAGGCCGACGCGGTCGCCTACCCCGCACGCGCGGCGCCGGTCATCTCCGTGGGCTCGACGACCGAGCACGGCTGCCTGTCGGACTTCTCCAACCGCGGCTTCGGCCTGGACCTCGTCGCCCCCGGCGGCGGACCCGACGAGCTCCTCGCCCAGCCCGAGTGCCGGCCCCGCGGCCGGCGCGGGCAGAACATCGCCCAGATCACGCTCGTCGGCAAGGAGCGCCGGAGCTTCGGCATCCCCGGCAACTACAAGGGCACGTCGATGGCCGTCCCGCACGTCTCGGCCGCCGCCGCGCTCGTCATCGCCAGCGGGGTGCTCGGCGAGCGCCCGTCGCCGGTGGCCGTGGAGCGCCGGCTCGAGACGACCGCGCGCGACCTCGGCCCGACGGGCCGCGACCGCCACTACGGCGCGGGTCTGCTGGACGCGGGCCGCGCGACCGACCCCGCCGTCCCCGTCACCCCGTAGCGGCCCCGCGGCCGCCTCGGCCTAGGTCGTGCGGATGATGAGGACGCTGCAGGGGGCGTGGTGGCTGACCTTGTTGGGCACGGAGCCCAGCAGGAAGCGCTTGGCGCCCGTCATGCCCTTGTTGCCGACCACGATGAGCCCGGCGTCGCGCTCCTCGGCGACGTCGAGGATCGCGTCGGCCGGGTCGCCCTGGCGGGCGAAGGTCTCGACCGTCACACCCCGCTCCCCGGCCTCCTCGGCCGCGGCACGCAGGGTGGCGTCGACGTCCTCGCGCGGGTTGACCATCCACTGGAGGTCGCCCGGCACCTGCGCGGCCTCCTCGCGCAGGCGCGCGTCCGACACCGGCTCGTAGGCACTGACGACCAGGAGCTTGGAGCCCGTGGACTCCGCGAGCTGCACGGCCTGGTCGACGGCCTTGCGCGCCGTGTCCGACCCGTCGGTCCCCACCACGATCGATCCGAACATGGATGCGGACCCTATCGTTCGCGTCCGCGCGTGATCGACCTCCACTGCCACGTCCTGCCCGGCATCGACGACGGGCCCGAGGACCTCGAGGAGGCCCTCGGCCTCTGTCGCGCGCAGGTGGCCGCCGGGATCACGACGGTCGTGGCCACGCCGCACGTGGCATGGGAGTTCCCGGACAACGACGCCGCGCGCATCGCCGCGGGCGTCGCCAGCGTGCGCGACGCGCTCGCGCGCGAGGAGCTCGACCTGCAGGTCCTCCCGGGCGCCGAGGTGGCGCTGACGCAGGCCGCCGAGCTCGACGACGAGGAGCTGCGGGCGCTCACCCTCGGCGGCGGCCCGTGGCTGCTGCTCGAGCCGCCCCTCTCCCCCGCGGCGCCCGACTTCGAGTTCGTCCTGCAGGGCCTCGCGGCCCGCGGCCACCGGCTCCTCGTCGCCCACCCCGAGCGCATCCCCGCGTTCCTGCGCGACCGCGAGGTCGTCGAGCGCTGCGTCGCCGAGGGGATGCTCATGCAGGTGACGGCCGGTTCGTTCGTCGGGCGCTTCGGCCGCGACGTCCAGCGCTTCGCGATGGGGATGCTCCAGGACGGCCTGGTGCACAACGTCGCCTCCGATGCCCACGGCCCGTCGCTGCGCCGGCCGCCCGGCGTGCGCGAGCAGCTCGAGCGCGTCGGCTACGGCGACTGGGTCGACCACCTCTGCCGCGCGGTGCCCGAGGCGCTGCTGGCGGGGACCGAGCCGCCCGAGCCGCCCGAGCAGCCGACGCTGCGCCGCCGGCTCTTCGGCGGGCTCAGGCGAGCTTCGTGATCGCGATCACGATCCCCGCGAGCACGAAGACGCAGCAGAGCACCTGGGTCCAGAACCAGAACGGCGACATGGCCCGAGTCTGCCGGACCCGCCTCTAGAGTGACCTCCTCGTGGCCGCCGGCGACGACCCCCCTGCGCTCTCCCCGCGCGCCGCCGAGATCCTCCGCGAGATCGAGGAGGAGACCCGCCGCCGCCGCGAGGGCGTGGAGGCCCCGCCCGACCCGCCCGCCCTCCCGGTCCCGGCCGCCGCGCCACCCACGACGGTCCCCGAGGTCCTGGATGACGACCGCATCGTCGTGCTCGCGACGGAGCTGGCGCGCGAGGCGCAGCTGGCCGGCCGGCGCATCGCGGCCCTCGAGGACGCGCTCGCCGAGCTCGAGCAGCTCGTCGGTCCGCCGGCGCCCGAGGCGCCCTCCGCCTAGCTCGCGCCGAGCTCGTCGTTGATCTGCTTGATGGCGCCGTTGATGTCGGCGCTGATCCGCGAGACGCGGGCCTTGAAGTCCGTCTCCGCCGCGAGCACGCGCTGCGGGTTCGAGGACCCGGCGGCCGTCTTGAAGCGGTCGATCTCCGTGCCGTAGCGCCCGATGACCGAGGTCAGCCGCTGGTGCAGCTGGGCGACCTCGCCCGGCGGGTCGATCCGGCGCAGGCGCGCCACGACGTCGTCGACCGCCCCGCGGAAGCGCGTCAGCGTCCGGCGGTCCTGCTCGGGCGTGCTCGTGGCGCTGATCCCGGTCTCGAGCTGCTTGACGGTCCCGGCGAAGGCCTCTTGGGCCTCGTTGACCTGGCCGACGTAGCGGTTGGCCTCGTCGTCCGAGCCGCAGCCGGCCACGCCCCCGGCGGCCAGCAGCGCGACCGTCACCAGCGCGGTCAGGCGTCGCATCGGGCCGGACCCTAGCGAGCTTCGCGGACCGGTCCGTCCGGGTCCGCCGAACGGATGACCCCGGTCCACGGACACCTGGACACCTCTCGGCGGCACCACACCGCCGTTCGTCGCAGTTGGCACGGCTGGGCTCTTGAGGGACGCCCGTCGCGGCCGAACCAAGGGTCATCGCCCTCTCCGACTCAAGGACCCACATGGCTGCGACCGCTTCCAACCCCGCCTCCTCCGTCGACACGCAGGGGCGCCCCGTCCACGTCTCCCAGCAGAACTGGCGTGACCTGCTGGCGCTGACCGGCCTCAACACGCGCGACCTCGAGCTGCTCGGCGGCACCTCGCTCGAGGGCCGCGGCAAGGAGGTCGTCGAGTCCTTCTACTCCCGCATCCTGCAGGTGCCGGAGCTCCGCCAGATCATCGAGGACAACTCGAGCGTCGACCGCCTCGCCGGGACCCTCGAGCGCTACTTCGCGACCGTCGTCAGCGGCGTCGTCGACGACGGCCGCATGACCGGCATCGAGCGCATCGGCGTCGTCCACGACCGCATCGACCTGCCGATTCAGGCCTTCCTGTGCGCGATGCTCGGCATCGACCGCGTCGTCATCCCGGCGCTCATCGAGCTCTACCAGGACGACCCGACCACGCTGGCCCAGGCGATCATGGCCTACCGCAAGGTCACGACGGGCGACCTCGCCCTCGTCACGCAGTCCTTCCTGGACGCCCGCGAGGGCAAGATCGGGACGCTGATCGGCGAGATCGAGCAGCAGACCGTGACCCTCGGCGAGCAGCAGGGCGAGCTGACGACGCGCGCCGAGACCCTGGCCGCCGCGGCGCAGCAGTCGCACGCCTCCGCCACCGAGCTCTCGAGCGTCTCCGGCGAGGTCGAGTCGCAGGCCGGCAGCGGCAAGGAGCAGATCGGCCTCTGCGTCGAGCTGGCCTCCAACGGCGAGCAGGTCATCGCCGAGACGGAGCGCGCCTCGTCGGAGATGGGCGTCGCCGTCGACGCGATCCGCGAGGAGGTCACCGACCTCACCGAGCAGATCCGCCGCACCTCGACGATCGTGAAGTCCATCGGCGAGATCGCCGACCAGACGAACCTCCTGGCGCTCAACGCCGCCATCGAGGCCGCCCGCGCGGGCGAGAACGGCCGCGGCTTCGCCGTCGTCGCCGAGGAGGTCCGCAAGCTGGCCGACCTCACCCGCTCGTCGCTGAAGGACATCACCGAGCTCAACGAGCGCTCGCTGAAGGCCATCAACAACGTCGACGGCGCCGTCGGCACGACCGCCGAGAAGGCGAGCTCCGTGGGCGACCAGGCCGTCGCCGCCAAGGACTCGTTCGTCTCGATCGCCGAGGCCGTCCGCGGCACGGCGCAGATCCTCGAGGAGATCGCCGGCGGCATGACCATGGTGTCGCGCTCGGCCGACGAGCTCACGCAGATCTCCAAGAACGTCGCCGGCACGGCCGAGGGCATGAACGGCCTGGCGACCTCGCTGTCGCACACCGTCGAGCAGGCCCAGAACACCATCGAGCAGGCCCGCGGCGGCAAGTAGTCCTCGTCGCCGGGCGCCTGGCGCCCGGTGCCACACTGGGCGGGTGACCTCGGGGTCGCCCGCCCAGCTGTCGTTCTACGTCCACGTGCCGTTCTGCGCGACGCGCTGCGGCTACTGCGACTTCGTCACCTACACGGCCGACGAGCTGCCGGGCGGAGGCGCGCGCGAGGCGTGGGCCGACGTGCTCCTGCGCGAGCTCGACGTCGCGCGGCGCGAGCTCGGCCCGCGCGAGGTCGCGACGGTCTTCTTCGGCGGCGGCACGCCCACCCTCCTGCCCGCCCGCGACCTCGCGCGCGTGCTCGAGGGCATCGACGCGCGCTTCGGCCTCGCGCCCGGCGCCGAGGTCACCACGGAGGCCAACCCCGAGACCGTCGACCCCGCGAAGCTCGCCGACCTGCGCGCCGCCGGCTTCTCGCGCGTGTCGCTGGGCATGCAGCACGTCGCGCCGCACGTGCTCGACGTGCTCGAGCGCGTCCACGCGCCGGGCCGTCCGGTGCAGGCCGCGCGCGAGGCCCGCGCCGCCGGCTTCGAGCACGTCTCGCTGGACCTCATCTACGGCACGCCGGGCGAGACCGCCGCCGACTGGGACCAGGCGCTCGACGCCGTCCTGGACGCCGGCGTCGACCACGTCAGCGCGTACGCGCTGATCGTCGAGCCGGGGACGCGACTGGCGGCCCGCGTGCGCCGCGGGGAGGTCCGCGAGCCCGACGACGACGAGCTCGCCGAGCGCTACGAGCAGGCCGACGCGCGGCTCGCGGCCGCGGGGCTGCGCTGGTACGAGATCTCGAACTGGGCCGCGTCGGACGCCGCGCGCTGCCACCACAACATCGCCTACTGGACCGGCCGGGACTGGTGGGGCGCCGGGCCGGGCGCCCACTCGCACGTCGACGGGGTGCGATGGTGGAACGCCAAGCACCCGACGGCCTGGGCCGAGCGGGTGACCGCCGGGGAGGTCCCCGCCGCCGGGCGCGAGGTGCTGACCGCGCGCGAGCGCCGTACGGAGCGCCTCCTGCTCGAGGTCCGCCTCGCCGAGGGCCTCGACGCCGCCCTGCTCGGACCCCATGGATCGCGGGCCGCGCAGCGCCTCGCGGACGACGGCCTCGTCGTCGTGCGCGACGGCCGCGTCGTGCTCACCCGCCGTGGCCGGCGGCTCGCCGACACCGTCACGCTGGCGCTCGACGACGACCGAGACGCCGCCCGCGCCGCCTAGCCCGCAAGACGTTCGGGGCCATCGACGACCGCGAGCCTGTCGATCCCGGCGTCCCACGCCGGAGATCGCAGGGTCACGCCGTTCGAACCCTCAAGACCGCCCTCGGAGGACGCGCCCGCCGGCCGTTCCCCCTCCCTCGGCGGATCGACCCGCACACCCGCGGGTCGATCCGCCACTCGTTGCCTGAGGCGGGACCGTCCACACCGCGACGAGCGTCGTCCGCCGTCCGCCGTTCGCCGTTCGCCGACGGGCGCTCACAGGTTCGGGCGCGCTGCCGAAGCAGTGGGTGTGACCGGAGCCGCCGCATCGGTCGTCGTCGTCGACGACGACGCCGTCGTGCGCACCGCGCTCGAGCGGCACCTGGTCTCCCGCGGCCACCGCGTGAGCTGCGCCGCCGACGGTCACGGCGGCATCACGATCGCGCGGCTCGCCCGGCCCGACGTCGTCCTGCTCGACCTCGAGCTGCCCGACGTCCACGGGCTCGACGTCCTCGAGCGCCTCGGCGCCGGCCCTTCCACGGCGGGCGTCCCCGTCGTCGTGCTCACCGGCTCGACGGAGGAGGAGATGCTCGTCGAGGCCCTGCGCCGCGGCGCCCACGACTTCGTCGCCAAGCCGCCGCGCTGGCCGGTGCTCGACGCGCGCCTCGGCGGCGCCATCCGCGTCAAGCGCCTCCAGGACGAGCTGCGCGCCGCCAACGAGGACCTCGCCCGCCAGGCGGCGACGGACCCGCTGACCGGGCTGCCCAACCGCCGCCAGGGGACGCTCCTGCTCGAGCGCGCCCGCGCCTCGTGCCGCGAGGCGGTCGTCCTCAAGATCGACGTCGACCGCTTCAAGCAGATCAACGACACACTCGGCCACGCCGCGGGCGACGAGGCCCTGCGCGAGGTCGGCCAGGCGCTGCGCGGGGCGCTGCGCACCGACGACGAGCTCGCCCGCTGGGGCGGCGACGAGTTCGTGGCGGTCCTCCACGACACGCGGCTCGACGAGGCGACGTTCGCCGCCGAGCGCCTGCGCCGCGCCGTCGCGCTGCACCCGCCGCTCGTCGGCCTGGGCGGGGTCTCGGTCTCCGTCGGGGTCGCCCGCCTCGGCGACGCGGGCGTCGAGCCGGCCCTCGCGTCGGCCGACGGGGCGATGTACGCCGCCAAGGGCGCCGGCCGCGACGCGGTCCGCACCGGCGGCTGACGCGCGTCACCCGAAGGGGTGGTCTGCCACCAGGTGCGGTGGCGCGCGCGGGGGTCCACGGGCACCCTCGGGCCATGACCACGATCCAGACGACCTCCACGATCCTCTTCGTGGCCGTCGCCGTCGTGCTCCTCGCGACGGTCGGCCCGCAGGCCCCCGTGCTCATCGCGCTCGGCTTCGCCGGCGCGGTGCTCGTCAGCGCGCTGGCGCGCACGGACGGCAGCCCCCACCGCGGCACCTGAGACCATCCGCGGGTGCTCGTCCTCTGGGACCGGGACTGCGGCTTCTGCGCCTTCGTCCTCACGACCCTCCTGCGCGCCGACCGGCGCGGCGAGGTGCGCGTCGCCACGATCCAGTCGCCGGAGGGCCAGCGCCTGCTCGCCGACCTGCCCCCGGAGCGCCGCCTGGCGTCGTGGCACGTGGTGCTCGACGACGGCCGGCGCCTCTCGGGCGGGGAGGCCCTCACCGCGGCGCTGCGCGAGCTCGGTCCGGCGACCAGGCCGCTCGGTGCCCTCACGGGCGCGATGCCCGGCGTGACCGACCGGTCCTACCGGTGGGTCGCCGGGCACCGGCGCCTGCTCTCGCGGCCGATCCCGCGCGCGCTCAAGGAGCGCGCCCGCGATCAGCTCGCCCGCCGGTAGGTCGAGACGACCATCGGCAGCTCGGGCGCGACCTCGTGGCCGGCCCACGTCGCGTGGCGGGCCTCGAGCTCCAGGCCGGCGGCCGCGGCCATCGCGTCGAGCGCGTCCGGGGCGACGAGCAGCGCCGCCTCGGAGGCCACGCGCGTGTCGCCGTCGTCCACGAGCAGGTGGGCGAGCTCCCACAGACCGCCGTCGTGCAGTGTCATCTGGCTCAGCAGCGCCGTGCGCGGCGGGTCGACCGGGAACAGCCGCGTCTCGGTGCGCCGGCCGTCGTGCAGGAGCGCGACGTGGTCGGGGTTGTGGGTCTCGACGACCACCGCCGCGCCCGGCGCGGCGGCCGCCGCGAGCGTGTGCAGCGCGGCCTGCTGCTCCTCGCGGTGCAGCAGGATCGTCAGGGTCGCCAGCGCGCAGACGACGAGCCCGTGGCCGCCGCCGTCGCGGAAGTCGCGCAGGTCGCCGAGCACCGGCTCGACGTCGCCGCCCATCCGGGCGAGCTCGGCGAGCATCTCGGGCGAGGCGTCGACGCCGACCACGCGACCGACCCGCTCGGAGAGCGGGACGGCGAGGCGGCCCGTGCCGACGCCGAGCTCGAGCGGCGGACCGTCCTGCGGGCGGTGCAGCGCCGCGAGGCGCGCGACGGCCGCGTCGACCATCGCGCCCTCGCGGGGGAACAGGCGGTCGTAGAACGGCGCGAACTGCTCCCCGTAGGCCGGGGCGTGGGTGGCGCTCACGCCGGGGCCTCGTCCAGCGCGAAGAACGGCGAGCTCAGGACGTAGTCCGGGTCGCCGCTCTCGTCGTAGCCGGTGTGGCGGGCGACCAGGAACTGGAAGCCCTTGGGCCGCGGGCCGTCGCCGTGGCGGCGCAGCACCTCGACCTCCACGCGGTTGCGCAGCAGCTCGAAGGCCACGGTCTTCGTCACGTCGGAGCTCGGCTGCCCGAGCACGGTGATGACCTCGTTGGCGACGTCGAACATCCCCTTCTCGCGGCGGCGGTCGGCGAAGAAGACGACGTGGGCCCAGCGGCGGCTCGCGATCGGCGCGGTCTCCTCCCACGGCGTCGTCGCGCCGTCCGCGGTCACGACGCGGTGCAGCAGGTGGAAGTCGTGCTGCGCGGGCTCGGGCGCGAAGAAGCGCCAGTTGGGCAGCACGAGGCCCAGGCGGTCGAAGCGCCGCAGGCCGTCGAACAGCCGGTGCGGGTGCTGGCTGGCGGCGGTGGCCAGCAGCCAGCCGCCCAGGGCGCCCGACAGGGCGACGGTGGCGCCGCGGTCAACGGGCGAGGACATGGATGCGCTCCTCTCGGTCGGTGCGGTCGTGGTCGGTGGTGGTGGCCCGGCGCACGAGGTCGGCGAGGTGGCCCGCGACCTCGGTCGCGGCGCGCTCGTCGCAGACGATCCCCTCGTGGCCGACGCCCGCGACCTGCTCGTGGCGGCAGTCGCCCGACAGGCCGGCGAGCTCGCGGTGGAGGTCCAGCTGCACCGGGTCCAGCGTCGCCGTGTGCTGGGCGGTGAGCACCAGCAGCGGCAGGTCGAGCTCGGGCAGATGGCCGTCGAAGGCCTCGAACTCGCGCTCGGTGGCGGTCCACTCGCGCAGACCCGCGGCCCACATGCGCGCGTCGCGGTACTCGTCGAGGAACCGGCCGCGCACGGCCTCGGGCAGCGTGTAGTCGGGGTCCTCGACGAGGCCTCCGAGGCCGAGCGACAGCGACGGCGCGACCATCTTGAGGTTGTCCGTGACCCGCCGGCGGCCCTTGGCCTGGCGCGAGGAGCGCTCGAGCTCCCCGGGGTGGCTGGAGTCCACGAGCGCGAGGCCGCGCACGAGCTCCGGGTCGCGCAGCGCGGCGCGCATCCCGATCCACCCGCCGAGCGAGTGGCCGGCCACGACCACGCCGCGGCCCTCGCCGACGTGGCGGCACACGTCGACGAGGTCGTCGACGGACTGCTGCACGTCGTAGGGGTCGGGGGCGTGGCGGCGGCTGGCGCCGTAGCCGGCGCGCGCGTAGGTGACGACCTGGTGGCGGCCCTCGAGCGCGTCGGCCGTCCAGCGCCACAGCTGCGGCGTGGAGAGCAGGCCGTGCTCGAGCACGACGACCGGGCCCTGCGCGTCGGCCGGCCCGGTGCGGCGCAGCACGAGCTCGTTGCCCAGGCGGGTCGTCAGGACCTCCTCGTCGGCCGCGACGCGCAGGACGCGCTTGCGGCGCTGGGCCTGGGCGGCGAAGCCGGCGGCCAGGGCGCCGGCGCCGAGCGCGGCGGTGACCTTCGGCAGCGTGTCGTCGCGCAGGCCGCGGTTGCGGCGGTCGGTCGTGTACAGCACGGCGGGGTGCATGGAGCCGAAGGCCCAGACGAAGCGGCCCAGGCCCATGACGCGGGCGTTGACCAGGTGGAAGGCGGCCGTGCCGTGCAGCCAGGCCGGCGCGACGCGCCCGCCCCACAGGAAGACGCTCGGGAACAGACACTCCATCCCGAGCACCGACGTGGCCAGCACGCGGCTCGTCCTCGGGAAGCGCGTGAGGAGGCGGTGCATGTCGCGGTCGCCGTACGTGCGGGTCCGCGTCACCGCCGGCAGCGCGCGCCCCGAGCGCCACGTCTCGCTGGCGACCTTCACCCAGCCGGAGGCCGCGTAGGAGAGCGTGGCCTGCAGCGCGACCGACCAGAGGACCGAGTCGACGAGCGCCGGACGGCGGTGCAGGCCACGGGCCAGCGCGGTGGCGCTGGACACGAGGAAGCCGACCTGGTCGGTGCCGTCGGTGCCGTAGTGGGCGCGGGGGTGCAGCAGGCCGGAGGTGGCGACGATCGTCGCGTCGGCCAGCGTGCGCGTCCGGCGGCCCGTCGGGGCCAGCAGCGCGAGCCCCGCGCCGATGCGCGCGAGGTGCAGCGCCTTGGTCACGGCGGGGCGCGCCACGACGTCGACGACCTTGGCCGTACGCGGGGCGACGCTGTGCAGCTTGCGCCGCGCGACGTCCCAGTCGTTGAACCCGCCGTGGGTGCGGTCCTGCGGGCGGGCGAGGTGCTCGGCGCTGGAGACGATCTGCGTGACCGCATCCAGGCGCTCCATGCGTCCGAGCGTGCGTTCGCGGGTCATGGGGGCCGGCTCGAGGATGCGGCGGACGACGTCCGCCATGCCCCCGTTCCGGCGCCAGAGGGTGGTGGCTCGACTCATCACACCCTCTCGGATACCGGGGTCGTGGGCTCCGGGAAGCGGGACGTCATCCGTCCGGGTGACCTCCGGGCGGTCGGGCGGCCCGAGCTTCACCCGTGCGGGTGATCCTCGGCGCCGGGAGGGCATCGAGACCGCCCACGTCCGCCACTCTGGAGTGTGCAAGCACCACCACGAACCCGAGAGCGCCAAGCGCTCGGAGAGGAGTGAAGGAGCCCCATGCAGACCCTCATGGACAAGGTCAACCGCGATCCCCGTCTCGACGTCGTCGGCGTCGACGACCGCGCGTCGCGCACGCTGGTCGAGCCGGAGACGAGCCCCGTCCTGGCGACCCCGGCCATCGCCGCCGGCGTCGGCCTGTTCGCCGCGGGCGTCGCGGTCGAGGAGGCGGCGGACAACTAGTCCGCGCCCTCCCGCGACGAACGCAGAGACCCGGAAAGACCCAGAGAGGAGCCTCACCCAGATGACCAGCATCACCGACCGCATCAACGACGACGTGCGCCTCGAGGGCGTCTCCGTCGACGACCAGGAGGCCCAGGCCTTCCTGACGTCGGAGACCGTCCCCGTCCTCGCGACCCCCGCGGTCGCGGGCGCCGTCACGCTCGTCGCCGCCGGCGCCGCCTACGGCCAGGCGATCGACTGAGCGACCAGCTCGCACCCGCGGCGGGCGCCCCTCGGCGCCCGCCGGCGCGGGAGCTCACGCTCGGCGAGACCGTGCGCGAGCTCCGCGCGTACCTGGGCGGGAACGTCGCCGCACTCACGTGCGGCGGCGTCCTGCTCGTCCTGGCCTCGGTGCTCGGGCTGCTGCAGCCCCTCGGCGCCCGCTGGGTCCTCGACCGGCTCGCCGCCGGCGACGGCCTGCTCGCGCCGATCCTCGTGCTGTGCGGCCTGGTGGTCTGCGCGACCGCCGCGCTGGGGGTCGGGACCTTCCTCATGCTCCGCAGCGCGGAGGCCGTCGTCCTCGCTGGACGGCTGGGGCTGGTGCGCCGCATCCTGCGCCTGACCATGGGCGCCATGGGCCGGCAGGCGCCCGGCGACCTGCTCGCGCGGGTGACGGGCGACACGACGCTGCTGCGCGCGATCACCGTGCAGGCCGCGACGCAGGCGCTCATGGGGGCCACCACGCTCGGTGGCGCGCTCGTGCTGATGGGCGTCGTCGACCTCGTCCTGCTGGCCACCGTCCTGACCGTGGTGCTCGCCCTCGGCGGCGCGATGCTCCTCGTGCTCCCGCGCGTGCGCCGCGCGGCCGCCGAGACGCAGGAGGCGGTCGGCGAGGTCGGCAGCCGCCTCGAGCGCGCGCTCGGCGCCTTCGTCCTCGTCAAGAGCTCGGGCACCGAGGAGCGCGAGCTCGCGCGCATCGGCGCCGCCGCCGAGGACGCGCGCCGCGGCGGCACGCGGCTGGCGGGCTGGACCGCCCTCGCCGGGTCGGCCAGCGGCATCGCCTCGCAGGTGACCTTCCTCGTGGTCCTCGCCGTCGGCGGGCTGCGCGTCCAGGCGGGCGCGATGAGCGCCAGCGACCTCATCGCCTTCCTGCTCTACGTCTTCTTCCTCACCGCCCCCGTGCTGCAGCTCATCAACGCCAGCACCTACTTCCAGGCCGGCCGCGCCGCCCTCGGGCGGATCTCCGCGGTGCAGGACCTGGAGGCCGAGGACCCTGGCGCCCCGACCCCTCCCGCGCGGCGCTGGTGGTCCTCGCGCCCCGCGTCCGTGCGCCTCGAGGACGTGCGCTTCACCTACCCCGGCGCGCGGGAGCCGGCGCTGGACGGCCTCGACCTCGACGTCCCCGCCGGTGGCCTCACCGCCCTCGTCGGCTCGTCGGGCGCGGGCAAGTCGACGCTCTTCGCGCTGCTGCAGCGCTTCCACCATCCCGACGAGGGCCGCGTCCTGGTCGACGGGCGCGACGCGCGCACGTGGCCGCTGGCCGACCTGCGGGCGACGACCGCCTACGTCGACCAGCGCGCGCCGGTCATGGCGGGGACGCTGCGCGAGAACCTGACCTACGCCGTGCCGGAGGCCACGGACGCCGACGTGCGCGACGCCGTCGCCGCCTGCCGCCTCGAGTCGGTGCTCGAGCGCCTCGGCGGCGACCTCGACGCGGAGGTCGCCAGCGCCGGCAGCTCGCTGTCGGGCGGCGAGCGCCAGCGCATCGCCGTGGCCCGCGCGCTGCTCCAGCGCCCGCGGCTGCTGCTGCTCGACGAGGTCACCTCGCAGCTCGACGCGGCCAACGAGGCGGCGCTGCGCGACGTGGTCGCCGAGGTGGCGCGGCGCACGACGGTGCTCGTCGCGGCCCACCGGCTGTCGACGATCCGCCAGGCCGACCGCATCGTCGTCCTCCAGGACGGCCGCGTGCGGGCCACCGGCACGCACGCGGAGCTCGCGGCCGTCGACGCGCTCTACCGGGAGTTCACGGCGACCGCCGCCGGCTCCCGCGCGGGCAGCGACGGCGGCGTCCCGACGTCGCCGAGGTAGAGGGCGATCGCCTCGCCGCGCGAGTTGACGCCGAGCTTGCGGTAGATCTTGCGCAGGTGCGTCTTCACGGTGTCCTCGGACACCACGAACTGCCCGGCGATCGCCTTGTTGCTGAGGCCCTGCGACAGCGCGCGCAGCACCTCGTGCTCGCGGCGGGTGAGGACGCCGGCCGGCCCCGCGAAGGCCTCGTCGATCGGCGCGGGCGCGGGCCGCGGCGTGGCGCGCAGCAGCTGGGTGAGCGCGCGGCGCAGCTGGCGCGGCGAGCTGTGCAGCGGCAGGAAGACGACGTCGCGCCGGCGGCGGCGCGTCGCGTGCGCGAGCACCTGGTAGCCGGCGCCGGGCAGGAGGACCAGCGCACGGCAGCCGGCGGGCAGCTCGCCGAGCTCCTCGAGCACCTGCTCGCCGCTGGCCGCGCACGGCGCGGCGAGGACCAGCCGCGCGCCCTTGCGCCGGACGACGCGCGCGACGGCGGCCGGGTCGTCGAGCTCGGCCACCACCTCGAGCGGCGGCGTGGAGCCGATCCGCGACAGGCCGGTGCGCAGGACGTAGCTCTCGCTCACCACGACGACCGGCTGGACCACGGTCAGAGCTCCCGGCGCGTCGCGATGCGCGCGAGCACGGCGTAGCCGGCCACCGCCCACACGGCGATCACCGCCCAGGCCGCGGCCCCGGCGTCGAACGGCCGCTCGGCCGACAGGGCGTCGCCCATCAGCCGCGTGGCCTGGCTGAAGGGCAGGAGGTCGAGCACCGTCGCGAACCAGCCGGTCTCCACGAAGAAGACGGCCAGGGCGAGGCCGAGCAGCGGGATGAGCGCGAAGCCGCCGTAGGTGTTGATCGCGTTGGCGTTGGCGACGAGCAGGCCGAGCAGCAGGCCGAAGCCCACGAGGCTCACGACCAGGCCGACGTTGGCGGCGACGAAGAGGACGGGGTCCTCGACGTCCAGGCTCGTCAGCACGACGGAGAGGACCACCCCCACGGCGGTGTAGACCACCCCCGCCACCGCCTTGGCGGTCAGGACCTCCGGACCGGTCGCGGCGAGGCGCAGTGCGCCAAAGGTGCCCGTCTCGAGCTCCTCGGCCATCTGCATCGGCACGACCATCATCGCCACGAAGGTCGCCAGCAGGAGGATCGCGATCAGGACGGTGAACGCCCGCTGGCCCACGACGTCGATCGGGTCGCGATCGGCCAGGCGCAGCGCCGAGACCTGCACGTCGGTCGCGGGCGGCCGGCCCGTCGCGCGCGCCAGCGCGTCGGGCACCAGCGCGACGACCGACTGCGCCGTCGGGCTCGCGTCCGGGGGGACGAGGACCTGGGCGGTGGGCCGTCGCCCCTCGCGCACGACGACGGCGAACTCGGCGTCGTCGTCGCGCACGAGCCGCTCGGCGGCCTCGCGCGAGGAGGCGTTGCGCAGCTCGAGCTCGACGCTGCGCCCGGCCGCTCGCTGGAGCTCCCGCGAGACCCCCACGTCCGCCCGGTCGACCATCGCCACCTCGGCGGTGGGCAGCTCGTCCTGGTCGTCGGTCGTGGCGTTGTAGAAGATCGCCATCGCGATCGGCAGGAGGAGCAGGACGAGCACGCGGCCGTCGCGGACCGCGTCCTGCAGGTCCTTGAGGAGGATCGCGACGACGCGCCGGGCGCTCATGCCGCGGCCTCCTCGCCGGCGTCGTCGCCCGGCTCGTGCAGCGTGCGGCCGGCGAGCTGGATGAAGACGTCGGCCAGCGTCGGCTCGCGCGTGTGCAGCGTGCGCACGCGCCTGGCGGCCAGCAGCTGCTGCAGCCTCGCGACCGCGACGTCGTCGTCGAGGCGCAGGCGCTGCTGGCTGCCGTCGTCGAGGACGACGTCGGCCTCCGGCACGCCGCCGATGCCGAGCTTCAGCGCGCGCGGTGTGTCGAGCGCGACGACCTTGCCGTCCGCGAGGAAGGCGACGCGGTCGCAGAGGTCGTCGGCCTCGTGCATGTCGTGCGTGGTGAGGAAGATCGAGGACCCGCCCTGGGACAGCTCGCGGATGAGGTCGTGCAGGTCGCGGGCCGACTGCGGGTCCAGCCCTCGGGTGGGCTCGTCGAGGAACAGGACGCGCGGGTGGTTGAGCAGCGCGCGAGCCAGCAGGAGGCGCTGGCGCATGCCGGTCGAGAAGGTCTTGGCCTTGCGGTCGGCGGCGTGCGTGAGGCGCACGCGCTCGAGGACCTCGTCGCCCCGGGACCGCGGCAGGTCGTAGAGCTTGCAGAAGAGCGTGAGGTTCTCGCGCGCGGTCGCCCGGCCGTAGAGCGTGGGCGACTCGGCGACGAGGTTGATCTGGGCGCGCACGGCCTCGAGCTCGCCCGGGAGCTCGTGGCCCAGGACGCGGGCATGGCCCGAGGTCGGGCGGGCGCGCCCGGTGAGGATCCGGATGCAGGTCGACTTGCCGGCGCCGTTGTGGCCGAGGAGGCCGAAGACCTCACCGGGCGCGGCGGCGAAGGAGATGCCGTCCAGCGCGTGGACGTCGCCGTAGTGCTTGGCCAGCTCCTCGACCTCCACGGCGGGCTGCTCTGCGGCGCTGATGGCGGGTGCTCCTTCGCGGTCGTCGGTGGTGGGCGGCCGGGCCGAGGGCGGTGCTCGTCCTCCTTCCCGCGACCCCTGTCGCAGTACGCACGAATCCCCTCCTTCGGGGGGTGCAGTGTGAACGGCGGCTCTGCCAGTGAGAGAAGCGCTGGATTCCGGTGCGCGAACCTGGCGCGCAGACGCTCACGCCAGGACGGCGGCGAGGCGCTCCGGGTCGAGCACCATGACCGCCCCGTGGATGGTCTGCGCGCTCGCCGTCACCAGCGGCTCGGCCTGGCCCGCGGGCGGCGGGCCGAGCGCGTCGTCGGGGACGCGGACCACCTCGGCGACGCGACCGACGAGGACCCCGAAGCGCCGGCCGGCGGCCTCGAGGACGACGACGTGCTCGCCGTCGGCGGCCAGGACGTCGAGGACCGGGAGGCCGAGGCGGTCGGGGCGCAGCACGCCGGCCACGCCGGGGCGCGGGCTGGGCAGGTCGACGAGGCCGACCGGCTCGAGGACCGCCCGGGTCGCCTCGGCCGGCAGCGCGAAGCGCTGCTCGCCCTGGTGGACCACGACCAGCGCCCTCACCCGTCGTCCTCCAGCTTGGCCGCGAGCATCCGCTCGAGCTCCTCGACGCGGTAGCCGCCCAGCGCGCCGGCGACGCCGCGGGGCTCGGTGCGCCGCAGCGCGGCCCGCGCGGCGCGGAAGGCCCTGGTCGCGCCGGCGTCGCCCGCCGCCTCGAGGGCCAGGCCGAGGTGGAGGTGGCCCAGCACGCCGTCCGGGTCGAGGTAGACCACCCGCCGGAACGCCCCGACCGCCTCGTCGGTGCGCCCGGCGGCGAGCGCCTCCTGGCCTGCGGCATCCAGCGCCGCCGCGTCGGGCGCGGGCGGCAGTGCCGGTGGCCCCGGACCGCGGCGTCGAGGCGGGGCGGCCGAGGGCTGCCGGGGTACCGGCGGCCGCGGGCTCGGCGCGGGCGTCGAGGGCCGCGCCAGGTCGCGCCGGTAGACGAACCCAGGGCCCAGCGGCACCAGGCGGAAGCGCGTCGTCAGGTGCAGGAGCGACTCGGCCGCGCCGGCGACGAGCAGCGCCCCGGGCGCCAGCCAGTCGTGCAGCCGGTCGAGGAAGCCGCGGGTCGCGTCGGGGTCGAGGTAGATGAGGACGTTGCGGCAGAGGACGAGCCCCGCGCCCTGCGCCTCGAGCGGCGGCGGGTCGGTCGCGAGGTTGTGCTGGGCCAGGACGACGTGGTCGCGCAGCTGCGCCACCACGCGGGAGGCGCCGTCGCTCGCCGGCTCGAGGAACCTCGCGCGGCGCTCGGCGGACAGGCCGCGCAGCCGGCGCTCGGGGTACGTCGCGCCGCGGGCGCGTCGCAGGGCGGCCGACGAGACGTCGGTGCCGACCACGCGCCAGCCGCGGCGGCCCGACTCGGCCAGCAGCATGGCCAGGCTGTAGGGCTCGTGGCCGTCGGCGCACCCCGCGCTCCACACGACCACCGGGTCGTCGAGGCGTGGCAGCACCTCGTCGCGCAGGGCGTCGAAGACGGCGGGGTCGCGGAAGAAGCTCGTCTCCTGGAGCGTCGCGCCGTCGACCAGCGCCTGCAGCAGCTCGCGCTCCTGCGCCGCGCGCGCGACGAGCTCGGCCTCGGCCAGCCCGCGCCGC
The DNA here is from genome assembly GCF_017084525.1 of Conexibacter sp. SYSU D00693. Taxonomy (GTDB): domain Bacteria; phylum Actinomycetota; class Thermoleophilia; order Solirubrobacterales; family Solirubrobacteraceae; genus Baekduia. The sequence continues at coordinate 2,304,142 of NZ_CP070950.1, forward strand.
GCGCCCTCCTGGGCCAGCGCCTCGCGCAGGCGGTCGCGGCCGTGGGCGTCGAGCGCCAGGCCGCTGCGGTCGCGCAGCAGCGCCGCGGCGTCGTCGAGCGCCTCGGTCACCGGCCCCCGGCGGCGATCGCCGCGATCGACCGGCCGATCTGCTCGAGGCCCATCACGCGCTCGGCGGCGCCGAGGTCGCGGGCGGCGCGGGGCATGCCGTCCACGGTCGCCGACTCGCCGTCCTGCGCGAAGGTCCGCCCGCCCGCCTGCCTGATGGCCAGGAGCCCGCGCGCGCCGTCGTCGCCCATGCCCGTGAGCACGGCGCCGACCGCCGCCGGGCCGGCGTGCGCCGCCACCGAGCTGAGCAGCTCGTCCGCCGAGGGCCGCGACAGCAGCTCGGGCTCGGGGTCGAGCTCGAGGGTCCGCCCCGGCCCGAGCCGCAGGTGCGTGTCCGCGGGGGCGACGTAGACGACCCCGGGGCGCGCCGCCTCGCGGTGGCCGGGCACCGTCACCGGCATGAGCGTCGTCTCCTGCAGCCAGCGGGCGAAGCTCTCGACGAACTCCGCGTGGATGTGCTGGACGACGAGCACCGGCGCCCCGACGCCCCGCAGCTCGGCCACGACGGTCCGCAGCGCCCCGGGACCGCCGGTCGACGCCGCGAGCGCGATGACCGGCAGGTCGGTGACGCGCGCGGTCGGGACGGGGGCGGTCGCCCGGGGCCGACGCACCATCGGCACGCCGCTCAGCACGCGCACGCGGCGGCGCAGCGTCTCGGCCGCCGCACCGTCGCCGGCCGACGCCTTGGGCAGGACGTCGATGGCCCCGGCGTCGAGCGCGACCAGCGCCTCGCCGGACTCGCGCGACGGGGTGTGGACCGAGAGGACGAGGATGGGGGTCGGCCGCTCGGCCATGATCGTCCGGATCGCCTCGACGCCGCCGAGCTCGGACGTGATGCCGCCGGGCAGCTCGAGGTCCATCGTCACGAGCTGCGGCCTGTGGGTGCGCACCGCCTCGAGCGCGCCCGGGACGTCGGCGGCCTCGGCCACCACGGTGATCTGCCCGGTCGCCTGGAGCACGGCGACGATGTGCGCGCGCTGGACCGGAGAGTCCTCGACGACGACGACGCGCGTCGGCGGTGCGGTGCTCATGCCGGGAGGTCCTCGGTCCCGAGCATCCGGCCCACCCAGCCGAGCAGGGTCGGCTCATCGAAGGCCTGCTTGACGATGTAGCCGTCGGCGCCCGCCTCGAGGCCGCGGCGCCGGTCGGCCTCGTCGTCGCGCGAGCTGACGATGAGGACGGGCATCCCGGCGAGGTCCGCCCGCCCCCGGATCATCTCGACGAGGCCGAAGCCGTCGAGGCGCGGCATCTCGACGTCGGTGAGCACGAGGTCGGGCCGCTCGCGGTCCAGCACGCGCAGGGCGGCCTCGCCGTCCTCGGCCAGCAGGACCGCGTAGCCGGCGCGCTCGAGGATCGCGCGCTGGAGCTCGCGCACGGTGAGCGCGTCGTCGACGACCAGGACGGTCGCACCGGCCGCGGCCCGCGACGGTGCCGCGTCGGCGGGCGTGCTCGGTGCGGCGGGCGCGCGGAGGGCGCCGGCCCGGGCGGCCAGGGCCACGGGGTCGAGCACGAGCAGGACCGACCCGTCGGCGTCGATGCTGGCGCCGGCGACCAGCTCGACGCGCCCGAGCGCCCGGCCGAGCTCCTGCACCGTCACGTCGCGCTGGCCGAGGAGCGCGTCGACGCGCAGCGCGAGCCGCCGGCCGCCGGTCGCGAGGACGACGGCCTGCGCGCTGGCGCCGCTGGGCGCCGCGCCCACCGCATCGTGCAGTTCGGCCACCGGGACGACGTCGCCGCCCACCCAGACGGCGCGCCCGCCCTCGAGGCCGACCAGCGCGTCGGCGGACGCCTCGACGACGGTGCTCACGGCGTGCGACGGGATGGCGTAGCGCTCGCCGCCGGTCGCGACGAGCAGGCAGCGCACGACGGCGAGCGTCACGGGGACGGTCAGCGTGAAGGTCGTCCCGCGACCCGGCTCGCCCGCGGCGCGGACCGTCCCGCGGACGCGCTGCAGCGCGGTGCGCACGGCGTCCAGGCCGACACCCCGGCCCGACAGGTCGGTCACCGCGGTCGCGGTCGACACGCCGGGCTCGAAGAGGCGCTCCACCACCGCGGCATCGGACAGGCCGGCCGCGCCGGGCAGCCGGGCCCGCAGCGCGTCGGGGTCCAGGCCGCGGCCGTCGTCGCGCACCTCGACGACGAGGTCCGCCCCGCGGCGGCGGGCGGCGATCCGCAGGGTCCCGGACGGCGCCTTGCCGGCGGCGACGCGCTCGCCGGGGGGCTCGATGCCGTGGTCGACGGCGTTGCGCACGAGGTGCAGCAGCGGCTCGCGCAGCGCGTCGAGGACCCCGCGGTCGAGCTCGACGCCCTCGCCGTCCAGTGCGTAGTCGACCTCCTTGCCGGTGGCCCGCGCGACGTCGCGCACCCCGCGGCGCAGCGGCTCGGCGATGCGCTCGAAGGTCACCATCCGCGCCTGGAGCGTCTGGCGCTGCAGGGCGCCGAGCGCCCGCTCGAGGTCGACGAGCGCGGCGTCGACCTCCGGGTCCGTGGCGTGCTCGCCGAGGGCGGCGGCGAGGCGCAGGCGGGCGGTGCGGCCCTCGCCGGCCAGGCGCACGAGGCGGTCCAGGCGCGAGAGCGGGACGGCGATCGTCTCCTCGCCGCCGTGGTCCGGGGCGGCGGGCGGATCGGGCTCGGGGTCGTCGGGCCCCGGTGCCGCGAGCGGGGGCGCGGCGGGCGGTGGCGCGGCCGCCGGCGGCATCGCCGTGCCCTCCAGGACGGCGCGCACGCGTGCGGCGGCGGCGTCGGGCGCCGGCCCCGGGTCGGCGCCGGTCATGAGCCGCGGGATGGCCTCGCGCACGGCGTCGACCGTGTCGAGCACCGCGTCGACGACCGCCGTCGTCGGGTCGATCGTGCCGGAGCGCACCGCCTGCAGGAGGTCCTCGAGGGCGTGCGCGGTGCGCGCGATCGGATGCAGCTCGACGAGCGCGGCCGAGCCCTTGAGCGTGTGGGCGGCGCGGAACAGCGAGGCGACGAGCTCCGCGTCGTCCGGGCGGTCCTCGAGCTCGAGCGCGCCCTGCGACAGGCGCTCGAGCAGGACCGTCGCCTCCTGGTCGAAGAGCGCGCGGAGGTCGAGCTCGTCGGTCACGCCGCAGCCTCGAGGGCCAGCGCGTCGACGTCGAGCAGCGTGGCGACGAGGCCGTCGCCCACCGCGTGGCGGTGCGTCCCGACGGCGAGCGCCGAAGCCCCGACCTCCGGGCCGAGGACGACGTGCCGCGGCTGCGCCCGCGCGGCGAGCGCGACCCGTCCCGGCGCCGCCTCGACCACGACGGCGAACGGCGCGCCGCCGACCGGCGCGACCCCCGCGGCGATGCCCGTGTCGAGCACCGGCACCACCTCGCCGCGGACGTTGAGCACCCCGAGCACGGCCGGCGGCGCGTCGGGCACGCGCGTGACGTCCGGCGCCTCGACCACGACCCGCACGTCCTCGAGGCGCAGGGCGTGGTGGTCGTCGCCAACCTCGAGCACGAGCGCGGCCGGACCGGCCGGGGCGACCGGCGCGCGGGTCGCGAGCGGCTCGAAGGGCTCGAGGATCGGCACGCCGCGCTACGCCTCGTCGGCGTGCACGCCCGCCCGGCCCGGAGCGCCGTTGGCGCCCGGCGGCCCAGCCGGTCCGAGCGGTGCCGGGACGATCGGCGTGTGCTTGTCGGACCGCGCCTGCGCGCGCGTGCGGAACGTCGCCGCGGCACGGTCGAGGTCCGCCGCGAGGCGCGCGATCTGCGTCGACGAGCCCGCGATCTGCTGGGCTGCGGCGGCGGCCTGGCGGCTCGTGGCCGTCACCGACGACATGGCCTGGACGACCTGCTCGGTGGCCAGCCGCTGCTCGTCGGTCGTGTAGCGCACCTGGCTCACGGCGTCGGCGACCTGCTCCATGAGCTCCAGGCCGTCGCGCATCCGCTTCGAGCCGCTGTCCATCGCCATGACCGTCGCGTTCGTGGCGTCCTGCGTCGCGCCCACGATGTCGGCGATCTTCTGCGCCTCGGCCTTCGAGCGCTCGGCGAGGCGGCGGACCTCGTCGGCGACGACGGAGAACCCGGCACCGGCCTCGCCCGCGCGCGCCGCCTCGATCGCGGCGTTGAGGGCGAGGAGGTTCGTGCGGTCGGCGATCTCGTTGATGAGCCCGAGGATCTGCCCGATCTCGGCCGTGCGCTGGGCCAGCGCGAGCGTCCGCTCCGACGAGGCCTGGATGTCGGTGTCGGCCGCGTGCAGCGCCGACCGCGTGTCCGTCGCGCGCTGCTCGACGCCCGAGACGCTGTCGGCGATCGACTGCGTGGTCGTCGAGAGCTCCTGCATGGTCGACGAGGTCTCCGTCGCCGACGACGACTGCTGCGTCGTGGTCGTCGCGAGCTCCTGGGCGCTCGAGGAGAGCTGCGCGGCGGAGCTCGCGAGGTCGTGGCCGGCGGCGCGCAGCTGGCCCGCCAGCCGCTCGAGGCTCTCGACCATCGCGTTGAACGACTCGCCGAGCTGGCGCAGCTCGCTCGCGCCGCCGGGCTCGACGTGGGCGGTGAGGTCGCCCGACGCGACGCGCCGGGCCATCTCGGCCAGCGCCGAGACCGGGCGGACGGTGTGACGCGCGAAGAGGACGGCGAAGGCGCCGACGAGCAGCGACCCGAGCAGGCCGACGAGGATCGCCAGGTTGCGCTGGTCGTCGATGGCGGCGAAGGCCTCGGAGGTGTCCTGGCGCACGTCGGCCGACCATCCGACGCGCCTCGCGGGCGCGTAGCCGCCGACCGCCTCGTTGCCCGTCGAGGCCCGGAAGCGCAGGGTGCCGGTCTGCCCGGCGAGCGCCCGGCCCGGAGCGCCGGTCGTCGACCGGTCGGCGAGCGGGTCGCGGGCCGCCATCTCGACGGGGCTGCGGGGCTGGCCGAGCCCGGTGCGCCACAGCAGCCGCCCGCCGGGGACGCGGATGACGGCCTCGCCCGTCTCCCCCAGCCGGAAGCTCGAGACGAGTCCGGCGAACACGGTCTCGTCGAGGTCGCCGAGGAGGACGCGCCGGATGCGTCCGGAGCGGTCGCGCACGGGCTGGGCGAGGACGGTGCGCAGCGTCCCCTGCGCGCGCCGGGTCAGCGAGTGGGTCTCGGCGCCACGGGCGGCGGCGGCGAAGAACGGGTCGGCCGGGCCGCCGAGGGGCTCGCGGGTCGTGCCCCCGACGTACCGGCCCCGGAGGTCGACGAGCTGCAGCGCCTCGAAGTCGACGCGCACGTCGACCGGGATGCGGTCCTCGCGGACCTCGCCCCGGCCCAGGAGGTCGGCGATCGCGCGCAGGTCGTTGCGCCGCTCGCCGAAGCGCACGTCGATGCGCTGGGACAGCGTGACCGCCGCGTTGCGCAGGCCCGCGCGCGCCGCCTCGTCGAGGCTGTCGCTCGCGTTGCGCACCAGCAGGACCGAGAGGACGGCGGCCAGCGGCAGGAAGCTGAGCACCATGCCCAGCACGAGACGGACCGCGAAGCGGTCCAGCAGCCGTCGGTGCGCGGGCGCAGGCGCCACGGAGGCCGAGCCTACCCACCGTGCGAGAGGCCCAGCACCGGGCCCCGGGCGTCGCCCTAGGCGGCGACGGCCCAGGCGGTGGTGCGCTGCGCGTCGCGGAACGCGCTCGGCCCGGCGCCGTGGTGGCGGCGGAAGGCCTTGGCGAACTGCGCAGGCTGGCGGTACCCGACGCGGTGGGCGATCGCGCGGACGGTCATCGGGGTGTCGCGCAGGAGGTCGGCGGCGCGCTCCATGCGGCGACCCGTGAGCTCGTCGCGGAACGTCGTGCCGTGGTCCTCCATGACCCGCTGCACCTGCCGCCGGCTCGCGAAGACCTCACGGCCGACCTCCTCGACGCTCAGCTCGCTCTCGTCGAGGCGGTCGTCCAGGACGCTGCAGACCTGGGCGAAGAGCTCGCGCCGGCGCTGGACGGTGGAGGTGCGGTGCTGCTCGAAGGTCGCCATGCCTGTTCTACGGCGCCCGGACGCCGGCGGATCACAGCATGTTGAACAGCAGCGCACATCCTGTGCGCGTCGGGTCACGGGCCGAGGAGGATGCGCAGCACCGTCGCTCGCTCGCCGGCGGGCGCCACGTCGGGGTCCTCGGCGTCGGCGGGCACGAGGACGAACGTCCCGGGAAGGTGCTCGTCTGCGCCCGTGCGCACGGGCGCGTCGAGCCCGCAGACCACGGCGCACTCCCCCGCCGGCGCGGCCCTGCGCGGGCCGTCGAGCACCAGGCGGTCGACCTCGAACAGCGCGTGGTGCACGAGCGCCTCGCCGTCGGGCCGGACCGGGGACGGCTCGGCGTCGTCGAAGTCGATGGAGGCCAGGGACTCGTCGACGTGCAGCTCGCGCGGGGCGCCGTCGAGGCCGGGCCGGTCGAAGTCGAAGACGCGGTAGGTCGTGTCGGAGTTCTGCTGGACCTCGGCGATGACGTTGCCGGCGCCGATCGCGTGGACCCGGCCGGAGGGCAGGAGCATCGCCATGCCGGGCGCGGTCCCGACGCGGTGCAGCAGCGCCGAGACGTCGTCGCCGTCGCGCAGCGCCTGCTCGAAGGCCTCGCGGGTGACGCCCTCGCGCAGGCCGACGAGGAGGTGCGCGTCGCCCTCGGTGGCCAGCACGACCCACATCTCGGTCTTCGGCTCGCCTCCGAGGCGGCAGGCGACGTCGGCGGGCGGGTGGACCTGCACCGACAGCGTCTCGACGCAGTCCAGGAGCTTGACCAGGAGGGGGAAGCGCTCCCCCGCGTCCCGGGCGCGGGTGCCGAACAGGCGCTCGCGGTCCGGCCCGCGCCACAGCTCGCCGAGCGTCGTCCCGGTCAACGGCCCGGTGGCGACGACGGACTGGGCCTCCGGACGGTCCACGAGCTCCCAGCTCTCGCCGATCGTCGCCCCGTCGGGCAGCGCTTTGCCGAAGAGCTCCTGCAGGCGGCGACCGCCCCAGACGCGCTCCATGAACAGCGGCTCGAAGGTCAGCGGGGCCGTCACGGGCGGGCCCTACCCGAGCGCCTCGGGCGCGATCCGCGCCCGGCGCACGTCCACCCGCGCGCCGCGAAACGGCACGCCCTCCTCGCGCAGCCGCGCGGCCTGGCGCTCGCCCTTGGGCAGCGAGCCGTCGGCGCGGACGATCCGCCACCACGGCACGGCCTCGGCCGTGTCGTGCAGGACGCGGCCGGCGTGGCGCGGAGCGCCGGGCGCGAGGTCGCCGTAGGTCGCCACGAACCCCTCGGGCACGCGGCGCACGCGGGCGAGGACCTGGTCGTCGGGCACAGGCGCAGCATGCCGTAGCGTGCGGTCCGTGGCCGACCTCGAGCTGCCCGCCGGCGTCCTCGCCGGCCACTGGACCGCCGAGGACGGCCTCACCGGCTGCTCGGTCGTGCTCGTCCCCGACGGCGCCACGGGCGGCGTCGAGGTGCGCGGCGGCGGGCCGGGGACCCGGGAGACCGACGTGCTGGCGCCGTCGAGCATGCCGCGCGACGTCCACGGCGTCGTCCTGTCGGGCGGCAGCGCGTTCGGGCTGGCCACGGGCGACGGCGTCGTCGCGTGGCTCGAGGAGCGCGGCCACGGCCACCTGACGCGCGCGGGCGTGCGGGTGCCGCTCGTGGCGGGCGCCGTCGTCTTCGACCGCAGCGCGCTGGAGCCGGGCCGCCGGCCCGGAGCCGCGGAGGGCCGGACGGCGTGCGACGCCGCCGGGCCGGCGGTGCCCGCGCGGGGTCGCGTCGGCGCCGGCGCGTCGACCGCCGCGGGCAAGCTCGCCGACCCCGGCAGCTGGGCGTGGACCGGCTTCGGCGCGGCCACCGAGCGGATCGGCGGAGCGCTGGTCACCGCGCTCGCGGTCGCCAACCCGGTGGGCGACGTCCTCGACGCCGACGGCTCCCTGCTCGCGGCCGGCCGGCGCGACGGCGAGCTCGTGCGCACCGCCGACCTCCTGCGGGCGGCCGCCGCGGCGCCGCCCCCGCCCACGCGGGAGAACACCGTCCTCGTCGTGGTCTGCACCGACGCGCGCGTGGACCGCACCGGCGCGTGGCTCGTCGCCCGCGCCGCCTCCGCCGGCGTCGCCCGCGCCGTCGATCCCGTCGCGACGTCCTACGACGGCGACGTCGCCTTCTGCCTCAGCACCGGCACCGTCGAGGTCGACCCGTTCGCCCTCGGAGCCGCCGCGGCGTGGGCCGCCGCCGACGCCGTCCGGGACGCCGCCCGCAGCGCCTGAGGGTGAACGGTGCCAGGCACCGTGCGTCAGACGCGGGGTCCCGGGATGCCGCGGAAGCCGAAGGGCGCGGGCTCGCGGCCGGCCTGGACGAACCAGCACTCGCCGGACATGTCGCCGGTGAAGAGCGTCAGGACCGCGGCGGCGACGTCCTGCGCGGGGATGATCGGGAAGCCCGCCTCGATGAGGTCCTCGCGCATGCCGGCGATGATCTGGGACTCGGCGAAGCCCGGGCAGACGGCGTTGAAGCGGATGCCCTCGCCCTCGAGCGCCGGGCCCAGCGAGCGGGCGAGGCCGACGACCGCGTGCTTGTTGGCGGTGTAGACCGGGTCCATCGGCAGGCCGGTGAGGCCGGCCAGCGACGCGGTCGCGACGATCGCCCCGCCGCCGCGCTCCCGCAGCGCCGGGACGACGGCGTGCGTCCCGAACACCACGCCGTCGAGGTTGATGCCCATGACCTTGCGATAGCGCTCGAGGTCGAAGCCGTCGACCACGCCCACGCCGCTCGACACGCCCGCGTTGAGGTACGCGAGGTCCACCCCGCCCGCGCGCTCGACCGCGAAGTCGACCATCGCGTGGTTGGCGTCGAAGTCGGCGACGTCGGTGGCGACGAAGTGCCCGCCGACCTCCTCGGCGACCGCCCGGCCGCCCGTCTCGTCGACGTCGGCGACGACGACCACCGCGCCCGCCTCGGCCAGCGCGAGCGCGGTCGCGCGGCCCAGCCCGCTCGCGCCGCCGGTGACGATCGCGACCTTGTCGCGCAGGTCCGTGCTCATGGCGGCGCAGCCTACGGCGCCGCCGGCTCGGCGCGACAGCGGCGCTGCAGCGCCCGCGCCTGCAACGCGCGTTGCGGGCGCCGGGCGGTCGCGCGCCTACCGTGCGCGCCCCTGCGCGGGTGCGTCCCGCGCTGCGCCGCATGCCGCCTGCCGTCCGCTCGCCTCGCCTCGTCCTGCTCGCCGTGCTGCTGCTCGGCGCGCTGGCTGCCGCCGCCCTGACCCCCCGGCTCGCCGCCGGTCAGGACGAGGGGTCGCTGCGCAACCGCATCGAGCGCAGCAAGGACCGCGAGGGTGCGCTGGCCGGCGCCGCCGCGCGGCTGGGCCGCCTCGAGCGCGCCGTCGCCAAGGACGTCGCCGTGCTGCAGCGCCGGCTCGCCGACGTCGAGGCCGAGCTCGCCCGCTCCCGCGCCCGCCTCGCGCGCACCGAGACCGCCTTCGACGAGCAGCGCGACCGCCTCGCCCGCACCCGCAAGCGCCTCGGGCAGGCGCGCGGGCGCCTCGCCGAGGTCCTGCGCGGCCGCTACACGACGGTGCGCCCCGACGTCGTCGGCGTCGTGCTGCACGCCCACGGCTTCCGCGACCTCCTCGAGCGCTTCGAGTTCCTGGACCGCGTGCGCGACGCGAACGCCTCGATCGTCCGCGACGTCCGCGGCGCCCGCGACGACGCCAAGCAGCGGACCACGGCGCTGCGGCGCCTCGTCGTCCGCCGCCGCGCCGCCGAGCAGGCCGTGCAGGCCCAGCGCGACGCCCTCGCCCGGATGCGCACCGCGCTGGCCGCCCGCCAGGCCGCGCTGCGCGAGGCGCGCGCCGCCCGCCTCGCGGCCCTGCGCGCGACCCGCGGCGACCGCCGCCGCGCCCAGCGCACGCTCGACCGCCTCCTCGCCGCCCGCGCCCGCGCCGCGCGCGCCACCGGGCCCGGGGGCCCCTGGGCGATCCCGTGGCCGATCGTCGAGTGCGAGTCCGGCGGCCAGAACCTGCCGCCGAACTTCGCCGGCGCCTCGGGCTACTACCAGTTCATGCCGGAGACCTGGCGCGGCCTGGGCGGCTCCACGCCGCACGCCTACCAGGCCCCCAAGGCCGAGCAGGACCGCCTCGCCGCCCGCCTGTGGGCCGGCGGTGCCGGCGCGCACAACTGGGTGTGCGCGTCGCTGGTCGGCTAGACCCAACGCGCCACCCCGTCATCGAGTGGCGGATTCTCCGCTCCCCAGGCGGAACATCCGCCAACGGATGACGGGCGCGCCCTGAGCGACGCGCGCGCCCTGAGGGACGCGCGCGCCGCCCGAACGCGGCGACGCCGGCTAGACCAGCTCGCGCTCGCGCTCGGAGGGCGCGGGCGCGGTCGGGCCCGCCACGACCCGCTCGTCGCGCCCGATGGCCTTCGCCGCCTGGCGCTCCGGCGAGATCCGCACGACGTCCTTCGCGAGCCCGACCTTCTCCATCGCGGTGATGATCGCCGCCGAGACGTCGACCTCGTACCAGCGCATGCCGTGGTGGGCCGAGCGCGGGAAGGCGTGGTGGTTGTGGTGCCAGGACTCGCCCAGCGACGGGATCGCCAGCCAGCCGACGTTGGTCGACCGGTCCTCGATGTCGAAGCGCCGGCCGCCGAAGAAGTGGCAGATCGAGTTGACCGACCACGTCACGTGGTGCACGAGGAAGATGCGCACGAGCCCGCCCCAGACGTAGCCGCGCACGGCGCCCTCGAGCGTCCAGCCGTGCAGTGCGAAGCCCAGCAGCGTCGGGATGAGCAGCGAGACGAGGACGAGCTTCGGGAACGCGCGGCCGATGCGGCGCATCGCCGGATCGTCGTAGAGGTCGCGGGCGTAGCGCTTCCAGTCGGCCTGGCCCTGGGTCTCCAGCAGCCAGCCGGTGTGCGCGTGCCAGAGCCCCTTGAGGCCGCTGCCGTGGCCGACGTGCGGCGAGTGCGGGTCGCCCTCCACGTCGGTGTGCGCGTGGTGCTTGCGGTGGTCGGCGACCCAGTCCATGACCGAGCCCTGCACCGACAGCGAGCCCAGGACCGCGAAGGTGCGCTCGAGCCACGGCGCCGTGGAGAACGAGCGGTGGGTGAGCAGGCGGTGGAAGCCGATCGTCACGCCCAGCGCCGTGGCGAGGTACATCACGGCCATGATCGCCAGGTCGGTCGCGTCGACCCACGAGTTCCACAGCAGGGCGATCGCCGCCACGACGCCCACGAAGGGCACGACGACGCCGGCGAGGTTCGCGTAGCGCTCGGTGCGAGACATGCCTCAGAGCTTGCCTCGCACCAACGCTCGCATCTTGTGCCCTACGGTGCGCGGACCAGGTCCTTCTTCAGAGCTTCGCTATGAAGACGGAGCTCCTGGTACTGCACCGGGTCGAGCTCGCGCGTCGCCTTGACGTACTCGGCCATGAAGCCCGGCCAGTTGTTGACGATGCGACCCGTCCCGTCCTGGCGGTACCAGCTCCTGCACTGGGTCCAGACGGTGTCCTTGAGACGGTCCTGGACCTCGACGTCCGACGTCCGCAGGACCTCCGGGCGCAGGTCGAGCGCCGTCGCGCCGGTCGCCCGCAGCCGCCGCAGGGCGCTCATGACGTACCGGACCTGCGCCTCGATCATCACGATGATCGACCCGACGCCGAGGTTCGTGTTGGGCCCGTACATGAGGAACATGTTCGGGAAGCCCGCGACCGTCAGGCCCAGATGCGCGTGCGGCCCGCCGCCCGCGTCCCAGACCTCCTGGAGCTCGCGGCCCTCGACGCCGTGGACGTGCATCGGCAGGACGAACGCGTCGGCGTCGAAGCCCGTGCCCCAGATGATCGTGTCGACCTCCCGCTCGACGCCGTCCTCGGTCAGCACGCCGCGCGGCGTGATCCGCGCGATGCGGTCGGTCACGAGTTCGACGTCCGGCCGCCCGAGCGCCGGCAGGTAGTACGACGAGAACAGGATCCGCTTGCAGCCGATGGGGTAGTCCGGCCACGTCTTGCGGCGCAGCTCCGGGTCGCGGACCTGGAGGCGCATGAACGCGGCCGACCACGCCCACAGCATCCGGCGCAGCGGCGGCGCCTTGGTCAGCGCGAGGATGCAGAGCTCCATGAACGCCTCCATGCCCAGGCGGCGCGCGGACTGCAGGCCGGGCACGTTCGCGATGAGCGACCGCACGAGCTTCGGGTAGCGCGGGTTGCGCCGCGGCAGCATGTACGGCGCCGTGCGCTGGTAGACGTCGAGGTGCGCGGCCTCCTCGGCGACCGGCGGCACGAACTGCACCGCGCTGGCCCCCGTGCCGACCACCGCGACGCGCTTGCCGCGCAGGTCGTGGTCGTGGTCCCACTCGGCCGAGTGGAACTCGTGGCCCTCGAAGGTGTCGCGACCGGGGATCGACGGCCACCGCGGCCGGCTCAGCTGCCCGCAGGCGACGACCAGCGCGTCGGCCTCCACGCGCTCACCCCCCTCGACGGTGAGCGTCCAGCGCAGCTGCGTGTCGTCCCACCGCGCGTCGACGACCTCGCAGCCGAAGCGCACCTTGTCCAGGACGCGGTGCTTGCGCGCGGTGTCGTCGATGTAGCGCAGGATCTCCTCCTGCGGGGAGCACGGCTGGGTCCAGTCTCGCCGCTGCTCGTAGGAGTACGAGTAGAGGTAGGACGGGACGTCGCACGCGGCACCCGGGTAGGTGTTGTGGTGCCAGACGCCGCCGATGCCGTCCGAGCGCTCGAGCACGACGTACTCGTGGACGCCCTCCTCCTCGAGGGCGATGGCGGTCCCGATCCCGCTGAAGCCGGCCCCGACGATCGCGACCTTCACGAAGGGGCCCCGGCCATGGCCGCGGCCACACGCCCCGGGGCCTCCTTGCCGAGCACGAGGTCGGCGGCCTTCTCGGCGATCATGATCGTCGGCGCGTTCGTGTTGCCGCCGGTGATGACCGGCATGACCGAGGCGTCGGCGACGCGCAGGCCGTCGACGCCCTTGACGCGCAGCTGCGCGTCGACCACGGCCTCGTCGCCCGAGCCCATCTTGCAGGTGCCCACCGGGTGGTAGATGAGCATGAGGCGGCGGCGGATGTCGGCCTCGAGGTCCTCGCGCGTCGTCGCGTCCGGGCCCGGCTTGATCTCGCGCACGACGACGTCCTTGAGCGGGCTCTGCGACGCGATCTCGCGCGCCAGCTCGACGCCCGCGACCATCGACGCCAGGTCCTCCGGCTCCGACAGCGAGTTCGTGAGGATCCGCGGCTTGGCCGTCGGGTCGCTCGAGCGCAGCCAGACGCGCCCGCGCGCCTTCGGGCTGACGAGCACCGGCGCGATGACGACGGCGTGGCCGTCGAACGTCTCGCGGCCGTGGTCCTCGAAGTACGCGGCGCCCATGTGGTACTGGATGTCCGCGGCCGGGAGGCCCGGGCGGGTGCGCACGAACGCGCAGACCTCGGCCACCGTGGACGAGAGCGGGCCGGTGCGGCGCAGCGCCCACTCCGCGAGGTTCTTCGGCTTGTCGGCGCCGTAGAGCGTCTGCTCGTCGGACACCTCGAAGAGGCAGGTCAGGAACGGGTGGTCCTGCAGGTTCTGGCCGACGCCGTCGAGCTCGTGGCGGACCTGGATGCCGACCTCGCCGAGGTGGTCGGCCGGCCCGATGCCCGACAGCATGAGGATCTGCGGCGAGCCGATGGCGCCCGCCGAGAGGATGACCTCCGCGGTGGCGTGGACGACCTGCTCGCGCCCGCGCTTGTCGCGGTAGCGCACGCCGGTCGCGCGGTCCCCGGAGAGCTCGACGCCGAGGACGGTCGCGTTGGTGATCACCTGGAGGTTGTCGCGGTGCATGACGGGCTTGAGGAACGCGTCGGCCGTCGACCACCGCCGGCCGTTGCGCTGGGTGACCTGGAACATCGAGACGCCGTCCTGCTCGGGCCCGTTGTAGTCGGGGACCTGCGGGATGCCGGCGGCGACGCTCGACTCGATGAAGCGCCGGTTGATCTGACGCGGCGAGCGCTGCTCGGAGACGAAGAGCTCGCCGTGGGCGCCGTGGAACTCGCTGGCGCCGCGCACGTTGCCCTCGGAGCGCAGGAAGTACGGCAGGACGTCGTCCCAGCCCCATCCCTCGGCGCCCTCGGCCTCCCAGAGCGCGTAGTCCAGCGGCCGGCCGCGGACGTAGAGCATCGCGTTCATCGAGCTGCAGCCGCCCAGGCTCTTGCCCCGCGGGATGTAGAGCGAGCGCCCGTCGACGTGCGGCTCGGGCTCGGTCGCGAAGTTCCAGTCGAGCTTCGTCTCGAACTGGTTGGCGAACGCGGCCGGGATCTTGATGTTCGGGTGGGAGTCCTTGCCGCCGGCCTCCAGGAGGACGACGCGGTTGCCCGGGTCGGCGCTGAGGCGGTTGGCCAGGACGCAGCCGGCGGAGCCGGCACCGACGATCACGTAGTCCGCGCTTGACATGGTGTCCACTGTGCCACACGGCTGCGGGGCCGCGTCAACGGGCCAGCGCACACCCGAAGGCTCGCGGACTGTGCCGAGAGCATGATCCGGCGCGCCCGCGGCGGTTTCGCCGTGCGGGCGCCCGGACACCCAAGCGGCCGATGAGCCTCCCCGCTCCGGACCCGTCCGCCGTCGCCCTGGTCACCGGCGCGTCGTCGGGCCTCGGTGCCGAGTTCGCCCGCCAGCTCGGCGCGGCGGGCCACGGCGTCGCGCTCGTCGCCCGCCGGGCCGAGCGCCTCGAGCAGCTCGCCGCCGAGGTGCGCGAGGCCCACGGCGTGCGCGCCGAGGTGCTCGAGTGCGACCTCACCGACCCGCCGGCGCGCGCCGGCCTGCCCGGCCGGCTCGACGCGCTGGGGCTGCGCGCCGACGTCCTGGTCAACAACGCCGGCTTCGCCACCGGCGGGCCGTTCCACGAGTCCGACCTCGACCAGGAGCTCCAGCAGGTGCGCCTGCTGTGCGAGGCGCCCGTGGACCTCATGGGCCGCTTCCTGCCGGCGATGGTGGCGCGCGGCGCGGGCTGTGTCATCAACGTCGCCTCGACGGCGGGCATGCAGCCGCTGCCCAACTCCGCGGGCTACGGCGCGGCCAAGGCCCACCTGCTGTCGCTCTCGGAGGCGGTGCACGCGGAGGTGCGCAAGCACGCCGTGACGATCACCGCGCTGTGCCCGGGGCCGGTGCGCACCGAGCTCTTCGACAAGACCGACCACCCCGTCGAGATGGCGCCGGGCTTCGCGTGGAAGGACAGCGACGAGGTCGTCGCCGCCGCGCTCGACGGCGCCCGGCGCGGCAAGCGCGTCGTGGTGCCCGGCGCGGTCATCCGTGCCGCGGTGCCGGTCTCCCGCTTCGCGCCCCGCGCCGTCTCGCTCCCGCTCTTCGAGCGCTTCTTCCGCTAGGCAGCCTCCCCAAGATCGTGAGGGGCGCTGGACGTTCGTCCGGGTGGGGGTCCCCCAAGTTGAGGAGGGGCGTCGGGTCGCCGAGACGGCTCGTGGATGCCCCTCGTCGCCCGCCAGGACGGCTTCACCCTCGTCGAGACCATGGTCTCGATGGTCGTGGGCCTGGCCGTGCTCTTCGCGGTCCTCCTCCTCGTGGACCTGGCGCCGGGCCAGGCCGCAGCCGTGGACGGGCGGGTCACCGCGGTCGGCGACGTCGACCTCGTCGTCGACCGCGTGCAGGACGACGTCCGCCAGACCTACGCGGTGCTGCCGTGGCCGGGGGCGGGCGGCACGGCGTCCAACCAGCTCCAGCTCAAGGTCGTCACGCGCAACGCGGACGGCTCGATGTCGCCCCACACGATCGTGTGGGACTGCACGAAGCCGGGGGCCCGACCGGGCACGAAGGCGTGCACCCGCCAGGACGTCACGACGAGCGCGAAGGCCACCCACCTCGGCTCGTTCCGGATGCCGGCCGGCGGCGCCTTCCTCGTCCTGCCGCCCGGTGCGGGCGCGGCAGCGCTGCCCAGCGTGCGTGTCCGGCTCGCCGAGCCCGTGACCGGCCGCACCGCGACCGTCGACCTCGCCTCGGGCGCCACGCCGCGCACCTGCCAGGCCGCCCAGCTCACCGCCGCCAAGGAGTGCCCGTGGCCGTAGTCCTGCGCCGCCTGCGCCGCGACCAGGCGGGCTTCACCCTCCTGGAGGTCCTCGCCGCGATGGTCGTCCTGGCCGTCGGCGTGCTGCCCGCGATGGAGGTCTTCACCCGCGGACACCAGACCGCGTCGACCGCCCAGAACGTCCAGGTCGCCTCGAACGTCGCGACGGAGGCCATCGAGGAGCTCCGCGCGCTGCCCTACGCCAAGCTCGCCGCGGGCGCGATCCGCCAGGTGGCGACGCCCGGGGGCGTCGAGGGCCCAGGCCGCCTGGGCGCCGGGACCTACGCGATGCCCGCGACCGACCAGGAGCCGGCGCACGACGAGCCGCTGGTGCCCGCCTCGACCGACGCGTCCGCGCCGCCCTCCTACGAGCGCGTGACCGTCAAGACCGACGAGGGGGCGCGCACGGTCGACGTCTGGCGGGTCGCCTCGTTCCGCACCGAGTCCTGCCCCGTGCTCGACCTCAGCGCGCTGCTGGCCCGGATCGGCCCGATGCGCGACGCGATCGCCGCGCTCCTGTCCACCTCGGGCGGGGCGCTGGGCGAGCTCGTCGGAGCCGACGGGACCGGCGGGCTGCTGGGCAAGGTCGTCACCGACACGCAGGGCGCGCAGGCCAAGCTCACCGGCCTGGTCATGAACCTCCTCGGCGCGCTGGTCGGCCAGAAGACGCAGGCCGCGCTCCAGGCGTCGCTGACCGCCGTGCAGGGCGGCACCGCGCCGCTGCGCGCCTCGCTCGCGACGCTGCGCGCGTCGCTGGCGAGCTTCGCCGCGAAGCTCGCCGAGCTGCAGACGCGGCTGTCGGGCGACGGGGCCCTGGGCGGCAAGGTCCTCGACCTCTGCCAGCTGCCCGACGACGGCGCGCTGCCGGACCTGCGCGACCTCGCGACGGTCCACGACGCGCTCGGGCCGCTCACCACCCAGCTCGAGGGGCTGCTGTCGGGGACCTCGAGCCTCAGCGCGAAGGTGACGTCGCTGTCGACCTCGCTGGGCAACGTCGTCGGCGGCCTGCTCGGCGGGCTGCTGTCCACGATCTCGGGCCAGGCCGACGCGGTCAGCTCGGCCGCGCAGGCGCTCGGCCTCCCGGTCTCGCTCTCGCTCACGGCGGCGGGCGGCGACCAGGTGTCCGCCACGCCGCGCAGCGGCGCGCTGGACCTCGCGACGCTCGTCGACCGCCAGCTCGGCCGCACGGGCGACCTGCTCTCGCTGCTGACGACGGGCAACGCGCGCAACACCGTGCGCGTGACGGTCGCGGTCCGCGTCGTCGGCTCGCGCGACACCGGCCCGCAGCGCCCGATCTGGGTGTCCACGGTGATCACGAACCCGGGGGCCCACGTCCTGTGAGCGCGCGCCGGCTGCGGGCCCAGGACGGGTTCGCGATGAGCTCGACGATCTGGGTCATGGCGATCGTCCTGCTGCTCTCGGGCTTCGCCGTGGCCAGCGCCCTCGGCGGCCTGACGAGCGCCGGGCGGGCCAAGGAGGTCGACCGCGCGCAGGCGGCGGCCGACGCGGGCGCCGACATCGCCGGCTACCGGATGAGCAAGACGCTGCTCGCGCCCGGCGCCGACGGGCTGCTGGGCTACGTCGGGGGCACCCTGCGCACCGTGGGCTGCGTGGGCGCGAACCTCGACTACGGCTCCACCTCGAGCATCCCCGCACAGCCGTCCGGCGCGGGGGCCCCGGCGGCGGGCGCGCTGGCCGCGCTGCCGACGGTGGGCAAGGCGGTCGCCGGTCTCATCCCCGACGGCAAGAGCTTCTGCCGGACCACGACCGACGAGCAGCTCGGCGACGGCGCGTCGTTCCGCTACGCGATCTCGACGGCGGTGCAGCTGCCCGCGAGCGTCACGTCCCTGCTGACGACGCCGGTCGGCTCGCTCGTCGTGCGGCAGGTCGCCGCGATCGGGCGGGCCGGTGGCGCGCAGCGGCGGGTCATCGTCTCCTACTGGCTCTCCCTGGACGAGCCGACCGCGCCGTTCGTGCGCCGGCGCTACGTCCGCTGCCCCGCGCAGCCGTCGAACCCGAGCGACCCGTTCTCGGGCTGTCCCGCCAACCCCGGCTACTAGCCCAGCGCGGTCCGCACCGCGAGCGCCAGGACGAGGATCGCGCCCAGCCCTGCGGTGAGCGGCCGGGTCTGCGCCGGCAGGCGGTGGTGCAGGACGCCGCCGGCGGCGACGAGCAGCAGCTGCCAGCTCGCCGAGGCGAGGAAGACCGCGGCGACGAAGACGGCCTTGGCGTCGGCGCCGGCGGTGCTGACGGCGGGCAGGCCGGCGATGAGCGCGGCGAACGTGGCGGCGGTCGTCGGGTTGACCGCGGTGAGCCCGAGGAAGCGGGCGAAGGTCGTGGCCGGGCGCGGCGCGAGCCCGTCGTGGCGCTCGGGCGCGGGCCGCGTCGCCAGGACGAGGAGCACGAGCGCCATGGCGGCCAGGACGCCGGCGCTGACCCACCGCGCCTCGTCGCGGACCGGGTCCAGCGCGTCGTTCACCGCCAGACCGGCGGCGGCCGCTACCGTGGCGTACGCGAGGTCGGCCGTCGCCACGCCGAGCGCGGCAGGAGCCGCGGCACGGACGCCGTGGCGGGCGGCGAGGTCGACCAGCAGGACGCCCATCGCGCCGAGCGGCACGGCGACGGCCCAGCCCGCCAGGAGCCCGCTGCCCAGCGCGTGCAGGACGTCCGAGGACATGCGGTCGGGCAGCTTGAGGCGCGGCCGGGCGGCGCGCAAGCGCCGGCATCCGTGCGACCCTGGGCGCGGGGGGCTCCACCTCCGGCGCCTGGATGACGATGAGGAGGGTGGAGCGCATGATCGACATGGGGAAGGACAGGACGCGATGCGCCCGCTGATCGGCGTGACCACCTCGGAGCTGCGCGAGACGGCCGAGGCCGACCAGGGCGCCTACTTCGACCCGGGCAAGCGCGAGATGGCGCTCGGCATGACCTACATGCGCGCGATCGAGCGCGCCGGCGGCCTGCCCGTCGTCCTGCCGCCGATGGCGCTCGACGCGGTCGGACCGCTGCTCGACCAGCTCGACGGCCTGTGCCTGTCCGGCGGGCCCGACCTCCATCCCGCCGCCTACGGCGCCAAGCCCCACCCGCGACTGGGCGAGACCGAGCCGTCGCTGGACCGCTTCGAGTACGCGCTCGCGCGCGAGGCCGACACGCGCGGCGTGCCGGTGCTCGGCGTCTGTCGCGGCGCCCAGGCGATGAACGTCGCGCGGGGCGGCACGCTGCACCAGCACCTCGACGGCCACCGCCAGGCCGAGCCGGGGGTGCAGCCCACGCACGAGGTCGAGGTCCGCGAGGGCTCGCTGCTGGCGCGGACGCTCGGGGCGACCGAGGCGCGCGTCAACTCCTTCCACCACCAGGCCGTCGCCGTCCTCGGCAAGGGCCTGCAGGTCACGGCCTATGCGCCCGACGGGGTCATCGAGGCGTTCGAGGCGCCTGGTCGCAAGCTGTACCTCGGCGTGCAGTGGCACGCCGAGACGCTGGTCGACGACCCCGCGCAGCTCGCGCTGTTCGAGCTGCTCGTGGCGCGCGCGGCGGGCCGGCTGATGCCGGCGGGCACCGCCCCGGTGATGGCCCCGCCGCGCTGGCGTCCCGCCCCGCGCGTGCCGGCGCGGCGCAGCACGCCGGCCTCGCGGCGCCGCTAGGCGTCGCGGCGGAGGCTCAGCGCCTCCTGACGGGACCGCGCCAGGGCGAGGACGACGCGCAGCCCCGCCTCGGGACCGTGCCAGTGGCGGCGCACCGCCGCCGTGCCCGCGGACCGCACGACGCCGCGCAGGGCCACCGCGAGCAGGATGGCGTCGTCGAGCTGGCCGGCGACCGGGATGACGTCGGGCACGAGGTCCAGCGGCGACGCGAGGTAGAGCGCCAGCGCGACGAGCGACCACCGGCGCACGCGCGGCACGGCGGGGTCGCGGGCCAGGCCGGCCACGAGCCGCGCGCAGTCGGGCACGAAGCCCGCGAGCGCCCGCGCCGCCTCGGCGCGGCCGGCGACGACGAGCCCGGCGACGAAGAGCACGTAGACCCCGAGGACGGCGAGGACTACGACGAGCCAGCCAGCCATCGCTCCATCGCCGCGACGCCCTCGGCCTCGCGGCGGGCGACCTCGTCGAC
Organism: Conexibacter sp. SYSU D00693; assembly: GCF_017084525.1. Taxonomy (GTDB): domain Bacteria; phylum Actinomycetota; class Thermoleophilia; order Solirubrobacterales; family Solirubrobacteraceae; genus Baekduia. The sequence continues at coordinate 2,324,315 of NZ_CP070950.1, forward strand.
GAGCGGCAGCCCGGCGCCGTGGTCGTGCTCGCGGGCGCACCCCGCCAGACCCACCCACGCCTCCGCCAGCGCGTCGTAGCCCTCCGCCGCCCGGTCCAGCGCCGCGTCGCCGAGCAGCGCCGCCGCGTCGTGGAGGAACTCCGCGTGCAGCGAGCGGAACATCGCGCCGCCCGTGCCGGCCTTCACGACGAACACCCGCAGGCCCGACAGCGCCTGGTCGAGGAGCTCGTCGTCCCAGCCCGCCCACGTCGGGTAGGAGGCCGCGAACGTCGCGACCCCCGGGAGCCCGGCGCCGTGCTCGGCGCCGGGCAGGAAGCTCACCGCCTCGCGCATGTTCGCCACCGCCCGGCGCAGGCCCGCGGTCACGGCCTCGCGTGGCGCGGGCAGCGCCACCGGCCACCGGTAGCGGAAGACCCGGTGGCGGTTCGGGCCCGGGAACGCGTCCGACGCGCGGGCGCGCGCGAGGGAGGCCAGCGAGCAGCGCTGGAGCTCGTCCCGGTCGTTGTCGGCGACGAACGCGACGCCCGCGGCCTCGTCGTAGCCGACGACCACGACGTCGTGGCGCGTGTTGTGCATCCGCACGCGCAGGTACTCCAGGTGGCCGATGTCGGCCCAGACCATCGCCGGCCGCCCCGCGTCGAGCTCGTCGCGCAGGTCGGCCCACCCGCGGGCCGGGTCGTCGGTCTCGAGCAGGTCGAGCCCCGCACCGAGGTTCGTGGCGAGGTCTTCCTCGAGCCTGCCCGTGCGCCCCACGAGGTAGACGGGCGGCCGCGCGTCGGGGAGCTCGGCGAAGAGGAACCCGAGCCCGCCGGCGAGGCCGAAGACCGCGCCCTCCGACAGCGGCCCGGCGCCGAGGTCGAGGACCTCGTGCTCGAGCAGCGCGCGCAGCGCACCCGAGCCGCAGTGGCCGCCGAGGCGGTGCGGGAAGCGCTCGAGCAGGTCGGCGGAGGCGCCCATCGGCCGCGCACGCTAGCCCTCGTGCCCTGCAAGAGGCCTTGCAGGTCGTTCGGCCCCGGAGCACTAGCTTGCCCGCGGTGGTCCGCAGGTCGCTCCCGGCGCTCCTGGTCGCCGTGCTGGTCGCGAGCGTCCTCGTCGTGGACCCGTCGTCCACCCCGCCGGCCAACGCGCAGGTCGCCGCCGAGCGCGCTGCCGCCCAGCGGCTGCGCGCCGCGATCGCCGCGGAGAGCGAGCGGATCGCCACCACCCGCGCCGGCCTCGCGCAGGCCGAGCGCCGGCTCGCCGTCCTCGACGCCCGCGTGGCGCGCCGCGAGGGCCAGCTGCGCGCCAACGAGGACCGCCTCGTGCGCGCTCGCGCGCGCCTCTTCCGCCTCCAGCGCCGCGCCGCGGCCGCCAAGGACGCCCTGGCCGAGAACCTCCGCGCGCAGTACACGACGCCCAAGCCCAACGTGGTGACCGTCGTCCTCGACGCCCACGGCTTCGGCGACCTCCTGGAGCGCATCGAGTTCTACAAGCGCGTCTCCGAGCACAACGGCCGCGTCTTCGAGAACGCGCGCGACTCGCGCGACGCGGTCGCCGAGCAGACCCGCCAGCTGCAGGCCCTGCGCAAGCGCCTGACCGTCCTCGCCGCCGACGCCAACCGCGACCGCGACCGGGCCGACGTCGTGCGCAACGCCCTGCTGCAGCGCCAGGCCTCCCAGCTGCGCCGCCGCGACCAGCGCGCCGCCCGCCTGCGCGCGGTCCGCTCGCGCATCCGCAGCCTCGAGCGCCGCGCCGCGCTGGCCGCCCGCCGTGCCGCGGCGCCCATGGCCGCCGCCGGCGGACCGGGATCGGGCGCGCCGCGGGTCAAGGACCCCGGCAGCGCCGTCGCGCGCGTCGTCGCCGCCGCCACCGAGATCGCCTCGACGCCGTACGTGTGGGGCGGCGGCCACGGCGGCGTGTCCGGGGGCTACGACTGCTCGGGCTCGATCTCCTACGCCCTCGCGGCCGGGGGCCTGCTCTCCGCGCCGCTGGACTCGACGGGGTTCATGAGCTGGGGCGAGCCGGGTCCCGGCAAGCGCATCACGGTGTACGCGAACGCCGGCCACGCGTTCATGGTCGTCGACGGCCGGCGCTACGACACGAGCGCCCTCTCGGCCGGCGGGACCCGCTGGAGCTCGTCGATGCGCAGCACCGCGGGCTTCGTGGCCCGCCACCCGCCCGGCCTCTAGCATCGGCGCGTGCGCGAGGACCTCACCCCCGAGCTCCTCGTCCGGATGGGGCTGGTCGACGACCCGGGATCGCCCGAGGTCACGCTCGTCCTCGAGGCCTTCGCCCAGGCCCAGGCGGCCGGGATCGACCCCGACGTGGCCGGCGCGCTGCTGCAGGCCTACGGCCGGGCGGTGGGGCGCATCGCCAACGCCGAGGCCGACCTCGCCGTCCATCGCCTCGAGCGCCTGCCGCCCGAGGAGCGCGAGGCACAGACCGAGCTGCTGCTCGACGAGCTGCTGCCCCTCGCGACGACGGTGTTCGACGCCTTCCACCGCTTCCAGGTCCGCCGGCTCGTCCAGCGGCGGCTGCGGCTGCCGGCCGACGTGGTCGAGGGGCCCGACCACGATGCCACCCCCGCCTCGGTGGCCTTCGTCGACCTCTGCGACTCGACGGGCTTCATGCGCGACGCGAGCGTCGGGCAGATCCGCGCCCTGGCCGACGAGGTCTACCTCGCCGGCCAGGAGGTCGCGGTCCGCCACGACGTGCTCGCCGCGAAGTTCCTGGGCGACGGCGTCCTGCTCGTGAGCCGCGAGCGCGAGGCGCTCGTCGACGCGACCCGCGCCGCGGTGGCCGAGCTGGGCCGGCGCACGCCGATGTCGGCCTCGGCGGGCATGGCCCACGGCCCGGTCCTGCGACGCGCGGGCGACTACTACGGGATGCCCGTGAACCTCGCCGCGCGGCTCGCGGAGCTCGCGCCGCCGGAGACGGTCTACGCCGACGCGGGCGCGGTCCTCCCCGGCGCGCCGGTCACCATGTGGGCGACCGTCGCGCCGCGCGGCGTGCGGGAGGACCTGCGCGTCGCGGTGCTGCGCCCGAGCTAGCGCTCGCTGTCCAGCGAGCCCATCTGCGGCTCCGGGTAGCGCGAGCCGGCGGCGGCGTCGGCCGGGATCGCCTGCTCGATGCGGGCGAGCTCGTCGTCGCTCAGCTGCACCTGCAGCGCCCCGAGCGCCTCGTGGAGGCGGTCGCGGCGGCGGGCACCGACGAGCGGGACGACGTCCTCGCCGCGCGACAGGACCCACGCGATCGCGAGCTGCGCCGCGGTCGCGTCGTGCTCGTCGGCGAGCTCGCGCAGGGTCGCGGCGAGCTGGAGGTTGCGGTCGAGGTTCTCCCCCTGGAAGCGCGGGCTGTGGGCGCGGAAGTCCGTCGCCCCGAGCTCCCGGCCGGCGTCCCAGTGGCCGCTGAGCAGGCCCCGCGAGAGGACGCCGTAGGCCGTCACGCCGATGCCCAGCTCGCGGCAGGTCGGCAGCACCTCGGCCTCCAGCCCGCGGGAGATCAGGGAGTACTCGATCTGCAGGTCGGTGATCGGGTGGACGGCCGCGGCGCGGCGGATGGTGTCGGCGCCGACCTCGGAGAGGCCGATGTGGCGCACGTAGCCGGCCTCGACGAGCTCGGCGATGGCGCCGACCGTCTCCTCGATCGGCACGTTCGGGTCCAGGCGGGCCGGGCGGTAGACGTCGATGTGGTCGGTGCCGAGGCGGTTGAGGGTGTAGGCCAGCGCGGTCTTGACCGCCTGCGGCCGGGCGTCGTAGCCCAGCCACTGGCCCGCCGGATCGCGCTGGGCGCCGAACTTCACGCTGATCGCGACGTCGTCGCGCGAGCGCTCGCGCAGCGCGCGGGCGATGAGCAGCTCGTTGCGGCCCATGCCGTAGAAGTCGCCGGTGTCGAGGAGCGTGATGCCCGCGTCGATGGCGGCGTGGATGGTGGCGACGGCCTCGCCCTCGTCGGCGGGGCCGTAGAGGTCCGACATCCCCATGCAGCCGAGGCCGAGCGCGGCGGTCTCGAGGCCGTCGGTGCCGAGGGTGCGGTGGGCGATGTCCTGGGTGCTGTGGGGCATGGCTGCGATGATGTGGCCGGTGGCGCGCGGAGGGAAACGCCGGTCGGGCGTGACGTCACAACCGGCGGGCGTCGGTGCCTGAGCTGCGGGCGCTGCGCACCTTCGTCGCGGTGGCGGAGGAGCTGAGCTTCACCCGCGCGGCCGAGCGCCTGCACCTCGGCCAGCAGGCGGTGTCGAAGTCCGTCGCCAACCTCGAGCGCGAGCTCGGCGTCGAGCTGCTCGAGCGCACGACGCGCGAGGTCCGGCTGACCGCCGCGGGCGCCGAGCTCCTGGAGGCCGGGCGCGACGCCCTGCTGGCCGCCGACACGGCGTTCGAGCGCGCGCGGGAGGCGGGGCGCGGCCTCAGCGGCACGGTGACGGTCGGCGTCTCCCCCGCCATCGGCTCGGGCGAGCGCTCCGAGGTCGTCGCCGTGCTGCGCGACGGCGCGCCCGACCTGTCGGTCGCGGTGGTCGAGGTGCGCCCGCGCGACGTCCGCGCCCAGCTGCAGGCAGGGACCGTCGACCTGGTGCTCGTGCGCGCGGCGGGCCTGACCGACGGCGTCGACAGCGCCGCGCTGCGCCCGACGCCGACGGTGCTCGTCGTGCCCGAGGACCACCGCCTCGCCGGGCGCGGGCCGCTCGACGTCGCCGAGCTCGACGGCGAGCGCCTCATGGTCTTCAGCCCGCCGGGGACGCCGTACACCGACCTGCTGCTCACGCGGCTGGCCGCGGGCGGGGCGCGGGTCGAGCCCGTCGAGGCCCGGGTGACCGGCGACCGCCGCTTCCCGGAGCTCGCCGCCGCGGGCGCCGTGACCCTCGTCGCCGCGCCGTGGGACCCGGTGCCCGGGCTGGTCGCGGTCGAGCTGGCCACGGAGGTCACGCTGCCGCTGCTGGTCCTCTGGCCCGCCGGACGGCCGACGCCCGTGGTCCGTCGCGTGCGCGACGCCCTGAGCTCCGCGGGACGCGCGGCCTGATGGCGCGCGGCGACCTGGGGCTGGTGCGACGGCGGCTCGTCGCCCAGCGCCTCACCGGCATCGCCTCGGCCACGCCCGCCGAGGCAGCCGGGTGGGCGCTGGCGATCCAGGGCCAGGAGGCGGCGGAGGTTCGGTGGTCGATCGCCCAGCGCACGCGCGGCGCCACGGACGCGAGCGTCGGCGCGGCGCTGGACCGCGGGGAGCTGGTGCGCACGCACGTGCTGCGCCCGACCTGGCACGTCGTCGCCCCCGAGGACCTGCGCTGGCTCCTGCGCCTCACGGGACCGCGCGTGCAGCGCACCAACGCGCCGTACTACCGCCAGGCCGGGCTCGACGACGCGCTGCTGGCGCGGCTGCACGACGTGCTGCGCGCCGAGCTCGAAGGCGGCCGCGCACGCACGAAGCAGGAGCTCATGCCCGCGCTCGCCGAGGGCGGCATGGCCGACGACCCGTGGGTCGCCGGGTGCGCGCTCATGCACGCCGAGCTCGAGGCGCTGATCTGCAACGGGCCGCGGGCGCGGACCCGCCACACCTACGCGCTGTGCGACGAGCGCGGCGTGCCGCCGGCGCCCGAGCGCGACCGCGAGGACGACGTCGCCGAGCTGTGCGTCCGGTTCCTGCGCTCCCACGGCCCGTCGACCGCGAAGGACCTCGGGTGGTGGTCGAGCCTGACGCTCGCCGACCTGCAGGCCGGCCTCGGCCGCGCGGGCGAGGCGGTGGTCGAGCAGGACGGCGGGCTGTGGAGCGCCGCCGACCCCCCGCCCCGCCGGCGCCGGGGCGCGCCGCGGGCGCTGCTGCTCGGCACGTTCGACGAGCTCGTCGTCGCCCACCAGGGCGTGCGCTACGTCTGGCGGGGCGAGCCTGGCGAGGCGCTGTCCATGCGGCCGGTGCTCGTCGACGGCGAGACCGTCGGCAGCTGGCGGCGCACGACGGGCAAGCGGGCGCTGGCCGTCGAGGTCGTCCTGCGCGCGCCGCTCGACGACGACGAGCACGCGGCGGTGGCGGCCGAGGCCGAGCGCCTCGGCGCGTTCCACGGGCTGCCCGTGACGCTCGAGGTCCGCGCCGCCGCGCCCTAGCCGATCACGTCGCCGTCACCGGGCTGCTGGCCGTTGTCGGTCCCGGGGTCCTTCGGACCGGGGTCGGCGACGGGCGGCTTGGGCGGCCGGGTGCCGCCGTCCCCTCGGGGCGGGTCGGTCGGCGTGGTGCTCGTGGGCGGCGTGGTCGGCGTCGGGTCGGCCTTCGGCGGGTCGGGGGTCGACGAGGCCGGCGGGTCGGGCTGGGACGCCGGGCCGTCCCCGCTCGGCGGGGTGCTGGGACCGGGGTCGGCGGTCGGCGCGGGCTGCTGCGGGCGCGAGGTGCTCGACGGCGCCTGGCCCGAGCCCGGGCCGGCCTGGCCCTGCACCCGGCTGCCGCGCCGGCGCGGCGTCGTGGCCGTCCGCGGCGCGCTGCCGGTGGTGGACTCGCGGCGCAGCGCGGGCGCGGCGCCGTCGACGACCTGGTCGAGCGGGAGACCCAGGACGGGCACGGCCCCGCCGCCGGCGCGGCGCGGCGCGCGGCGCGCGCCCGACGGCGACGACGAGCGGTCCTCGCCGCCCGACGACGGCGTGCTGGGCAGCGCGGCGCCCGGGACGGCCAGCGCGGCCGGCGTCGCCTGCGGCGCGGGGGCCGGCGGGTCGGAGACGGTGACGGTGCGCGGCGTCAGCAGGACGGCGAGGCCGGCGAGCGTGACGGCGGCGGCGAGGAGCCGGCCGCGGTGCTGGCGGACGGCCTCGGCGATGCTCGGCCGGGCGGCCATGCCGGCGGCCGCTCCGGTCGCGGCGCCCGTGGCCGTGGTCCCGGAGCCGCCCGCGCCGCCGTCCCCGCCCTCGCGGTGGTCGTCGGCGGCGCCGTCGGCCGCGGCGCGCAGCTCCTCGAGCGTGCCGGCGGCCTTGGCGATCGTCTCGCGGCGCAGGACCTCGAGCGGCACCAGCGGCGCCAGCATCCGGTAGGAGCGTCCGGCCTCGGCCAGCGACTCGCGGGCCAGCCGGCAGCGGTCGCAGTCGGCCAGGTGCTGGTCGAGCCAGGCGAGGTCGGCCGGGTCCTTGACCTTGCCGTCCAGCTGCTTGGACAGCAGCGTCGCCGCCCTCTCGCAGCTCTTCGTGCCCGGGGAGAAGGCGGCGAGCGCACCACCGCGCAGCTCGTCGCGCAGCCGCAGCCGGGCGCGGCTGAGCAGCTGCGCCACGGCGTTGGCGTTCATGTCCATGACGCGCCCGATGTCGTCGTAGGAGAGCTCCTCGACCTCGCGCAGGAAGAGCACCTCGCGGTGGCGCGGGTTCAGGCGCTGGCACGCGGCGCGGACGTCGACCTGGTCGTCGCCGATGAGCGCTGACCGCTCAGGGTCCTCCCCGGCCGCGTGGGGCGCGCGGTTGCCGACGACGTCGCGCGGCGCGTCGGGCACCTCGTCGACGACGTCGGTGGTCGCGTGCTTGCCGCGCAGGTCGAAGCAGACGTGGCGCGCGGCCGTGAAGAGGTAGGGCGCGAGGCTCTCCTCCTTCAGGCCCAGCGTCGGCAGCCGCTTGAGGACGCGGATGAACGTCTCCTGCGTGGCGTCGGCGGCGTCGTGCGACGAGCCGAGGATGCGCTCGCAGAGCGTCAGGACGCGCGAGGCGTAGCGGTCGTAGAGGGCCTCGAAGGCCTGCGGATCGCCGGCGGCGGCGCGCGCGGCGAGGTCGCGGTCCGAGGCGCCGGGGCGCAGGACCGCGGAGGTCGTCCCCGCGATGGGTGGGAGCGTCGCGCTCATCGCCCGACCAGAGCATCCTCCGACGCGGCCACGAAGTCCACCTCGTTCTGCGAACGGCGGCGGGCCAGCTCCCCGGCCGCGGCGTGCAGGACGGCGTCGCGCAGGCCCGGCGCGGGGCGGCGCAGCGCCCAGCGGGCGTAGGCCGCGGTGGCCCGGGCCAGCGCCTCACGGGCGGGGAGGCAGCCGCCGCGCGCCGGTCGGGCCCCCCAGCCCGAGCACAGCGCGCGGCGGCATGCCGCGTCCTCCTTGACGTGGGCGAGGACGCGTGTGCCCCACAGCGCGTCGCCCAGTGCGAGCAGGCCGAGCGCCCTGAGCTCGACCACCGCTCCAGCCTCGAGGCCCATGAGATCCCCGATCTCCTGGGGGCCGAGGCCCGAGACGAACGCGTAGGCCAGCACCTCGCGCTCGGGTCCGGGCAGCGCCGCGTGCGCCCCTGCCAGCGTCGCCTCCCCGGACATGCTGCTCGCGTCTTCCATGCCCTAGAGACGGCCCCGCCGCTGGTTCCTTACGGTCCCCGCTGCCGATGTCCGATGCCGGACACACAGCGGTGCCCGCCGGACGCGCGAGAGCCGCCTCGTGCGAGGCGGCTCTCGGGTCCTGCAGGGGAGTCGTCGCCGGCGCTACGAGGCGCAGAGCACCCAGACGTAGGCGGTCGCGGCCGAGCCCGTGACGTTGCGGACCGTGCCGTACCAGGCCTTGATCGCCTCGCCGCTGACGGTCGTCGAGAACAGGCCGCCGTCCACGTCCACCGGGCCGCTGTCGAGGATGTACTGGCCGTTGTCGGCGCCGCCGTTCCAGCCGACGCCACCACCCGTGGCGGTCTCGTCGGCCAGGCAGCCCGCGTACGCGGAGTCCTTGCTGTTGGCCGCGACGGTGATGGTCGAGCGGCGCACGACGACGTTCGTCGCGCCCGGATCGCCCTTGTCGCCCTTGTCGCCCTTGTCGCCCTTCGGGCCCTGCGGGCCGGCGGGGCCGACCTTGCCGTCAGCGCCGTTGGCGCCGTTGGCACCGGACTGGCCGCTGACCGCGGAGCCGCTGGACAGGACGCCCGGCGCGAAGTCGGCGCGCTGGAGCGTGCCGTTGCGGACCTTGCCCGACGTGACGGCGTTGGCGCCGAGGTCGGCGTTCTTGACGGCGCCGGCGCGGATGCTCGACGACGAGACGGAGTTCTTGCTGATCTGCGAGACGGCGTACGACGTGCCGGACATGCCCGAGACGAGCGCGACGGTCGCGACGACCATGGCGGGAGAAGGGCGGAAGCGGCGGGTCTTGGTGGTCATCTGAGGTTCTCCTCTGGGTGTGTGGTGGTGGGCGGCCGGTACTCGTCACCAGCCGTTGTTGACCCAGAGACCGGGGCTCCTCGAGGTTCCTTACGCCCTGTCGGAAGAAGTTCTTGAAGTGCGGCACGGCGTCGCGCCAGGGGTCGCGCGTGACGTCCTCGCGTGCGCGTCGTTGAGGGGGCATGCGCCCTCTCCCGAAGCTCCTCCTCACCACCGCCGCGGCCGCCGCGGCGCTGGCCCCCACCGCCGCGGCCGACACGCCGCTGGTCGACGCCCCGGGTGCCAAGGCGCTGGCCGGGGCGGGCGGCTGGCTCGTCTGGTCGGCCCCGACGCCCGAGGGCCAGTTCCGGCTCACGGTCCGCGCGCCGGACGGCACCGTCTCCCAACCGGCGATCCCCGCCTTCACCCGGCCCGTCCCGGTCGGCGTCGGCTCGAACACGCAGTACGGCAGCGCCAAGCGGGTGGTCGCCGTCTACCCGCGCGACGGTGACGTGCGCGTGCTCGACCTCGAGCGCGGGACCGACCGCCGCTACGACCAGGTCTCCTCGCGCGCCACCGAGACGCTCGCCGCGATCAACAACGGCCAGGTCGTCACCGTGCGCTCCACCGGCGAGGGCAAGGGCCTGTACGTCCGCTCGAACGCCGGCAGGACGCGCCGGCTGACGTCGACGGTCCCGTCGCAGGTCGCCATGGCCTACAGCCGCGTCGCGACGGTCGAGGGCACCGGTGCCGACCAGCGCGTCGTCATCCGGCGCCTCAGCGGCCGCGGCAGACCGATGGTCGTGCGCAAGGGCCTGACCGGCGTGAGCAGCCTCTGGCTGACGCGCTACCGGGCCGGCTTCGCGACCACCACCGCGCAGGGGACGAGGCTCGTCGCCACGCGCCGCTTCGCGGGCTCCGGCGGGCCGTACACACTGACGACCCTCACCGACCCGTGGACGTCGACCAGCGCGCTGTCGGGCATCGTCACCAACGGCTCGGAGCCGACGACCTTCCTCGACGACGGCGGGGTCAAGCGCTTCAGCCCGATCCCGTTCCACGGCCGCTAGCGGCGGCCGGCTGCGCGACGTAGCCGTCCAGCCGCCCGGCGAGCTCCGCCGGGCGGCTGAGGTACGGCGAGTGGCTGGCCTCCAGCTCGTCGGGCTCGACCCCCAGCCGCCGGCGCACTACCTCGCGCATCCAGGCCGCCGGGAAGAAGCGGTCCTCGGTGCACAGGACGAACCGGGTCGGGACGTCCGGCTGGGCGACCAGCGGCCACGGCTCCTCGGGCGCGTGGAACTCCGGCTGCGCCCGGGCCAGCGCCTGGCGCGCGAGCTCGGGGTCGACGTCGTGCATGTAGGCCGCGAGCTCGTCGTCGAGGGGCGCGTGGCCGGAGGCCTCGTGCCCGGTCGCCGACCACCACGCCATGAAGCGCTCGCCCGGCACGGGGACCATCGCCGAGACGTGGACGAGCAGGTCGGCGGCGAGGTGGTCGGCCACGAGCGGCGCGACGAAGCCCCCGAAGGAGTGGCTGACGAACGACGAGCGGGCGCTCGTGGTCGCCGAGGGCGTCGACGACGGCGTCGCGGTAGCGCTCCCACGTGACCCCGGGGTCGGCGCCGGGCAGCGTCGGCGCCACGGCACGGTGGCCGAGCGCCTCGAGCTCGCCGACCACGAGCTCCCAGTTGTCGCCGACGTCGCCGCCGCCGTGCACGATCGCGAAGGTCGCCATGCAGGTCAGGACGGGACGCGGGCCGCGGACTCATCGCCACGGAGGGCCGGCCGTCAGCCGCCGGCCGGGGAGGCGGCCATCGAGCCCTCCTGCTGCCCGCTGGCCGTCCCGCTGCCGTCCATCGACGACCCGCCGTCGGCGTCCACCCGCTCGGACACCCCGGGCGAGTAGTAGCGCCGCAGCCACGCGGCGAGGCCGTCGAGGCCGGGGAGCAGGACGCGCTCGGTGACGTTCGCCTGGTCCAGGCGCTCGCGGACCTCGAGCTTGACCTCCGCCGGGATGCACCAGGCGTGCCAGAGCTCGCGGTGGCGGTCCAGCCACTCCTCCATGTGCCAGCTGGGGTCCGACAGCGCGGACAGGACCGCGGACTGGTTGACGATCCGCTCGTCCAGCGACGGCGGCTCGAAGAACGCCACGAAGGGCTCGCGCTGGGTCAGGCGGTCGAAGCGGTCGAGGTCGGGCGCCTCGTCGGCGAGCATCTCCGTGGTGAACAGCAGCGCGCCCTCGCGCTCCACGACGGCCCGCAGCGCCGAGGGCAGCAGCTGGTGGGCGCCCTCGCAGTCGACGGCGAGCAGCAGCGCGTCGTCCTCGGGCCACGACGCGGTGGCGAAGTGCAGCGCGACGAGCGGGGAGAACGTCCAGTCCAGCAGCCGTGTCGGCAGGCCGTGGTGCTGGCCGAGCGCCAGCCAGTCCCACATCGTCGGCCCGGGCGTGTGGCGGTGCGCGTACTTGCGGAAGTTGCGCACGAGGTGGCGCTCGAGCGCTGCGTAGTCGCCTTCGAGCCGGGCCAGGCTCGAGACGTGCGAGTAGTTCGTGCGGGCGAGGCCCCGGAAGACGAGCGTCGAGTGCGCGTGGCGCGGGCTGCTCGGGCGACTGGCGCGCGTGATGGCGTCGTCGAGCTCACGCCACGACGCGACCGTGCTGGTCGGCATGCGGGCGAGGTGCCCCGCGTGGCCGGGGGCATGCCCTCCCCCGCCGGCCACGGGCACGAGGGCGGACTCCGGCTCCGTCACGCTCGCTGGACCGCGGCGCGCCGAGCGCCCCGCGACCTATCCTGGCGCCATGGGGGGCAGGACGCGGCGGGCCGCGGCGACCATGGCGGCGGCGCTCGCCGCACTCGGCGGCGCGCAGGCCGCCCCGGCGGCGAGCGTGCCGGAGCTCGCCAACCGCTGCGTGGCGCTCGAGGCGGACGGCGGCGGGCGCGTCGCGCCGCTCTTCAGCAAGCCGGCGACGCTCCACACCGTCCTGCTGCGCGACCGCGACGGGCGACTGCTCGCCGTCGACGGGCCACGCACGACGTGGACCACCGCGCAGCCGGGGCCGCGCGCCGAGTGGGCCGTCCGCCGCACCGGGCGCCGGACCGTCCTGCTGCGCTCGACCCACAGCGGCCGTGACCTGCGCCTCGCCGCGGACGGGCGCCTCAGCACCGTCGCGGTGCACGACGGCACGCCGCTGCGCATCACCGCCGCCGGCGCCTGCAGCCCGTTCCCGGAGGCCGGGCTCGACGCGGCCGGCACGCCCGGGCGTCCGACCCGCAAGGACGGCACCGTCCGGGGCTTCGCCGATCCCCACGTCCACCTCGCCGCCGACCTGCGCGCGGGCGGCCGCGTCATCCACGGCGCGGCGTTCGACCGCTTCGGCATCAGCCGCGCGCTCGGCGGCGACGAGCGCGACCACGGCCCGCGCGGCGCGCTGGACCTGACCGGCAACCTGCTGCGCGACGGCGTCCCGGTCGGCACCCACGAGACCGACGGCTGGCCCACCTTCCGCGGATGGCCGACCCACGACACCAACACCCACCAGCAGACCTACTGGCGCTGGCTGGAGCGGGCGTGGCTGGGCGGGATGCGGCTCGTCGTCGCCCAGACCGTCGAGGACCAGCCCCTGTGCACGATCGAGCCGCTGAAGTCCCACAGCTGCGACGAGATGGACACCGCGGAGCTCCAGGTCCGACGGCTGCGCGCGCTCGAGGACTACGTCGACGCCCAGGCCGGCGGTCCAGGTCGCGGGTTCCTGCGCATCGTCACGGGCCCGGGGGCGGCGCGCAAGGCCATCGACGAGGGCAAGCTCGCCGTGGTCCTCGGCGTCGAGGCGTCCAACCTCTTCGGCTGCAGCCAGCTGCGGGGCGTGCCGGCCTGTGACCGCGACGACATCGACGCGGGCATCCGCCGGCTGCGGGCGCTGGGCATCCGCGCGGCGTTCCTCACCCACTGGGTCGACAACGCGCTGGGCGGCGCGGCCCTCGAGGGTGGCGACAAGGGCCTGTTCATCTCGGCGATGCACACGGTCCAGACCGCGACCTCCTTCAAGACCGGCCCGTGCCCGGACCCGGCCCAGGGCGAGGAGCCGTCCCTCGTCGTCCCGTCTCCGCTGGAGGCGCTGGTCGGCCCGATCAGGTCGCTCTCCCCCGAGCCGCTGCCGCTCTACCCGCCCGGCCGGCAGTGCAACGCCCGCGGCCTGACGGACCTCGGGCGCTACGCGGTGCGCCGGATGATGGACGCCCACCTGCTGATCGACGCCGACCACCTCGGCGAGTGGGGCCGGGAGGAGCTGTTGGAGCTCACGTCCGCGCGCGGCTACCCCGTCGTCTCGAGCCACACCGACACGGGCGGGCCGTGGAGCGCGTCGGAGCTGCGGCGCCTCTTCGCCGGGGGCGGCTTCGCCGCCGTGCGCGCGGAGGACGCCCCCAAGCTGCCGGAGGCGACGATCGGCCTCGCCACGCGCCACGGCACGCCGTTCGGCGTGGGCCTGGCGACCGACACCGGGGGCTTCGCGACGCAGCCCGCGCCGCTCGCCGGGACGCGACGCCCGCCGCTGGCCTACCCCTTGCGCTCCCACGACGGCAAGGTGCGCTTCGACCGCCAGCGCACCGGCGAGCGCGTCTTCGACCTCAACGCCGACGGCGTCGCGCACTACGGCCTCCTGCCCGACCTGCTCGCCGACGTCGCCCGCCAGCCCGAAGGCCGGCGGGCGCTCGGCGTCCTGTTCCGCGGCGCGGAGGCCTACCTGCGCACGTGGGAGCGCACGGGCAGCCGCTAGCCGCGGCGCGGGTCAGTCGTCGATGTCGTCGCCCTCGATCGCGTTGGCGTTGCGGGCGGCGATGTCCTCCTTGGCGGTGGGCTCGCTGTTCGAGCGGGCGCCGACCGGCGTGTGCGACTGCCCGTCGCCCGGGAAGACCATCCCGTCGGCGGGCGCGCGCGGGTCCTCGCGGGTGTCGTAGGGGTCGGGGTGCTCGGTCGGGTCGGGCTCGCCCACCGGCGTGTTCAGCGACGAGTACGGGGTCGCGTCCCGCGACTTGTCGCCCGGGTCCTTGCCGGGGGTCTCGGGGAAGCCGCTGGTCTCGGGGTCAGCCATGAGGAGGGTGCTGCCCGTCGCGCGCCTCGCGCAACGCCCGGCTGTCCGCCCCGCCCTTCAAGTCCATGCTTGCGCATGCAATGATGTGTCGGCGAGCAGGACGACGCCCATGGCCGCCACCGCCTCCCTCCCTCACGAGCTCGACGGACATCGCCTCCTGCGCCGGGCGGCGCAGGCCGGCGCGCTCATCGGCGTGGCGGGCCTCGCGGTCGTCCTCACCCCCGGGCTGGGCGCCGTGCGCGACGAGCTCGCGGACGCCCACGCGGGGTGGCTCGCGGCCGCGGTCGCCCTCGAGGTCCTCTCCGGGATCTCCTACGTCCTGCTCTTCCGCGCGGTGTTCTGCCGGCGTCTGGGCTGGCGCACGAGCTGGGAGATCGGATGGTCCGAGCAGGCGGTCGGCTCCCTCGTGCCCGCCAGCGGCGCCGGCGGCCTGGCCCTCGGGGCGTGGGTGCTCCACCGGGGCGGGATGCCGGCCGACCGCATCGCCCGCCGCTCGGTGGCCTTCTTCCTCCTCAAGAGCTCGGTGAACTTCGTGGCGGTGGCGGCGCTCGGGCTGCTCGCGGCGGCGGCGCTCATCGGGCCCGACCTGCCCCTGGCGCTCACCCTCGTGCCGGCGCTCATGTCCGTGGCCGCGCTCGCGGCCGTCGTCGCGCTGCCGCGCCTGGGTCCGGGCCGCGCGGCGCGTGAGGACGACGGCCGCCTGCGCCGCGGCTGGGCCGCCGTCCGCGTGAGCGTCGTCGACGGCGTCCGCGAGGCCGTCGCGCTCGTGCGCTCGGGCGACTGGATGGCGATCGCCGGCGCGGTCGGCTACTGGGCGTTCGACAACGCGGTGCTGTGGGCGACCTTCCACGCGTTCGGCGCGGACGTCTCGCTCACCGTCGTGCTGCTCGGCTACCTCATCGGCCAGCTCGGCGGCCTGCTGCCCCTGCCGGGCGGCGTCGGCGGGATCGACGGCGGCCTCATCGGGACGCTCGTGCTCTTCGGCGCGCCGGGCGCGGTGACCGCGGCGGCCGTCGTCGCCTACCGCCTCGCCCAGTTCTGGGTGCCGCTGCTCGTCGGCGCCGTCGCCTTCGCCTCGCTGCGCCGCGACCTCGTCGGCGAGCGCGAGCAGCCGGCGCGGCTGCGGCTGGCCGCCTGCACGTAGGCGGCGGCCAGCCGGGGCGCGCAGGTTCGGCTAGGCGACCGTGACCCAGCCGGTCTTGTAGAGGACGATCTCCTCCTCGCCCTTCGAGACGCAGAACTGCACGTAGGCGGTGCCCTTCTTGAGCTTGCCCTTCGAGCCCTTCTCGACCTTGTCGATGGTGAAGGTGGCGGTGCGCGAGGTGCCGTCGCAGGTGAACTTGCCGCGGTGGCTCTGCAGCCACGCGCTGGCGACCTTGCTCGAGCCCTCCTTGGTGAGACGGGCGTCCTTCTTGCCCGAGGCGCTCTGCTTGGCGGAGACCCACAGGGCCGCGCCGCCGCTGCACTGGTAGGTGACCTTGAGGGTCGCCTTGGACTTCGACGTGCGCTTGATCTTGCCGACGAACGTGGCCTTGGCGTTCGGGTCGGTCTGCTGCTGGGCGGAGACCGTGGCCGGGACGGTGGCGGTCGCGACGGCGACGGCCAGCGCGGAGACGACGAGCTTGGGCTTCATGGGCAGCAGTCTCAGTGGACCGGAGCGTCCGCCTGGTACGGGCAGCACGACTTCGCCGAGCAGCCCCGACCGTCCGGCGCGCGCGGTCAGCCGCTGAGCGCAAGCCCGTAGAGGACGGCCGCCACGGAGGTGGCGAGGTTGAGGCTCGAGACGCCGTCGCGCATGGGCAGGGCGACCGACGCGTCGGCCCGGGCGAGCAGCTCGGGCGTCAGGCCGTCGCGCTCGGTGCCGAAGGCCAGGACCGCCCGCGGCGGCACCGCGCGCGCCGGCGCGCCGCCAGGGGCCAGGCAGACGAGCGGGCGGTCGCCCGTGCGCACCGTGCGCAGCCGGTGGACGGGCAGCGCGAAGTGCAGTCCGGCTGCGCCGCGCAGCGCGTCCGGGTGCCAGGGGTCGGTGCGGCCGGTGGTCAGGACGCCGGCCGCGCCCGCGGCGGCCGCGACGCGCACGCACGCGCCGAGGTTGCCCAGGTGGCGCGGGTCCTCGAGCAGGACGACGGGCGCGGGGCCGGGGTCGGCGAGGACCGCGTCGGCGTCGGGCTGGTCGGGCCGGCGGGCGACCGCGACGACCTGCGCCCGCGGGACGACCGCGACCAGGGCCTCGTGCTCGACCACCTGCGCCTCGAGGACCACGTCGGGCGCAAGCCGCGCGCGCAACGCCTCCAGCTCGTCGGGGTCCGCGGTCCAGACGCCCAGCAGCTCACCGCCGAAGCGCACGGCGTGCTTGCACGCGTGGAAGCCCTCGAGCACCACGAGCCCCGGGTCCTTGCGCGCCGCGGCGACCTCCTGGAGCTCCACGCGCGCATCGTCGCACCGCGCGATCCCGCCGCGCTCGCCACCATGAGCCCGGCATGCTCGGCGAGCACGCCCCGCACAACGCGATGGTCGAGCCCGACGAGGTCGCCCGCTTCCACGACCGCTGCAGCCCGCTGATGCGCGAGCTGCTCGACGGCCTGGCCCGCGCGCCCGACCGCCCGAGGCCGTTCCCCGAGGTGGAGGACGCGATCGGCTGGCCGCGGCGGCGGATCGCGTCCGTGCTCGGCGGCGTGGCCCACCTGCGCCGCACCGAGTTCGAGGGCCGGCGCCCGTACCGCTTCCTCGACGACCGTCGCTCGCCCTCGCGACGCTGGGAGATCTGGATGGACGCCGGCCAGGCGGCTGCCCTGCGTGCCGCGCAGGCCGACGGCCAGCCGCGATGATGCGCCGGTGGCCCACGTCCCCGCCGACCGGCACCTCCTCCGGGCCAAGGACCTGGTCGACGCCCGCTACGCCGACCCGCTGACCGTCGACGACCTCGCGGCCGCTGCGGGCCTCTCGCGCGCGCACTTCAGCCGCGAGTTCCGCCGGGCCTTCGGCGAGCCGCCGCACGCCTACCTCCTCACCCGCCGCCTGGAGCGCGCCGCCGCGCTGCTGCGCACGACCGACCACAGCGTGGCGGAGGTCTGCCTCGCCGTCGGGCTGCGCAGCGTCGGCTCGTTCACCTCGTCGTTCACCCGCACCTTCGGCCGCCCGCCGACGGCCTACCGCGCCGCCCACCCGCCGGCCTCCCACCTCGCCCGCGTGCCCGCGTGCGTCGTGCGCGCCTACAGCCGCCCGCAACGCAGCACAGACGGAGAAGACAGCCGGGCCGCCGCGCTCTAGCGTCGCCGCCCATGATCAAGATCTCCAACACCCAGCTGTGGGTGCACGACCAGGACGAGGCGCTCGCCTTCTACACCGAGAAGCTCGGCATGGAGGTCCGCTCGGACGTCACCCTCGCCGAGATGGGCGACTTCCGCTGGCTCACGGTCGCCCCGCCCGGCCAGGAGAGCCCCGAGATCGTCCTCATGGCGATCCCCGGCGCGCCCGTCATGGACGAGGACAGCGCCGCGATGCTGCGCAAGCTCATGGCCAAGGGCTTCGCCGGCACGGTCTTCCTCACCACGGACGACTGCCAGGCCTCCTTCGAGGAGCTGCGCGCCCGCGGCGTCGAGTTCTCCGAGGAGCCCGAGGACCGGCCCTACGGCATCGACGCCGGCTTCCACGACCCGTCGGGCAACTCGTTCCGCCTGACGCAGGTCAAGGAGCTCGCCGGCGCCTAGCCGTCCTTCGGCGGCAGCGAGCGTGCGAAGGCGACGCCGCGGCGCACCCACGGCTCGAGGCCCTCGGGCGTGCGCACCCCGGCGTCGTCGACGCGCAGCCAGCCCTGCAGCTCGCGGCCGCGCATCTCGAACGGCCGCGCGTGGGGCTCGGCCAGCAGCGCGTCGGTGTCCTCCGGGGCGACCCGGACCATCAGCCCGCCCTGGCCGCTGGCCGCCACGGCCATGTGCCCGCCGACGAGGAAGGCGAGGCCGCCGAACATGCGCTGCTCGACGACCCCTCCCTCCTCGCGCAGCAGGTCGCGGATCCGGGCGGCGAGCTCCTCGTCGTAGGCCACGACGGGATCATCGCTCGCCGCCCGGACCGCGTCAGCGCTCCGCGCGCGCGGCCACCGCGATGTCCGGGTCGTCGGAGAACACGCCGTCCACCCCGAGGTCGAGGACCATCCGCACCTCGGCCTCCAGGTCGCCGATCCCCGCCGGGTCCGACGACGAGCGCAGCTCGAGCGGCAGGAACGTGTTCTCGCGCCGGAACGTGTACGGGTGGACCAGGAGGCCCGCCGCGTGCGCGTCGCGGACGAACGACGTCGGCGTGCCCGAGCTGCCGTTGGCGTTGCGGGGCACGACGTAGTCCTTCGACGGCCCGACGC
The DNA here is from genome assembly GCF_017084525.1 of Conexibacter sp. SYSU D00693. Classification (GTDB taxonomy): domain Bacteria; phylum Actinomycetota; class Thermoleophilia; order Solirubrobacterales; family Solirubrobacteraceae; genus Baekduia. Next base: position 2,342,791 of record NZ_CP070950.1, read on the forward strand.
CGTCGGCGTAGCGCGCGATCGACCGCAGGCCCGCGGGCGTCGCCAGCTCGCCGTAGGTCCGCGTGTCGCCGACCGGCGTGGTCGCCGGCCCCGAGAGCAGCTGCACGAGCGGCACCTCGAGCTCCCGGTCCAGGTCGCGCAGGTTGCCCGTCTCGAAGGACTGCACGAACACCGGCGCGTCCTCGCGGTCCAGGCCGTTGCGCTCGAGCGTCCGCACCAGCGGGTGCTCCAGCGGCTTGCCGATCGACCGGAAGTACGTCGGGTGCTTCGTCTCGGGGTAGACGCCGACCTCGCGGCCGAGCTCGCGCGAGAGCCGGGCCCGCAGGTCGAGGACCTCCTGGAGGGTCGGCACCTCGAACAGCCCGTCGTACCGGGTGTTCTGCGGGCGCAGCTCCGGGATGCGCTCCTTGGCCCGCAGGGTCTTGAGCTCGCGCAGCGTGAAGTCCTCGGTGAACCAGCCGGTGATGGCCGTGCCGTCGATGGTCTTCGTCGTCCTGCGCGAGGCGAACTCCGGGTGCGAGGCGACGTCCGTCGTCCCGCCGATCTCGTTCTCGTGGCGGGCGACGAGCACGCCGTCCTTCGTGATCACGAGGTCGGGCTCGATGACGTCGGCCCCCTGCTCGGCCGCCAGCCGGTACGCGGCCAGCGTGTGCTCCGGGCGGTAGCCCGAGGCGCCGCGGTGGCCGATCACCAGCGGCCGGCGCTCGGCCGTCACGGGGCGCTCCCCGCGGCGGACCTCGTCCTGGCCGGGGCCCTCGTCGACGCGATCGGCCCCCGGGCCGGCGTCGACCCGGTCGTCGCCCTCGCCGGCGCAGATGACGTCCTCGCCCTTGTCGCCGGTGACCTCGTCGTCCCCGCCGCGGGCCACGATGACGTCGGCGTCGGGCGTCCCGACCAGCCGGTCCGGGCCGTCGGTGCCGACGATCGTCGCGCGACGCCCGCCGCACGTGAACCCCTGGGACGTCGTGCGCAGCCCGAGGACCGCCGGGTCGTGGTCGGAGGCCCGGTGGGCGTCGGGGCGGAAGTGGTCCGGGACCCCGTAGTAGGCCAGCGCGTCGGACTCCGGCGCGTTGATGTGCCAGACCGCCGCCCCGGTCACCTGGTCACGGACCGCCGCCGTGACGAACGCGTGGTCGAGCGCGCCCTGCCCGCCGTCGAACACGTAGGACCAGCGGTCGCCCTCGTCGAGGAACCGCTCGAGCTGGTCCTCGAGGCCGTTGGCGCGCAGCACGTCGAGCGGGTCCTCGCGGCCGTAGGCGTTGAAGTCGCCCAGCAGCAGGACGTCCTCGTCGTCGGTGCTGCGCTGCAGCTCGCGCACCCACTCCTGCGTGCGCTGCGCCTGCCGGATGCGCGTGGCGTTGAAGCAGCTCTGCCCGTCGCCCTGGTCGGTGTCGGCGCCCGTCGCGCCGTCACAGCCCTTGGACTTCAGGTGGTTGGCCACCACGGTGAACCGCTCGCCGCCCGAGGCGAACGTCTGGGCGATCGGCTGGCGGCCCGGGTTGAACACCGGGTCGGCCAGCGCGACCGAAGCCCCCACGCGCTGGACGCGCCCTGGCTTGTAGATGAGCGCGACGGTGATCTCGTCGGTGCCGGAGAAGCTGGCCGGCACGGGCACCGAGGCCCACGTCCCTGGCCCGGCGTCGGCGTTGAGCGCGGCCACGAGGTCGTCGAGCGCCTGCCCGCCGTTGCTCTCCACCTCCTGCAGCGCGAGCACGTCCGCGTCCAGGCCGTTGAGCGCCTTGACCGCCTTCTGGCGCTGGCGCACCAGCTCCTCCGGCGTCCTCGCCCCGCGCCTGCCGAGCGTCGTGAAGTAGTTCAGGACGTTCGCGTCACCGACCTTGACGTCGCCACCGACCGGCCGGGGCGCCGCCCGACGCTCGCCGGCGTCCTGGAAGGCGACCGGCGCGGTCGGCTGCACGCGGAAGCGCGCGAAGTCGTAGGTCAGGACCCCCGTGAGGCCGGAGGTCGTGTCCCCGCGGCGGATCGGGTCGTCCGGCGAGCCGAGGTACGGGACCGGGCGCGGGTCGGACTGCGAGGAGCCGTCGTCGAGGACGACCGAGCGCCGTGCGTTGTCGGCGGCCACCGCACGCGCGGCCGGTCCGGGTTCGGCGACCTCCGTCGGCGAGGACAGCGGGCCCCCCTGGGAGAGCACGGCCTCGCCGAAGTCGTCGAGCTGGAAGTACTCGGTGAGCGCCAGCGCCTGCGGGAACCGCACGCGCATGCCCTCCACCCGTTCGAGCGCCGACCGGTCGGCCGGCAGGGAGACGTCGACCGGCGCGGGCAGCCCGGCCCCGGTCTGGCAGACGCTGAGGCCGGACGGGCTGGTGAGCTCCGTCACGGTGTCGCCCGTCGCGTCACTGGAGCGCTTGAACTCCGCGACCGTGCCGACGACGCGGACGCGGTCGCCCGCCGCGACGTCCGGCGTGCTCGCGCCGTTGCCGAAGACGTAGAGCCCCTCCGAGGTGGCGGGGTCGCCGTCGCCCTGCGGGTCCTGGAGGAAGAGGCCGTTGAGCCGGTCGGCGCCCTGGAAGTCGCCGACCACGACGCCCTCGACCGCCACGCGCTCACCCACGCGCGTGGACTGCGCGCCGGAGCCCTGGACCTGGGCGATCGTCGTCGCCGCGTCGCCGCAGGTCGTCGACGGTCCGGGCGGCGGTGTGACGACCCCCGCGTTGGGCTGGCCGAAGCTCGCCGCCGCCGGACCGGTCCACGCGAGCTCCTCGGCCGTCGTGCCGGTGCCGGTGAGCTGGAGCGACTGGCCCGCCGGGGTCGAGCTCGTCTCCGCGACGCCGATGTCCGTCGACTGGCGCCCGTCCGCCGGGCCGCCCACGGCGGTCATCACCCCCTCGTAGGAGAGGAACTGCACGACGGCCGAGCCCTGCACGAGCGCGATGCCGTCGGGCGCGCCGTTCTGGAGGCCGTCGGTGGGGTAGGTGAACGCGAGCGTCCCCCGCCCGCCCCCCTGGTCGGGCACGACGCCGGTCAGCGCCTTCGTGCCGTAGGGCGCCCCGCCGTTGCCGTTGTAGAGGACGAGGGACCAGCCGCCGAGGTCCGTCCCCGCCGGCGCAGCGACCTCGATCGCCTCGCCGGCGTCGGTCCCGGCGTTGTCGTAGTGCAGCTCGCTGACGAAGACCGGCGTGGCCGCCTGCGCCGCGGGGGCGGCGCAGGCGAGGCAAGCGGCAGCGGCGGCCAGCAGGCCGCCCGTGCGCTCGAGGCCCATCGCTAGGCCACCCGCGTCAGGCGGTCGAGTGCCGGCGGCGCCAGGGGCGTGCCGGTCAGCGTGGGCAGCAGGTAGGACTCGAGGGCGTCGAGGTCCAGCGGGCCGCCCGTGCGGTCCGTGCCCAGCCGCAGGGCGAAGAAGCGGTCGCCCCCGTCGGCCAGGAACGAGTTGACCGTGATCCGGTAGGTGGCGCCCGGCGTGACCGCCTGGCCGCCGATCGTCAGGTCGCGCACCGGGTTGGTCGTCTGGTCGCACGGCTTGCCGATCGCGGCGGCCGCGTCGCTGGCGTCCCACGTGTAGCGGACCGTCGAGGAGGCCAGCAGGATCCGCGGCGCCGTCTGGTCGCACCACTGCTGCTCGAGGACGTCGAGCAGCTGCTGGCCGGTCAGGGTCAGCGTCACGAGCGAGTTGCCGAAGGGCTGGACCGTGAACGCCTCGCCGTAGGTCACGGTGCCGTCGCCGGCGAGGTCGCTGCGCACGCCGCCGGGGTTCATGAACGCCGCCACGGCGCCGGCCTCGTCGTCGGTGGCGGCCAGCTGGGCGTCGGCGATCGCGTTGCCCATGGTGCTCTCGCCGCTGTCGTCGGCGGTGCGGTCGAAGCCGCCGCTGATGCGGCCGATGAGCCGCTCTGCCAGCGGCTTGGCCAGCGCCTGGTAGCGCTGCACCAGGCTCGTCAGGTCGCTGGCGCGCGGGACGTCCTGGGTGATCGGCAGGTTGTTGGCCCGCACGCTCACGACGTCCTCGGTCTTCTTGTTCAGCGTGACGTCGATGTCGGTGACGAGCCGGCCGAAGGACGCCGCGCTCGTGACCGGGCGGCCGTCGACGACGCAGGTGTAGGGGTTGTGCGTGTGGCCGGTCACGAAGAGGTCGACGTCGTCGACGGTGCGCTCCACGATGTCGACGATCGGCCCCGAGATGCCGTTGCAGTCGTTCACGCCGAACGGCGCGGCCTGGGCGCCGCCCTCGTGCAGCAGGACGACGACGGCCTTGACGCCGTGGACGCGGCGCAGCTCCCGGGCGTACCGGTTCGCGGTGTCGGCCTCGTCGAGGAAGCGCAGGCCCTTGATGCCGGCCTGGCTGACGATGTCGGGCGTGCCCTCGAGGGTCATCCCGATGAAGCCGACGTCGACGCCCTCGAAGCGCCGGATGGCGTAGGCAGGGAAGAACGGCTTGCCCGTCCTGTCGTCCACGACGTTCGCGGCGAGGAAGCGGAAGTCCGCGCCGCGGAAGCCGTCACCGCCGAAGCAGCCGTCGACCGGGTGGCACCCGCCCTTCTGCATGCGCTTGAGCTCGGCCGCGCCCTCGTCGAACTCGTGGTTGCCCACGGCGTTGAGGTCGAGCCCGAGGAGGTTCATCGCCTCGATCGTCGGCTCGTCGTGGAAGAGCGAGGAGACCAGCGGGCTGGCGCCGATGAGGTCGCCCGCGGAGACGACCATCGAGTTGCGCTTGCCGGCCTCCAGGCGCCGGACGTGGGTGGCGAGGTACTCCACGCCGCCGGCGGTGACGCGCGACGCGGGGTCCGTCGTCAGCTGGATCTGGCCGGGCGTGTTCGGCTCGAGGTGGCCGTGGAGGTCGTTGATGCCGAGCAGCTGGACGTCGACGTCGCCGGGGGCGGCCGCGGCGGGGGCCGCGCAGGCGAGGGACGCCAGCAGCGCCGCGACGGCGCAGCGGGAGCGGTGGGACATGCGGACATCCACGCCGATGACGGGCGCCGGGAGGTGAAGCCCTGGTCAGCGCCCTGTGGCCGAGCGGTGAACCGTCTCGACGAGGACCGCTCAGGTTTCACCGCCGCGTTCGGGCGGCAGGTGCTCGAGCGCCCAGACCTCGAAGCGCAGCTGCGCGACCAGCGGCAGCTCGGGCACCGCCTGCTCGAGCAGCGTCAGGCTCTCGCGGTAGTGGTCCAGGCGCAGCCGGGCGCTCTCGGCCCCCAGCCCCGCGGGGTCGTGCGAGGCCTCGGCCCGCAGCTCGCGCGCCTTGGCGACCTTGTCCGCGGCGTAGACCGCAAGGGCCTCCGGCGAGGCGCCGGCGACCTGCCGGCGCAGGGCCGCCTTGCGGGCGGCGTGGTCCTCGATCGTCGCGTCCTCCGTCAGCGCGGCGACGATGTCGCCGACGCGCTTGCCGAAGCGCCGGCAGACCTCGTCGAGCGTCGCCGGCGTGTCCTCGACGAGGTCGTGCAGGAGCCCGGCGGCCACGACCTCGTCGTCGAAGCCGCGGCCGCGCAGCAGCGACGCGACCTCGAACGGGTGCAGGATGAACGGCGCGGCGTCCGAGGACCGGCGCTGCCCGCGGTGCTGCTCGGCCGCGAAGCGCGCCGCCGCCTGCGCGACCGGCAGGTCGTCGAGGAACGACGGCAGGACGTTGCCGGTCTGCGGCACCTAGGCGGTCCGGCGGACCTGGACGATGCTCGGGCGCGGCGTCGCCGGGTTGCGCGCCTCCGTCCTGGACCCCTCGGGCCACCACGAGGTGTAGGTCGTGGGGTCGCCGTAGCGCGCCTCGGCCCTGGTCCCCGTCTCCTCGCCCGGGTGCTGGACGCTCATGAAGAACGTCCGCTCGTCCGGCGTGAAGTACGGGCCGGTGCCCTCGGCCTCGGTCGGCATGGAGGCGAAGCGGAAGGCGACGCCCGCGTTGGGGCCACGGGTGGGGACCATGAAGACGGCGTTGTTCTGGTGGAAGGCGTACTCGCCCTTGCCGAGCGAGGCCGACGAGATGTCGGTCAGCACCCACAGGTTGCCCGCCTTGTCGAAGACGAGGTTGTCGCAGCTCGAGAAGCCCTCCTCGCCGGCGCCGCGGCCGGTCGGCCCGCCCGCCGCGTAGTCGGCCCAGGTGAACTCGAGCGCCGCGGGGTCGCCGCCGGACTCGGTGAGCACGCGGATCGCGCCGTGGGAGTCGTTGACCGTCGAGTTGTTCGTCAGGGCGATGAACACGCGGCCGTCGGAGGCGATCTCGAGGTCCTCCGGGCGGTTCGTGGCGTAGTGGGCCTCCCACTCGTCCTTGCCCAGGCGGGCGCGCAGCCGCGTCGCGGTGTCGACGAGCTCCTCGTCCTCCACCTTCGTCCAGCGCCCCGTGCCCTGCGTCGCGGTGACGGGGGTCCTGTCGTCCTTGGCGGCGAAGCGCCGGCGCCCCTCGGGCTCCCAGCGCGCGACGTACAGCGTCCCCGCCTCGAGGACCTTGCGGTTGCCGCGGGTGTCGCCGCGCTTGAAGGCGCGGTCGGAGACGAACTTGTAGACGCCCTCGTTGCGCGCGTCGTCGCCCATGTAGAGGACGAACGGCTTGCCGCGCTTCTGGCGGAAGGCGGTGTTCTCGTGGCGGAAGCGCCCGAGCGCCGTGTGCTTGCGCGGCGTGCTCCCCGGGTCGTACGGGTCGGTCTCCACGACCCAGCCGTACTTGGCGACGCCGTCCTTGACGTACTCGCCGCCCCAGCCGTAGCCGCCGTCGGCCAGCACGCCGTAGTCCTGGAAGTTCTCCTCGCACGACAGCGCCGTGCCCCACGGCGTGATGCCGCCCGAGCAGTTGGCCAGCGACCCGAGCGCGCGGGTGCCGACCTCCTTGGTGCCGCGCAGCGGGCCGGTGAAGCGGCACACGGGCGAGTTGCCGGTGATGCGCCGGTGGTAGCGCGAGCGGTCGACGATCGCGTAGTGGCCCTTGCTCGTGCGCCGCAGGTGCAGGACGGAGTTGCCCACCGACTCCTGCTCGACCGCGATCGCGTCGGCGGTCTTCGGCCCGGTGTCGGCCTTGAGCCGGCCGTGGAGGAAGAACGGGTCGGGGTACTCGTGGTTGACGAAGAGCAGCCCCTCGCGCGAGCCGCGCAGCGGGAACCAGGCCAGGAAGTCGTTGTTGAACCCGAAGGGGAGCTTGCGCCCGCGCGCGTCGCGGAACTCGTCGCCCCAGCGGATGAGCGTGCGGGCGCTGAAGCCCTCGGGGACGACGAGCGCGTCGGCCGACGAGGGCGCGATCGCCTGGAACGCGCTGAACGGGCCGGGCGCCGCGGCCGCCTCGGCGAGGCCGCTGCCGAAGAGGTGCTCGGCCGGACCGCGCCCCGGCAGGGCGCCGGCGGCGTAGGTGCTGGCGCCGGCGGCGGCGAGGCCGCGGATGAAGGCGCGGCGGGAGGTGCTCATCGGGTCAGGGTCCTCTCGGGGTCGATGACGGCGATCTCGGTGTCGTCGGGCCGGCCCGGCGTGCGGGCCGAGCCGAAGGGCAGGTCGTTGTCGTTGGCCACGGCGACGCCGCCGGGGACGCGGGTGAGCGCGTCGACCTCGGCGAAGGGCATCGCGAAGCCGCGGCCCTCGGCGGTGCGCAGCTCGAGCAGGTCGAGCACCGGGGTCGCCCGCGCGTGCCCGTCGACCCCCCGCCTGCGCAGGTCCACGCGCAGGACGACCTTCTGGCGCGCGTCGCGGCCACCGCGCGTGTCGCGGTCGACGACGAGCACGCGGTCGTCGTCGACCCGGGCGAGGTCGGCGGCCACGTCGCCGGGGGCTGCGACGCGGAAGCGCCAGCGCCGGCCCGTCGGCCGCATGGCCCGCGCGTCGAGCTCGACGAGCAGGCGGGTGCGCGGGTCGGCCTCGCCGATCACCGGGCCGGCGACGAGGGCGATGAGGCGCCGACCTCCGTGGGTCCACACGAGGCCCTGGACGCCGCGGCTGGGGCGCAGCTTCGCGGGCGCCTCGCCGCCGACCTCGCGCGGGCTCAGCGCGTTGCCCGGCCAGGCGCCCTGGGCCCACGGCGTCGTGAGGCCGGGCAGGCGGATGGGTTCGCCGGTCTGGCGGCCGTCGGGGGTGAAGCGCAGGACCGAGGGGCCGCGCTCCTCCCCGACCCACAGGGCGCCGTCGGGCGTGCGCGCGAGCGCCTCGGGGTCGTACTGCGCCCCGGTGAGCGGCGTGCCGTCGGGGCCGCGCAGGACGATCGTGCGGGTGACCGCGGCACGGCCTCCCGCGGTGCGCACGCCGTAGACGCGCAGCTGCACGTCGGCGGCGCGCCGGGGCGTGTCCCACTGGTCGTCGGGCAGGACGAGGAAGCCGCGCGCGCCGTCGCGGACGATGCCGCTGATCCCGGCGACGGGCTGGCCGGGCAGCGGGGCGACCGCCCCGGCGAGCAGGCTGCCGGCCAGCGCGGCGCCGGCGGGCGGGCCGGCGGCGACCGTCGAGGCGGGCAGCCGCCAGAGGCTGCGGACGCGACCGCGCAGGACCTTCGACGGTCCGGCGCCGAAGAGGCCGCGCCGGCGCTCGAGGACGTCGGGCCGGTTCGTGAAGACGCCGTCGACGCCGAGGCGCTGCAGGCGCGCCATGTCCTCGGCCTCGTCGACGGTGTACGGGTGGACCTGGAGACCCGCGGCGTGCGCGTCGTCGACGAAGCGCTTGGTCACCTCGACGTCCGTCGGACCGATGCCTGCGGCGCCGACGCCCTGGGCGAAGGCGATCTCGACCGGGTTGACGGGCGCGAGCAGGCCCTGGAGCAGGAAGACGCGCGGGATCCGCGGCGCCCACGCCTGCATCCGCAGCAGGTGCTGGGGCAGGAAGGACTGCAGGAAGACCTGGCGGTCGGTGACGGCGCGGTCCTCGAGGCCGTGGCGACGCAGCGCCTCGAGGGTCTTGCGCTCGAGCTCCCCGCCGTTCTCGTAGATCTTCGTCTCGATGTAGAAGTTGACGCTGTCGCCGTAGCGGGTCAGGACCTCGTCGAGCGTCGGGATCCGCTGGCCGACGTACTCGGGCCGCGCCCGGCTCGGGTAGCGCTCGTTGAACCACGAGCCCGCGTCGCAGCGCTTGAGCTCGGCGAGCGTCTTCTGCTCCGGGCGCCCGGTGCAGTCCGTGGTGCGGTCGAGTGTGTCGTCGTGCAGGACGACGAGCTGGCCGTCGGCCGTGGGCGCGACGTCCTGCTCGATCACGTCGGCGCCGAGGGCGAGCGCGAGGTCGTAGGCCGCGAAGGTGTGCTCCGGCGCCAGGCCGGAGGCGCCACGGTGGGCGACGTCGAGGAAGTCCGTGCGCAGCGGGGAGACGCGCGAGGACGGCAACGCCCAGGCCGGTGCGGCCCCGGCCAGCAGCGCAAGGGCGGTCACCACCAGAAGGCGCACGGCCGACGCATGGTGTCTCGCGGCGCCCGTCGCAGGTGTGAACGGTCCGAGAAGCAGGGTTTCACCACGGCACCAGTGGGTCCACGGCAGGGGCTGGGAGACTCACCGCCGTGGCGGTCGCGCTCGAGCAGCACGGGGACGGCGAGCCCCTCGTGCTCGTCCACGGCCTGGCCACGACGCGGTCGGTCTGGCGCCGCGTGCTGCCGCTGCTGGCCCACCGCCGCGTCGTCGCGCTCGACGTGCCGGGCTTCGGCGCCTCACCACCGGCCGGGCCCGGCTTCGCCCTCGCGGACGTCGCCCTGCGCGTCGCCGACGCCGTGCGCGACGCCGGGGTCGAGGAGCCCTACGACCTCGTTGGCCACTCGATGGGCGGGGCGGTCGCGCTGGAGCTCGCGGCGCGCCGGCCGCGCGTGGTGCGCCGCCTCGTGCTCGTGGCGCCGGCGGGCCTGCGCCCCCTGCCGCCGCAGGTCACCCGCGCCTCGGGCCTGGCCGCGCACCGCTTCATCGCGGCCCGCCGTCGCGCCGAGGCCCTGGCCGACCTCCCGTGGGGCCGGCGGCTGCTCATGTGGCCCGGCACCGCGGACCCCGCGGCCCTGCCGCCCGGCGAGGTCCGGGCGCTCCTGACCGCCTCGCGCGGCGCGACCCGCACGGCCGACGCGCTGGCCACCGTCGGCTCGGCCGACCTGCGCGAGCAGCTGCGGCGGCTCCCCCTCCCGGTCGCGGCGCTGTGGGGCGACGGCGACCGCATCGTCGCGCCGGGCGGGATGGACGTCGTGCGCGAGCTGCGCCCCGGCGCGGCCACGGCGACGGTGCCCGGCGCGGGCCACATCCCGATGGTCGAGCGCCCTGCGGCGTTCGTCGCGGCGCTCGAGGACGTGCTGGCGCGCACGTCACCAGATGGCGACATCGCCGTGCCGGCCCCGTCCTAGCGTCCCGTCCGCAGGTCCTTCGTCGTCGACGACGGGAGCCACATGGACGGTCTGCAGCCCTCGCAGGGACTGGCCGGCACCGCCGGGCGCCGCATCGCCTACGCGACGTTCGGCGCCCACGACGGCGTCCCGGTCTTCTACCTCCACGGTGCCATCGGCTCGCCGCTGACCTGCAGCCCCGGGCTCGGCGACGCGATCGAGGCGCTCGGCCTCCGGCTCGTCGCCGTCCAGCGACCGGGCTTCGGCCGGTCGGACCCGCAGCCGGGGCGGACCCTGGCCGACCACGCTCACGACCTCGCCACGGTCGCCGACGTGCTGGGCATCGAGCGCTTCGGCGTCCTGGGCGTGTCGGCGGGCGGCCCCTACGCGGTCGCCTGCGCCCACGTGCTCGGCGACCGCCTCACGGCCGCCGCGGCGGTCTCCTCCCTCTCGCCGCTGTGCCGGCCCGCCGACGTGCCGGGGCTGCCCGCCCGCGTGCGCGTTGCGCTGAAGGTCCTGGCCGCCGCGCCGCGCGCGGCCACCTGGGCGGGCGACCGCGCCGTGGCGCTCGTCGCCCGCCACCCGCAGCTCCTCGTGCGGGCGATGACGGTCGGCGCCCCGCCCGCGGACCGCACGAACCTCGCCGACGGCGCGACGGCCCGCGCCGCGATCGCCGCGTTCCTCGAGGCGACCGGCGGTGGCCTGGCCGGCCTCGTCGAGGACCACCTCGTCACCTCCCGCCCCTGGGGATTCGACCTCGCCGACGTGCAGGGCGAGGTCCACGTCTGGCACGGGATGCACGACGCGTTCGTCCCCGCCGAGCACGCCCTACAGCTCGCCGCCGCCCTGCCGCGCTGCCGGGTCGCGCTGGACCCGGGCGAGGGCCACTTCTTCTTCCGCCGGCGGGCGACGGAGGTCCTCGGCGCGCTCGTGCGACGCGCGGACCTCCCCCGCCCGTTGCCCGCGGCCTAGCGGCTGCGGGCCTTCACCGCCGTGCCCCGCCGCCCGATGCGCGAGACGCCGCGGACGGTCGCCGTGATGCGGTCGCCCGGCGCGAGCCGGGTGATGCGGATGGACCGCGCCCGCGTGACGTACTGGCGGCGCAGGCCGTGGCTGCCCTTGACCGTCACCTGGTGGCGCGTGGCCCCGCGGGCGCCGCGCCAGCTGATCGTCACCGACGACGCGCCGCGCTTGATGCGCACGCGGCTCGGCCGGCCGGGCGCGCGCGGCGCGGGCTGGACGAAGCGGCCGAGCGCGATGCGCCGGGTCACGAGACCGTCGCGGCCGATGAGCGCGTAGACCGTGCGCGTGCCGCCCTTGCCCTCCGTCGGCGTGAAGCGCGTCGTGCCGTTCGCGCCGCGCGCCTGGGCGATGACGTGGGTGCCGAACGCGCCCTGCTCGGCGAAGGTCACCGTCTGGCCGCTGCCGCCGTTGGTGACGCGGTAGGCGATCGCGCGCTTCGAGCCCTCCTTGCGGATCGTCGCGCGGACCTGGGCCTGCGTGTAGCCCTCGGACTGCTCGAGCTTCGTGATCGCCGGGGTGCCGGCCTTCGGCGTGAACGTCCACGCCCCGGCGCCCGGGCGCTGCAGGACGACGTAGGTCGTGTTGACCGGGCCGGAGCGCGCGACGTAGCTGCCCTGTGGCAGCGGCGCGCCGTTCGGGCCGCTGACGTCGACGTCCGGGGCCCCGCCGTCGCCGGTCAGGGCGATCGTCGCGGTGGGCAGGCCGGCGCGCAGCGTCGCCGTGGCGGTCCCGGGCGCCTGGGCCGCGCGGGCCTTCAGGCCCGGCCGCCCGGGTGCCACGTACGGGCCGGTGTTGCACGGCGTGCGCAGGTGGCTGGCGACCGTGGCGACCGCGAAGGCCGGGTTGGCCAGCTCGGCTCCGCTCACGTCGTCCCACGGCAGCTCGAGGCCCGCGCTGACGCGACCGACGGGCTCGGGCAGGTCGGCCGACGCGCACGCCGCGAGGCCGACGCGCGAGAGCGCGAGGTCGCCGCCGATGCAGGGGAAGCTGATCGGCCCGAAGGACAGGTCGACGCAGACGTCGACGCTCGCGTTGGCGCCGAAGGTCCCGTTCGAGCCGTCGACGAAGCCGTTGACCCCGCCCTTGAGGCTGATCGCGGGGAGGTCGAGGCCGAGGTTGGCGGCGAAGTCGGCGTAGCCGTCGCTGACGAAGCGGAAGCGCGCGTCGGCCAGCGCCAGGACGAGCACCTTGAGGTTGCCCGTGGCCGTGACCGTGAACGGCCCCGTGCGTGGGAAGACCGCGTCGACGCGCCCGACGACGCTCACCGGCGACACGCCCTTCACCGCGGCGCCCGCCGCGATGGTCGCCTCAGCGCCGATCGTCGTCGGCTCGAGCGCGAAGGTGCCGCCGATGCGGGTGATCCACACCGCCGGCCCGATCGCGATGCCGGGTGGTGGCGGTTCGAGCGCCAGCGAGCCCTTGCGGAACTCGCCGCCCTGGAACTCGACGGTGCCGTCCAGCGCCCCGCCGGCCGGGACGCTCAACCGCGCGGCGCCGGTCCAGCGGTCGGCCTCGCCGTCGTAGGTGATGTCGATCTTCTCGATGACCAGCGGGCCGAGCGGGACGTTGCCGACGTGGATGGCCAGCGACTTCAGCTCGAGGCCGCGGTTCGTGGAGGCGATGAGCTCGGCGCTGCCGCGCACGTCGCCGAGGTACTTCGGCAGGCCGATCGAGATCGGGACCCGCACGCCGGTCTGCGTGAGGATCACGTCGATCTTGCCGCGCAGGCCGAAGCCCAGGAGGTTCGTCGGGAACTTCTCGGTGTCGAAGCTCGCCAGCGGCTTGCCGACGTTCGGCTCGGGGATCGCGAGCTCGACCTTGCCGTGCCACAGCGTGATCGAGACCGACCCGCCGACGAGCATGACCTTCGCCGTGCCGGTGGTGTAGATCTGACGCTTCTTCGGGTCGACGACGACCTTCACGCCGGCGTCCGGGACGATCTTCAGGCCGTTGAGGTCGAGCTCCTCCTCGGAGACGCGGACGCCCGCGAACTGGCCGGTGCCGCGCAGGAAGCAGGGGCCGTTCGTCGTGACCTTCACCGCGCCGAAGTTCGTCTGCTGGCAGGTCTGGGTGATGTTCGGGTCGCCGCCGCCGGGGAGGCCCGCGAGGCCGGGGGCGCCGGTCGGCGCCCGGTTGCCGAAGCCGACGGCGACGATCTCGCCCGGGCTGGTGACACCGCCGGTGCGGTTGCCGATGAGGAAGCCGCCGCCGTCCTGCGCGGCCGCGAGCTCGAGCTGGCCCGCCGCGTCGCCCGCGAGCAGGAGCTTGCGCGTGCCGAAGCCGGTCCCGCCGACGGCCGTGCGCAGGAAGACGCCCGCGGGGTCGCCGTTGGGCTCGGCGCGCCGGTTCTCCCAGGCGGCGAGCAGCCGGCCGCTCGGGTCCTGGGCGAGCGTCGCGAACTGCGCGTCGTGGTTGGCGGGCGTGATCTGGGTCGGGGCGCTGAACGCCGACCCGGTGACCTGGCGGATCGAGAACGGGGCGCCGAAGCTCGGGCGGTTCATGAACCACAGGCCGGCGGCGCCGCCGGCGATGACGGGCTCGACGCCCGGGACCGGCGCCGCCGGCGTCCACGTCGCCGACGACGTGATCGGGTCCGCGCCCGACCACCGGCGCACGTAGGAGGTGTTCTGCAGGTCGTAGAACGCCGCGACCGGGGCGCCGCCGTCGACCGCGAGGTTCGCGCCGTACGCGCGGTCGGGACCCTCGTCGCCGACCTTCGCGTTGTCGGCGTTGTAGCGCCCGCCGCGGATCTCCTGGACGCAGGCGCCGCACGGCCCCGTGTGGGCGATCGCGGCGATGCGCGGCGAGTCCGGCGGGCCGTAGGCGACGGTGTTGCCGTTGATGTCGTTGGGCGCCGCGAGGACGCCGCCCGTCCACGTCGTGCCGCCGTCGTCGCTCGTCCACATGAACGTGCCGCCGGAGCTGGCGCCACCGGGCTTGTCGACCACCGTCGGGTAGCGGTAGGTCAGGATCGCCAGCTGGTCGCCGACGCGGATGATCTCCGGGCCGCCGTTGTCGATGTCGAACTGCGGCCCGTCGTTCTCGGGGTAGGTGCGCGGTGGCACGAGCTGGGTGCTCGCGTCGCACTGCGTCGCGCCGCGCTTGAGCCGGCAGTAGACCGCCGCGTCGGCCTCGTCGCCGCGGCCGATCGACCACACCATGTGCGCCGTGCCGGCCTCGTCGACCACGACGTCGGGGTGCAGGCCGTCGGGCGCCAGCACGACCGGCTGCGGCGGCTGCGCCGGGGTCGTGGTGGGCGTCCTCGTCGAGCCCTTGAAGCCGGGCGACCGGTAGGTCGGCAGCCTCTGCGCCTCCGCCGGCGCGGCCGTGACGGCCAGCGCGGCGAGGCACGCGATCAGCATCCCCCAAGCCCACCTCATGCCCGGCAAGCTCCCACAGCGGGCCCGGCGGTTGGTGGTCTGCTTCGAACGGCGCAGTTCGGACGGTCACCGGCGGTCGTAGAGTCTCGCCATGGGCGTCCTGGCGATCTGGCGCTACCCCGTCAAGGGCATGTTGGGCGAGCAGCTCGAGACCGTGGAGGTGGGCGCCGGCGGCCTCGAGGGCGACCGGCGGTGGGTCGTCGAGGACGAGGACACCGGCGAGCAGATCGCGAGCAAGCGCGGGCCGACGGACCCGCGCCTGCGAGCGTGCCGGGCCCGGATGACCGCCGATGGCGAGCTCGAGGTGGTGCTACCAGGCGCGGGACCCGTGGTGCAGGGCGTGGTGGCCGTGGCCGCGGCGCTCGGCGACCTGCTCGGGCGGCGCATCACGGTCGTCGAGCACCGCGTCGTCCACACGGGCGGCTTCCTGGACACCGACGGCCACCACGACCTCGCGCCGCTGCACCTCGTGACGACGCGCTCCCTGGCCCACATGGCGCGGGTCGCGCCGAGCTCGGACTGGGACGTGCGGCGGCTGCGCCCGAACCTCGTCCTCGACGACGGCGCAGCGCCGGGCCTCAGCGAGCCGTCCCTGCTCGGGCGCGAGCTCGCGGGTGGGTCTGGCCTGCGCGTCAGCGTCAGTCTCCCCACTCCCCGGTGCGTCGTGCCGACGCGCGCCCAGGAGGAGCTGCCGCGGGATCCGTCCCTGCTCAAGGCGGTTGCGCGCGAGCAGCGCTGGGACCTCGGCCCGTTCGGCCGTCCCGCGTGCCTCGGGCTCTACGCCGAGGTCCCGCACGGCGGACGCGTCGCCGCGGGCGAGCGGCTCACGGTCGGCCCACCGAACGCCGCCACGCCCCATGGCGCGGTGGCCGCCGCGGTCGACGGTCTCGTGGCACGGCTGTCGGGGCACTAGAACGAGGGCCTCCACCCCACGACCCAAGGAGCACGACCCCATGGCAACCCCTCCCCGCAGCGGCAGCGCGGTCTGGCGCGGTGACCTCCAGCAGGGCGACGGCGAGCTGACCGTCGGCGACGGCGTCTTCAGCGGCCCCTACACGTTCAAGTCGCGCTTCGAGGACGGCGACGGCACGAACCCCGAGGAGCTCATCGCCGCGGCCCACGCCTCGTGCTTCGCGATGGCCTTCAGCAACGTCCTCGCCGAGGCAGGCACGCCCGCCGACGAGGTCAAGGCCAGCGCCCGCGTCCAGCTGCGCATCCTCGACGACGGCCCCGCGATCACGAAGATCGCCCTCCAGGTCGAGGGCAAGGTCCCGGGCATCGACGAGGCCACCTTCCTCCAGCACGCCGAGGCCGCCAAGGCCGGCTGCCCGGTCTCCAAGGCGCTGGCCGGCGTCCAGGAGATCACGCTCGACGCCAAGCTCGCCTCCTAGTCGCCGCCGACGAGCGGCGGGCGCGTCACAGCGCTCGCCGCTCGTGCGACTGTCAGGCAGGCGTGTCCCTGACGGTCGACGACATCTCGGCGCTCTACGAGGCGCACGCACGTGAGCTGCGGGCCACCCTGGTGCGCCGTACGCGCGACCCGGAGCTCGCGCGCGACCTCGTCGCCGAGACGTTCGCCGTCGCGGTCGAGCAGCGCGCGAGGTTCCGCGGGCAGACCCGCCAGGAGCAGGCCGCCTGGTTGCACGGCATCGCGCGCAGCCTCCTGCACACGGCGTGGCGGCGCCGCGCGGCGGAGCGTCGTGCCCTCGCCCGCGTGGGCGTGGAGACGGCCGACCCCGAGTTCGACGACGCCGAGGCCCGAGCCGACCTCGAACGCCGGCGTCCCGCCCTCACCGCCGGGCTGGACGGCCTTGACGCCCGCCAGCGCGAGGCGGTCCAGCTGCGGGTCGTCGACCAGGTCGGCTACCGCGAGATCGCGGCCCGGCAGGGCGTGAGCGAGCAGGTCGTGCGCGCCCGCGTCTCCCGCGGTCTGCGCCGGCTGGCCGCCGTCCTCGCGGTGGGCCTGGCCGGCGTCGGCCTCGGCGTGCCGCTCGTCCTCGGCGACGAGGGTCCCGCCCCGTCCTTCCTCGAGCGCGCCTACGCCGCGGTGAGCGGGCCGGGGGTCGTGCACTGGGAGACCGACCTGCAGTTCTTCGTCGACGGCCGGCGCACGTGGCAGCGCCAGCGCACGGAGGGCTGGCAGGGCGGCGGCGTCACCCGCGTCCGGCAGTTCGAGCGCCACGGGCGGCGCTTCCAGCTCATGGCCGACCGCCGCATCGCCGGGGGCACGCAGCGGGCGTACCTGCCCACCCAGGACGACGTCGTGACGCTGCCTGCCCCGCGCGGCGCGGTCGGCGGGGACGGGCTGCCCACCGGCGATCCGGTGCGCGCCTTCCGCGAGGCCTACCGCGAGGGGCGCCTGCGCCGCGTGGGCCCCGGCCGCTACCGCCTCGCGCTGAGCGGTGGCGTCGCCGCCACCTACACGTTCGACCGCACCACGGCCCGCGTGCGGCGGATCGTCTTCACCACCCCGGGCGGCCGCGGCGCGCAGGGAGCGCCCGCGAGCCGGATCGAGGTCACGGTCACCCGCTACGCGCTGCTGCCCGACTCGGCCGCGGCCCGCCGGGCGCTCGAGCTGCGCGTCCCTCCCAGCGCGGGCCCCGTGCCCATGGACGCCGCCGCGCACTTCGCGGTCCTGCGCACCGGGGCGCGGCCCACCGCCGCCGAGCGCCGCGCCGTGGAGCTCGCAGCGCGGATGCGGCGCCGCACGCCGAACACCATGGCGATCGACGCGTCCGGGGCCCGCCGGGTGGGGCCCGGCCTGCTCCTCGTCCCCGGCCCGCAGCACGTCTGTCTCTGGCAGGTCGACGCGCGAGGCAGTGGCGGGACCTGCCGGACCACGCGCAACGCGCTGCGGCGGGGCCTGAGCATCGGCTCGCCGAGGACCGGCACCGCCGTGGCCGTGCCCGACGACGTGCGCGCGGTCCGCGGACCGGCGCGCGCCCGCGGCCGTCGCGCGACCTACGCCGTGCGCGGGAACCTCGCGCGCCTGCCCCGCGTGGGCGGGCCGCTGACGCTCGTGCGCTAGCGCTCGCCGTGGAGCGTGATGGTGAGCGGCTGCGGCTCGCCGGGCTCGACCGGCAGGCCCTGGATGCGGCGGTGGAAGGCGCGCGCCACCCGCGTGGCGTGCGCCTTCGCCAGCTGCGCCTTGGGGCCCGCGAAGAGCTCGTCGACGGTCTGGGTCCAGAGCGCCAGCCAGCGCTCGAAGTGCCCGCCGCGCAGCGGCGACAGGCGGTTGAGCGAGGCGTGCGGGGCGAAGGCGCCGCCGCTGTAGGCCGGGACCCCGAGGAGGATCGTCTCCCAGAACGAGGCGATCACCGGCAGGTGCTCGTCGAGGTCGAGCTTCGCGACGTCGGTGAAGAGGTAGCCGATCATCGTGTCGCTCATGGCGCGCTCGTAGAACGCGCGCACCAGGCGCTCGACGTCGGCGCGGGTCTCGATGTCGGTCAGGGGCTCGGCCATGCGTCCTCCATAGTGTGCCGCGATGGGCGAGATGCTCGACCGGATGCTCCGCGGGGAGCTCTACCTGGCCGACGACCCCGAGATCGAGTCGTGGTGGGACGCGGTCGCCACGAAGGTCGAGGCCTACAACGCGCCCGGGCTTGCGCAGGCCGAGCGCGACGTCCTCCTGCGCGACCTCCTGGCCGAGGTCGGCGTGGGCGTCGTCGTGCGGCCGCGGTTCCTC
Organism: Conexibacter sp. SYSU D00693; assembly: GCF_017084525.1. Lineage (GTDB taxonomy): Bacteria > Actinomycetota > Thermoleophilia > Solirubrobacterales > Solirubrobacteraceae > Baekduia. The sequence goes on from NZ_CP070950.1 coordinate 2,361,071, forward strand.
GTCGAGTACGGCCAGGTCCGCATCGGCGACGGCACGTTCATCAACTTCGACTGCGTGATGCTCGACGTCGCGCCCGTGACGATCGGGGCGCGCTGCTGGATCGCCACGCGGGTGCAGTTCCTGACCGCGACGCACCCGATCGACCTCGGGCCGCGCAGCGCCGGCTGGGAGTACGCGAAGCCGATCGCGCTCGGCGACGACGTCTGGCTCGGCGGCGGCGTCATCGTCTGCCCGGGCGTCACGATCGGCGCCGGCAGCGTCATCGGCGCCGGCGCCGTGGTCACGAAGGACGTCCCCGCGGGCGTCGTCGCCGCCGGCAACCCCGCCCGGGTGCTGCGCGAGATCGGGGACGCCGACCGCGTCGACGTCCCCGAGCTCTAGCTCGCGGCTACCAGGTGTCGCCGACGACGCGCGGCTCGTTGACGAGCCCGAACGCCTTGAGCTGCCCGAGCAGCTCGCGGTGGCCGAAGGCCTGGCAGCCCGAGGCGAAGCCGGTCTTCTTCAGCGCGCCGGGCCGCAGGCACGCGAACGCGCCGTAGGCCTGCAACAGGCCGGTCTGCTTGTAGTTGTTGATGCCGCGCAGCGTCACGGAGACGACGCCCGACGGACCGCTCGCGTGGACCGACTCCATCGAGATGTTGATGCGCGTGTTCTCGCGCGGCGGGTCGTCGGACTGGATCTCCGCGGCCGTCTTGAGCAGGAACTCCTCGGCCTGCTCGGGCGTCATCTCCGCCGCCTTCGCGCCGACCTCACCCGCCGTCTGCACGACGCCCTCCATCAGCGCGCGGTCGTAGAGGCCGCCCATCGCCTTGCAGGACGAGACGCGCGGGTCGTGCTTGAACCACACGGGATGCGACGTGCCGCTCCAGTCCAGCGCGAGCGTCGTCTGGTGCTGGAACGGGACGACCGCCTCGGCGGTGAAGCCCGGCGCCCACGGGACGTACTCGTCGTGCTCGAGGTAGTAGCGCGGCGCGGTGAGCGTCGCGAAGATCGTCGCCGTCGACGCGATCGTCGGGAAGCCCTTCCACAGCACGAGGATGTCGAGCGTGTCGAGGCCCGGCGTCTCGAGCGCGATGTTCGCCGCGATCTCGCCCGTCGTGTACATCTGCGCGATGCCCGGGGAGAGCAGCAGGCCCTTCTCGGCGAAGTCGGCGCCGTGGACCTCGTCGCAGTGGCGGACCCACACCTGCTCGCCCGTCGTGTCGAGGTAGTGCGCGCCGGCGTTGGAGCACGCCTGGACGACCTCGTCGCCGTACTTGATGAACGGCCCGACCATGTTGAGCACCACCGAGGCGCCGTCGAACAGCTCGCTGAGCGCGTCGACGGTGTGGTCGACCTGCCGGACCTCGTAGTCGGCGGTCTCGACGCCGGGCAGCGACGCCATCGCCTTCTGCAGCTTCTCCTCGTTGCGCCCCGCCGCGATGAAGGGGACGCGGTACTCGCGCAGGTACTCGCAGACGAGCCGTCCTGTGTAGCCGCTGGCTCCGTAGACGACGACCGGCTTGCTCATGCAGTTGCTCCTCCGTTGCTTGACGGTGGGCGAGCCTATGCCGGGGCCGGGGCGCCGCTGTTCGGCCTCGACCACAAACAGCACCGGCCTTCTTGGTCCGCGACACGGGCGGTCAGTCGACGAGCACCCGCGGCGTCCCGCGCGGGATCGTCAGCGTCGCGTGGGTCACCGTCGGGCTGCGCGCGTCGGTCACCTCGCGCGGCCCGCGCAGGCGCACGCGCAGCGCGTCCTCGCGGGCCTCGAAGACCCCGTAGCCCTGGCGCGCGCCGTCGGCGTAGGCCCAGTGCGGGTTGGCGACGGCCTGGAGCTCGATGGCGCCCGCGGCGACCGCACGGTCGGCCCCCGGCGCCTCCGCCGAGGACGAGATCGCGCCGGCCACGACCTCGGTCGCCACCGCCGGCGCGTCGACGCGCCCGGTGGGCGACACCGTCCCGGCGTAGAACTCGTGCTCGTCGCCCGTGGCGAGGACGACGTCCTGGACGCCCTTGGCCTTCACCGTCTCGAGGATCGTCCGGCGCTCGCGGGCGAAGCCGTCCCAGCCGTCGGTGTCGTTCGTGCGGCCCGGCAGCAGGTCGTTGGCCATGCACATCGTCTGGTTGGCCACGATCCGCCACGACGCCCTGGACGTCTGCAGCTGCTCGAGCAGCCACGTCCGCTGCGCGTCGCCGAGCATGGTCCCCCGCGCGCGGTCGCGGTGCTGGCGGCCGTCGAGCAGCAGGAGGTCGGCGTGGGCGCCCAGGGACAGGGTGCGGAAGATCCGGAAGCGGTCGTCCACGAGCGGCGCGAAGGGCATCCACTCGAACCACGCGAGGTAGCCGTTGCGCCGGCGCTGGCTGAACGGCACGCGCCTCGCCGGCCCCTGCTCTCCGTCGTAGTCGTTGGCCGCCTCGTGGTCGTCCCAGATCGCGAGGAACGGGTGGGCCGCGTGCATCGCCTGCAGCTGGGGGTCCGAGCGGTAGCGGCGGTAGAGCGCGCGGTACTCGGCGAGCGTCTCGACCTGGCCGTCCTCCCCCGCGCTGACGCGCACGTCGCGCCCCTCGACCTGGCCCTGGCCGTCGCGCTCGTAGACGTAGTCGCCGAGGCAGACCACGAGGTCGAGGTCCTCCTGCGCCAGGCCGGCGTGCGCGGCGTAGGTGCCGTGCGTGAAGTCCTGGCAGGAGAAGAAGCCGATGCGCACGGGCTCGCGCGAGTCGGCGGGACGCGGCACGGTGAGGCGGCCGACGGGCGAGCTCCCCGTGGCGGTCGAGAACCGGTACCAGGCGCGCTCGCCGGGCCTGAGGTGGCGGCCGACGTCGACGCGCACGACGTGGTCGCGCACCGGCGCCGCGCGGGCCGTGAAGCGCGTGATGGTCTGGCGGAAGTCGGGGTCGCGGGCGAGCTCGACGCGGACCTTGCCCGCCTCGCGATCGCCCAGGCCGCCGACGCGCGTCCACACCGTCGCGCCCTGGGGCGCCGGCAGGCCGCTGGCCACGCCGGACCCGAAGGTGCCGCGGCGCAGGAGCGGCTCACGGCGCCTGGCGGCCGCCACCGCGGTGGACGGCAGGGTGCCCGTCGCGGCGAAGGCGACGGCGGCGCTGAGGGCCTGGCGGCGGGTCGTGGGCACGGGGCGGGGACTGTGGCGTCCGCTCGCGCGGCGGCGGTGAAGCCGGTGTGAAGCACCGGTCGCCGGCGGCCGGGCGTCTCGGCGCCGACTCGTGCCGTTTGCCACGTGCCGGAGCGGGGTGAGGCCCATCCCATGACCGGTGACCGCCTCTCCGTCCTGGACAACTCCTTCCTGGAGCTCGAGCAGGGGCCGTCGCACATGCACGTCGGCGCGCTGCTGGTCTTCGACGGCCCGCCCCTGGACTGCGCCGACTTCCTCGAGCACACCCGCCGGCGCCTGCACCTCGTCCCGCGCTACCGCCAGAAGGTCCTCACGCCGCCGATGGACCTCGGGCGGCCGATGTGGGTGGACGACCCGTGCTTCAACCTCGACTACCACGTCCGCCACACCTCGCTGCCGCGGCCCGGCACGCAGGAGCAGCTGACCAAGCTCGTGGCGCGCGTGTTCTCCCAGCGCCTGGACCGCACCAAGCCGCTGTGGGAGATGTGGCTCGTCGACGGTCTCGAGGACGATCGCTTCGCGATCATCAGCAAGGCCCACCACGCCCTCATCGACGGGATGTCGGGCGTGGACCTCATCTCCGTGCTGTTCGACCTCACGCCGGACCCGCCCGAAGCGCAGCAGCCCGAGCCCTGGGAGCCCCAGCCGCTCCCGCCGACCACCCGCGTCGTCGCCGAAGGGGCGCGGGAGGTGGCGCTGGGGCCGGCGCGGCTGGCGCGCCGGGCCCTGCGGTCGGTGCGCGAGCCGGCCAGGGCGGTCGAGGGCGCGCTGGGCATCAGCCAGCTGCTGGGACCGCCGGTCGTCAGCCCCGCGCCGCGCAGCCCGATGAACACCTCGATCGGCCCGCACCGCCGGGTGCGCTGGGTGCCGGTCGAGCTCGACGCGGTCAAGCAGGTCAAGGACGAGCTGGGCGGGACCGTCAACGACGTCGTCGTGACGGCGGTGGCCGGCGCGGTGCGCCGCTGGCTGCTGCACCGCGGCGCGCCGGCCGACCGCGAGCTGCGGGCCATGGTGCCCGTCTCCGTGCGCACGGAGGACCAGCGCCACACGCTGGGCAACCGCGTCGCCGCCATGCGCGCGCCGCTGCCGGTGCACGTCGAGCACCCCGTGGCACGGCTGGAGGCGGTGCGCTCCGCGATGACCGGGCTCAAGGAGTCCAAGCAGGCGGTGGGGGCCGAGGCCCTGACGGGGTTGCAGGACTTCGCGCCGCCGACCCTCCTGGCCCAGGCGGCGCGGATCAACTTCAGCACCCGCCTGTTCAACGTCATCGTGACGAACGTCCCGGGGCCGCAGTTCCCGCTCTACGTGCTGGGGCGCCGCATGGCCGAGATCGTGCCGTTCGCCTTCCTGCCCAAGGACCACGCCCTCGCGTTCGCGGTCATGAGCTACCACGGCGGCCTGCGCTTCGGGCTGCTCGGCGACTACGACGCCCTGGACGACCTCGACGTCGTGGCGGCCGCGCTGGAGGCGTCGCTGGCCGAGCTGATCGAGGCGGCAGGGGGCTCCCCGCCCCGCAGCGGACGCTTCGACCGTGCCGCCGCCGAGTCGCGGAGGGCCGTGCGATGAGCCCGCAGACGCAGGCCGGCCAGCGGTTCACGCGCGAGGCCGCCCGCGACACCCTGACCGTCGCCGTCACCGGGCCCACCGGCGACGTCGGCCGCTCGCTGCTGGCCGCGCTGGAACGCACGCCCGAGGTGGGGCGGGTGATCGGCATGGCGCGCCGCCCGTTCGACCCCGCGGCCCACGGCTGGACGAAGACCGAGTACCGCCAGGGCGACGTCCTCGACGCCGCGTCGGTGCGCGAGCTCGTCCGCGACGCCGACGTCGTCGTCCACCTGGCGTTCCTGATCTTCGGCGACCGCGAGGAGACGCGGCAGGTGAACCTCCGCGGCACGCGCATCGTCTTCGAGGAGGCGGTGGCCGCGGGTGTGCGGCGGCTGGTCTACACCTCGTCCGTCGCCGCCTACGGCTTTCGCAAGGGACGCTCGCCGCGGCTGACCGAGGACCTGCACCCGGAGGGCACGGGCGACTTCTACTACTCGGCGCAGAAGGCCGAGCTCGAGGCGCTCATCGAGGACGTGGTGGGCGCCAGCGACACCGAGGCCTACGTCTTCCGCCCGTGCATCGTGGCCGGCTGCGACGCGCTCCTGCTCCTCGACGAGGTGGTCCGCCAGTTCCAGGTCGGCGGCCGCCTCGACGCCACGCGTGCGCTCCTGCGGCGTGTGCCGGTGCTGCGTCCGGCGATCCCCGACAACGGCGTGCCCTTCCAGCTGGTGCACCACGACGACGTGGCCGGCGCCCTGGCGGCGGCGATCGCCGGGCGCGGCGAGCCGGGCGTCTACAACCTCGCCGCCCAGGGCGAGCTCACGATGCGCGACGTCGCGCGGGAGCTGGGCTGGTGGGCGGTGCCCGTGCCCGACCTCGCGGTCGACGCGGCCTCGCAGGTCATCCGGCGGCTGCGCTTCCTGCCGACGGGCCTGGCCTGGGTCCACGCGCTGCGCGTGCCGTCGATCATGGAGACGGCCAAGGCCCGGCAGCAGCTCGGGTGGACGCCGCGCCACGACGCCCACGAGACGCTGCGCCAGACCGTCGCCTGCGCGCGCGAGCAGGGCGTCGTGGACTGAAGGCGGCGGCACGCGGCGGCCGCGGCGGGCAGGATGGCGCCGATGGCCGCGCCCGACCCGCCTGACGACCTCGCCGAACTGCTGCGCCGCCGGGCGCTGACCGAGGACGCGGCGCGCCCCGAGGCGGTGGCCAGGCGCCACGCCGCCGGCGGGCGCACCGCACGCGAGAACGTCGAGGACCTGGTCGACGCCGGGACGTGGGTGGAGTACGGGCGCTTCGCGGTCGCCGCGCAGCGCCGGCGCCGCCCCGTCGAGGAGCTCGTCGAGCGCACGCCGGCCGACGGGATGCTCGCCGGCACCGCCCAGGTCGACGGCCACCCGACGGCGGTGCTCGCCTACGACTACACCGTCCTGGCCGGCACCCAGGGCGCGCTCGGCCACCTCAAGAAGGACCGGCTGTTCGAGCTCATCGACCGGATGCGCCTGCCGGTCGTGTTCTTCGCCGAGGGCGGCGGCGGGCGGCCGGGCGACACGGACTTCCCGGTCGTCTCGTCGCTGCACGTCCGCGCCTTCGCGCTGTGGGCGTCGCTGTCGGGCAAGGTCCCGCGCGTCGCGATCGTCAAGGGCCGCTGCTTCGCGGGCAACGCGGTGATCGCCGGCTGCGCGGACCTCATCGTCGCCACCGAGGACGCGTCGATCGGCATGGGCGGCCCGGCGATGATCGCCGGCGGCGGCCTGGGCGACGTCCACCCCGACGAGGTCGGGCCGATCGCCATGCAGGAGCCCAACGGGGTCGTCGACGTCGTCGTGGCCGACGAGGCCGAGGCGGTCGCCCTGGCCAGGCAGTTGCTCACCTACTTCCGCGGTCCGGCCGAGGCGTGGACGGCGCCCGACCAGGAGGCGCTGCGCCGCGCGCTGCCGCAGAGCGCCCGGCGCGCCTACGACGTCGTGCCGGTCATCCGCGGCCTGGCCGACGAGGACTCGGTGCTGGTGCTGCGCCCGCGCTTCGCGCCCGAGCTCGTGACGGCGTTCGCGCGCCTCGAGGGCCGGCCGGTCGGCGTCATCGCCAACAACACGCTGCACCTCGCGGGCACGCTCACCGCCGACGCCTCCGACAAGGCCGCGCGCTTCCTCCAGCTCTGTGACGCGTTCGGCATCCCGGTGCTCTCGCTGGTGGACACGCCCGGCTTCATGGTCGGCCCGAAGCACGAGGCGACGGCGCTCGTCCGCCATGCCTCGCGGCTGCTCGTCGCGGCCGCCGCGCTGACCGTCCCGCTGGTCGCCGTGGTGCTGCGCCGCGGCTACGGCCTGGGCGCGCAGGCGATGACCGGCGGCAGCCTCCACGAGCCACTGCTCACCGTCGCCTGGCCGGGCGCGCACCTGGGGCCGATGGGCCTGGAGGGCGCGGTGCGCCTGGCGCTGCGCAAGGAGCTCGAGGCCATCGAGGACGAGGCCGAGCGCGAGCAGCGCGTGCGCGACGTGACGGCCGCCGCGCAGGAGAACGCGAAGGCGATCAACGCCGCGCAGCTCTTCGAGCTCGACGACGTGATCGACCCGGCCGAGACGCGCGGGGTCATCGCGGCGACGCTGGCGGCCGCGGGGGCGCCGCGGCCCAGCGGCCGCGTCGTCGACACCTGGTGATCAGGCGGGGACGAAGCGCACCCGCATGGCCTCGATCCCCCGCAGCGAGGGGTTGAGCCGCCAGCGCGGCTCGTCGAGGAGCTCGACGCGGGCGACGCGCTCGACCAGGGTCTCGAGGACGATCCGCGTCTCGAGGCGCGCGAGGTGGGAGCCCAGGCAGAAGTGGATGCCGCTGCCGAAGGCGAGGTGCTCCTTGACCTCGCGCTCGAGGACGAAGCGCTCGGGCTCCTCGAACGTCGACGGGTCGCGGTTGGCGGCGCCGAAGCTCAGCATCACGCGGGCGCCCGCCGGGATCGTCACGCCACCGGTCTCGTAGTCGGCGTTGGCGGTGCGGAAGAAGCCGGGGATGGGCGTCGACCAGCGCAGGCCCTCCTCGATCGCCTTGGGGATGAGCGCGTCGGGGTCGGACCTGAGGCGCCCGTAGGCGTCGGGGTCGCGGGCGAAGGCGAGCAGCAGGCCCATGAGGAGGGACGTCGTCGTCTCGTTGCCGCCGACGAGCAGCAGGAGCGTGAACCAGAGCAGCTCGTCGGTGGTCAGCCGGCCCTGGTCGTCGTCGAAGGCCACGAGGCGGCTGAGCGCGTCGTCGCCGGGCTGCGCGCGGCGACGTTCGATCTCGCGCTCGAAGTGCTCGAACATCTCCGAGCCGTCCTTGACGACGCTGAGCACGTCGCGCAGGCCGGCCGGACCCGGGGTGAGCGAGAAGCCGGTGACCGCGGCGTCGGACCAGCGGTGCAGGGACGCCCGGTCGGCGTCGGGCACGCCGAGGATCGCGGCGATGACGTCGAGCGGGATCGGCGCCGCGAGCGCCCGGTAGGCGTCGGCCCCCGCGGCGCCGCCGTCGAGGACGCGCTGGACCGCGGCGGTCGCGAGCTCCTCGATGCGCGGGCGCAGCAGGTCCATCCTGGCCTTGGTGAAGTCGCTGGCGAGGATGCGACGCAGGCGCGAGTGGTCTGGCCGGTCCATCGCGACGAGCATCGGGACGGGCGCGCGGACGCACATGATCCCGTGGCCGCTCGAGAGCACGTCGTGGGCGCGGGCGCCGGCGCGGACCTCGTCGAAGCCGTTGACGACGAAGAGGTCGCGCGGCGGGCAGTAGTGCACGGGCGCGCGGCGGTGCAGCTCGCGGAACCAGGGCTCGGGGTCGGCGAGCACCGCTCCGGCGAGCGGGTCGGCGTGGGTCAGCGGCGCGCCGGCGCCGGGGCCCTGGCCGCGCAGGCGCGCGACCCGGGTGCGCGCGGCGGCACGGGTGTCGAGCGCGATGCCCTCGGCGAACGCGCGGGTGACCGTGGCGACGTGCCGGCTGCGGTCCATGACGGCCATGGGGCGACCGTAGGCGGCGGCGGGGTGCCACAGCCAGGGCCGAGACGGCCGACTTCTTGACCGATGTGGCCACGAGCGTGGTAGGTGTCCCGGCGTGGTGGCCCTGTCCGAGACCGCACCGCGCAGCCCGGCCGGGACCCGGCTGCTCGTGGCGCTCGCGGGCGAGCACGGCGTCGACGCGGCGGTCGTCCTCGCGGGGACCGGGCTCGACGCGGCCGTCCTCGCCGAGCCGGACGCGGTCCTCGACCACCGCCAGGAGCTGCGCGCGCTGGCCAATGCCGTCCGCGCGCTGGGGGACCCGCCGGGCCTGGGCGCGCAGCTCGGCCGGCGCTTCTCGCTGGCCAACCACGGCGACCTCGGCTTCGCGGTGATGACGCAGGCGACGGCCCGCGAGGGGCTGGCGGTCGCGGTGCGCTTCTTCGGGCTGAGCGACGCGCTGGTGGGGATGCGCCCACGAGCAGAGGACGACGGCGACGCGGTGCTCGAGCTCGACGCGTCCGGGGTGCCGCCCGAGCTGCGGGCCTTCGTCGTCGAGCGCGACGTCGGGGTCATGACGGCCGTGGTCGACCAGGCGCTGCCGGGCGCGGCGCTCGAGGTGACGCTGACGCTCGACCGCGCGCGGGTCGCGGCGGTTCGCCGGTGCGCCCCGGGGCACGTCGTGGCGGCCGGCCCCGTCGACGCCGTCCGCGTCCCGGCCGCGGCGCTGGAGCGGCCGATGCCCAACGCCGACGTCAGCGCCGCCCGGCGCTTCGTCGAGCGCTTGGAGGAGCAGGTCCGCCGGGTCGCCGCGGGCGGCGCGCTGGCGCCACGGGTGCAGCGGGCGCTGGTCGCCGCGCTGCCGGTCCGGCGCACCGCGCCGCAGGTCGCCGCCGAGCTCCACGTCGCCCCCCGCACCCTGCGCCGCCGCCTCCAGGCCGAGGGCACGAGCTTCCAGGCGCTGGCCGACGCCGTCCTCGCCGACCACGCCCAGGCGCTCCTGCGCGAAGGCCTCCCCGTCGCGCTGGTCGCCGAGCGCCTCGGCTACGCCGAGACCGCCGCCTTCACCCGCGCCTTCCGCCGCTGGACCGGCTCCAGCCCCCGCGCCTGGGCCCGCCACACCGCAGGTGTCTGACACCCGCCGGGGCGACAGGTGTCAGACGCTCGTCGCTCTACGGTGCGCTGGTGGCGCCGTTGGCGGTCACCTTCACCAAGCCCGTCGAGGGCCGCTTCTACCGGTCGACCATCCGGCGTGCCGACGGGTGCCTGGTCGCGTTCGACGGTGGCGGGTGGAACACGGTGGGCGGCCCGGCGCGCGAGCTGCCCCACGACCTGGCCCACTTCGTGGTCGAGGACGGGCTCGGGCTGACCAGCGGCGTGTGGGGCGTGCTCGCCGCGGGCGGGCTCTTCGGCCACGCACAGGTCGTCGAGGGCCGCCAGGCGCCGCACGCGGCCACGCGCGGGAAGGCAATCGCCGACGCCGCGGCCGACGAGGTCATGCACGCCGAGCTGCTCGTCCGCGCGACCGCGGATCTCGCGCTCGCCGGCGCCCACGAGGACCGCGGCGCCTTGCGCGCCGCGCTGCGCGAGACGTGGTGGGAGGGCCACGATGCTGACGCCGTCGCACGGACCTGCGTCGCGCTGCGCGACGCGAGCGGTGCGTGGGCCGCCCTCGAGCGGGGCGCGTCGCTCGAGCTCCTGTGGACGCTCGGCCCGGCCGCTACGCCGGCGCCGCGACGCCGAGGGCGTCGAGCAGCCCGCGGGCGTCCTTGACCTTCGCGCGGGGCACGTCGAACGACCACGTCTCGTCGCCGGCGAAGGCGATCGTCAGCGGGCTCGTGAGCTTGCCCTTCCCGATCTCCGCCCCCTGCACCGCGTCGCGCCCCGCCCGGGCCAGGACCTCGACCGCCTTCTGGCCGACGAGTCCCTGCTTGACCTTGGCGAGCACGAGCTCGTCGTCGGTGACCGCCAGGTAGCCGTAGGACCAGCCGCCGGTCGGCAGCGGCGACGCGCCCTTGCCCCGGCCCTCGAGCACCATCTCGGTCGAGACCTTCCCCAGCGACCCGCCGACCTGCGACGCGATCGCGCCGCCCAGCTTGGCCGCCGTCCCCTGCCGGGGCGCCACCAGGACGCCGGCGACGACCGCCGCGCCCACCACCTCCTCTGCCTGCTTCATGGCGCGCTTCTTCGCAGACCGCAGGCGCGCCCGGCAAGCGCCAGGCGATGACCGGCGCTCAGCGGACATGGCGCATCATCGGCGTCATGGAGATGAGACTGCGCGCCGCCCTGCCCGTCATCGCGATCCTCGCCGCGCCGGGCCCGGCGGGGGCCACCCCAGCGCCGAACGTCGGCACGCTGCGCGCGAGCGCGGACCTCGGTCCGAGCGGCCGACAGACCACGTCCATCACGTTGACGCGGCTCCTCAGGCGCGACTTCCAGGTCCTGCGTCGCACGGCGTCGTCGGTCACCCTCGGCTACCCGGCCACCGAGACGGTGCGCCGCAACGGGATCAGCCGTCGTGTTCGGGCACGACCGTGCGCACGGGCGACGATCCGCCTGGCGCTCGTGGCGGGCAACGACGCCGTCGCGTTCGTCCGCCAGGCGCTTCCGACGGCGCGCGACGAGGGCACCGTCACCAGCGCGACCAGCTCGAAGCCCCTCGGTCAGGGGCCGACCGCCGTCGGCGCGTGGCGTCTGTCCTCCGCCATCGAGGACAGCTCGCGCCTCGTCGAGGCGGGTGTGGCCGCCCGGCCGCTGCGACCCGGCGGCCTCAGGGTGCTCAGCTTCTCGGCGCGCATGGTGCGCGTCGGTGGCGTCTGCGGCGGCACGAACACCTTCACCGTCGGCCCCGGGCTCGTGGACACCCTGCTCGCCGACATGCTCGTCGGAACGTGATGACCCGCGCTCAGCGCAGGATCAGCCGCAGCAGCGGCATCGCCGAGCCGGGCTCGGCGACCTCGCCGGTGATGAGCCGGCGGTGGACGTAGGTCTCGGCGACGCGGACGAGGGCGAGTGCCAGCTCGTCGACGTCCATGCCGGGGCGGAAGTCGCTCGTGGCCTGCGCGTCGCGGAGGAGGTCGGCGAACGCGCCGACCAGGCGGGGCTGGAAGCCGCCGTCGCCACGGGTCACCAGCCGCATGGCGAACTCGCCCTCCTCCTCGAGGAAGCGCTGCATGCCCGGGTGGACGAGCAGGTCGTCGATGAAGCCGCCGACGATCGCCGCCACCCGGCGGCCGCCGCGGGCTCGGGTGCGCCGCGCCTCCAGCGCGAGCGTCTCCTGCGTGAGCCCCCAGAGCACCTCGGCCAGGAGCCGCTCCCGCGACCCGACCCAGCGGTGCACCGTGACGCGGCTGACCCCAAGCTCTGCGGCGACGGCCGTGACGTCGACCCGCCGCCCTTCGAGGAACGCGCGCCGGGCCACGCGCAGCGCGTCTAGCGGCGTCGGGCGCGGCTTGGGCGCCCCGTCGCGCAGCTGGCGGTCCAGCGCGGTGGTGGTCGGCGGCGCCACGTGCAGCACCCTATCCGCAGCGTGTCGTGGTGCAACACCCACCACCTGGTGTTGCAGAGCCGGCACGCGCGAGGTTAGGGTCGGCCGCGATGTCCCTGCTCGCCCGCGGCCTCGCCGTCGCCGTCCTCGTCCTCGCCGCCGCGGCGCCCGCGGCCGTCGCCCACCTCCCGCTGCGCGACGCGGCCGGCCAGCAGCAGCCGCTGCTGCGCACGTGGCTCACCGAGCAGGGGTTGCAGGGCGTGATGCCGGGGGCGCCGCAGATCATCCCCGACCTCTACGGCGGCCCCCAGCCGCGGCGCGCGGAGCCGCCGCTGACCGCCACGCCGAAGGCCGACTGCGGGCCGGGGTCGCGACCGGAGACGAACCTCCAGGGCCGCGTCCCCAAGGGCGCCAAGGAGGGCTTCACCTGCAACGCCGAGCTGATCGCGAAGGAGGGCGCGACCGGCGGGTTCAAGGTCGAGCGCTACGTGGACAAGACGGGCCGCCAGTGCGCCTACTACGACACCGCGCTCGTCTTCCCGCTCAACGTCGTGCCGGACGTGCTCGCGGGCAAGCAGGCCGGGACCGCGGTCATCGACATGAGCGACCCGCGCAAGCCCGTGCGCACGACGACGCTCCAGACCCCGGCGATGCTCTCGCCCCACGAGTCCTTGCTCGTCCACCAGGGCCGCGGCCTGCTCGCCGCCGGCATGGGCACCCCCGCCACCGCGCCGGCGTTCGTCGACCTCTACGACCTCAGCGAGGACTGCCGCTACCCCAAGCTCCTGAGCAGCCGGCTCATCTCGCTCTTCGGCCACGAGAGCGGCTTCGCCCCCGACGGCAAGACCTTCTACGTCACCTCGCTGTTCACGAACACCGTCGCCGCGATCGACGTCAGCGACCCCCGCAACCCGCGCGAGCTCGGCGTCTTCCTCTACCCCTCCCACGGCTTCGCCGTCTCCGACGACGGCACCCGCGGCTACGTCAACGGCTTCCGCGGCCTGCAGGTCGTCGACCTCACCGACGTCCAGCAGCGCAAGCCCAACCCGAAGGTGCCGCAGGTCTCGGGGCTCTCGTGGCGCTCGCTCTCCATCCCCCAGAACGCCGTCCCGGTGACGATCGGCGGGCGCAGGATGCTCGTCGAGAACGACGAGTTCGCCTACACCAACGGCTTCATCACGGCCAACGGCGACGACGTCGGCGCCGGGCGGATCATCGACCTCACCGACGAGACCGCCCCGCGCGTCGTCTCCAACCTGCGCCTCGAGGTCCACCAGCCCGAGCACCGCAAGACCGTCAACGGCGACCCCGGCACCTCGTTCCTGGCCACGGGCTACGCCATGCACTACTGCGGGGTGCCCAAGCAGGTCGACCCGGGCATCGTCGCCTGCTCCTCCATCGGCTCGGGCCTGCGGGTCTTCGACATCCGCGACCCGTTCGCGCCGCGCGAGATCGCCTACTACGTCGGCGAGCCCCGCTCGTTCCTCGGCCTGCCGGGGAACCTCGACCCGGCGAACTTCGCCATGTCGCGCCCCGCCTTCGACGAGGCCAACGGCGACATCTGGTACTCCGACGCCAACGCGGGCCTGCGCGTCGTGCACCTCACCAACGGCGTCTGGCCCTTCGCGCCCACGAGCCAGGCCGGCCTACCGGCAACCGACCGCTGCCTCAGCCGCCGCCGCTTCCCGATCCGCCTCGGCACCCGCAGGACGAGGCTGCGCTCGGCGACGGTGACGCTCAACGGCAAGCGCGTCCGCGTCCGCCGCAGCGCCGGCCGCCTCGTGGCGACCGTCGACCTCCGCGGCCGCCCGCGCCAGACCGTCACCGTCCGCGTCGTCGCCCGCACCAAGGGTGGCCGGACGCTGCGCGAGACCCGGCGCTACCGGACCTGCACCAAGCGGTGAGGCGCTCAGCGCCGGCCGGTGAACGTCAGGTCCCAGAGCCCGAAGTACGGGCTCGCCGCAGCATCGACGTCGGCGCTGCGCACGAGGGTGCTGACGTCCCAGGTGTAGGGGACGACCGGCGCGAGGGCCATCGCGCGGCGGTCGACCTGGGCCCAGGCCGCGTCCCGCTCCGCACCCGGCGGCAGCAGGCGCGCGGCGGAGATCGCCCGGTTCACCCCCGTGCTGCGTAGCTGCGCGATGTTCGTGTTCCCCTCACGGGTGATCGCGCGTCCGTCGAAGTTCGGCGCCAGCAGGCTCTCGCCGTCGTCGTAGTCCTTGAACCAGCCGGCGGTCGCGCACACGGCGACGCGTCGCGCCGGGCGCTGGCAGAAGTCCGCGTAGACGCGGTCCTGGCTGAGGAGCCTCAGCCGCGTGCGGAAGCCCAGGCCCCGGAGCTGGCGCACCGCCTCGCGGGCCGTCGAGCGCCCCGGGTCGGTGTTCGCGCCCACCACGAGGAGCGGCCGGTGGTCGGGCGGGCGACCGCTGCGCGAGCCGGCCCGACGGAAGTACCGCCGGGCGAGGCGCCGGTCCGCGCGAGGCGAGCGCAGGAAGTCCAGTCCAGGCCCGGCCACGCCGCCGGCCTGCTCGAAGCCGGGGGTGCCGGGTGGCAGCCAGTGCGTCGGGACCAGGCCGGCCGCGGCGCCGCCGCGTGTGGCCCGCAGGCGCGTGCGGTCCATGCCGGCGAGCACGCCACGGCGGACGTCCACGTCGTCGAACGGGTTCATCCGCGTGTTGAGCGCCAGGTACCGCGTGCCGCCGGCGGCCGCCTCGGCGAGCTGTGCAGGCGCCGCGGCGCGGAGGCGGGGCACGAGTGCCGCGGGAACGACATCGGCCCCGACCGTCATCGAGCCGCGCAGCGTGCGCTCGGTCGTCGGCACGGAGCCTGGCACGTCGAGGTCGATGCGGATCGCGTCGGCGTAGGCCGGACGGAAGTCGGTCGCCGGGTCCCAGTTCGGGTTGCGCGTGAGGAGCATGAGCCGTCCGGCGCGCCGGGAGGTCAGGCGGTAGGCGCCGGAGGCGACCGGGCGCTGCTCGTACGTCGACCGCGCGCGCCGGTCGAGCGGTCCCGCGACCTCCTTCGGGACGGGCGCGGTGATCGGCAGCACGAGCGCGGCGGCGAGCGCCCCGGCGTTCGCCGTGCGCGTGCGCAGGATGAGCGTCCGGTCGTCGACGGCCTGCACGCCCTCGATGCCCTGCGGCGCCCTGGGCACGCGCGCGGGGGACGGCGCACCGACGAGGCCCTGGAAGTACGAGACGTACTGACCGCCGACGGAGGTGCTGAACGCCCGCTCGATCGCGTACTTGACGTCGCCCGCGACCACCGCACGGTCCACCGGCGGCTCGAAGCGGACCCCGGGACGCAGCCGGACCGTCAGCGTCCGCCCGCCGTCGCCGACCTCCGGCGGGCCGGCAGCGAGGTCCGGAACCGGCTTGGCCTCGCCCGGCCGGTACGCGTAGAGCGTCCGGTGCATGGTCATCGCGACCTGGAAGCCGAACTGGAAGTACGTCGCGCCGGGGTCCAGGTAGTCGACGTCACCCGACGCAAGGACGTTGAGCGTCCCGCCGCGCTGCGCCGCCTCAGCGCCCGGCACCGCCACCGTCACGGCGAGCGCCGCGACCGCCACTGCCATCCCCCGCCGCATGGCGCGCACCCTACCGGCGCAGAGGACTGACCGCTCAGCCTCGCCTGAGCACCGGGCGGGGCGCCCGCGACGACCGAGGGCCCCGGCGCGTGCGCGCCGGGGCCCTTGGGTCCTGCTGTGCGGGAGCGGCTAGACCGCGAGCTTGAACCGCTCGACGAGCGCCTGGAGCTGCTCGGCGTTGTGGGCGAGCTCCTGCGCCGACGCAGCGATCTGCTGCGTCGAGGCCGACGTCTGCTCGCTGGAGGCCGAGACCTCCTGCGAGGACGCGCTCGTCTGCTCGGCGACGGACGCGACCTCGACGATCTCGGCCGCCATGCTGGACGACGTGCCCGAGATCTGCTGGATCGCGACGGCGATCTCGCTGACGTGGGCGCTGAGCTCGGCGACGCCGGCACCGATCTCGTCGAATGCCGCGCGGGCCTCGTCGACGGTGCGCGCGCCCTCGTCGGTGCGCTCGCCGCCGGTCTCGACGACGGCGACCACGCGCGAGGTCTCGCTCTGGATCTCCTGGATGAGCTCGGCGATGGAGCCCGCGGCGGCCTGGGACTCCTCGGCCAGCTTGCGGACCTCCTCGGCGACGACCGCGAAGCCGCGGCCCTGCTCGCCGGCGCGGGCGGCCTCGATCGCCGCGTTCAGGGCGAGGAGGTTCGTCTGCTCGGAGATGCCGGTGATCGTGTCGACGATGCCGCCGATCTGGTCGCTCTTGGCGCCGAGGTCGCGGATGGCGGTCGTGGCCTGCTGCGAGGCGGTGCGCACCGCCTCCATGGCCGCGGTGGCCTGGGTCACCGCGGTGGCGCCGGCCTGCGCGCGGTCGCGCGTCTGCTCGGCGACGGCGGCGGCCTCCTGGGCCTTGCTCGCGGACTGCTCGGTGGCGACGGCGAGCTGCTCCGTGCCCGAGCGGGCGGACTCGACCGAGCGCACCTGGCGCACGGTGCCCTCGGTGACCTCGCCGACGGCGCGCGAGATCTCGCCGATGGCGCGACCCGCCTCGTCGGAGGCCTGGGCGACCTGGCCGGAGGCGCCGCGCACCGTGCGCGCGGTCGTCTGGACCGTGCCGAGCAGGTCCGCCAGGGCGTCGCGCGAGGCGTTGTAGGCCTCGATCGACACGACCATGCGCTCGCGGATCTCGTTCACCGCGTGGCCGACCTGGCCGATCTCGTCCTCGCCCGTCGTCGTGAGCGGCTCCGTCTTCGGCGCGGCGTTGTGGGTCAGGTCCCCGTCGGCGAGACGGCGCAGACCGGTCTCGAGGTCGGCCGTGTCGTG
Organism: Conexibacter sp. SYSU D00693; assembly: GCF_017084525.1. Classification (GTDB taxonomy): domain Bacteria; phylum Actinomycetota; class Thermoleophilia; order Solirubrobacterales; family Solirubrobacteraceae; genus Baekduia. Next base: position 2,378,021 of record NZ_CP070950.1, read on the forward strand.
CTCACGGAGGGAGCTCAGCCGGTCCAGGACCGCATCGACGCGGCGCTTGATGTCGGCCGAGAGGGCGAGCGCGATGCCGAGGGCCACCAGGGCGGCGACGAGCCCGATGACGATGAGGTTGCGCCGCGTCGAGGCGCCGGTGGCCTCCTGGTCGCGGACGGCGTCCTTGACGAACTTCTCGGTGTCGGCGTCGATCTTGGCCGCCGTCGCGCGGAAGGCGTCGAACTCCTCCTTGCCCTCGCCGATCTTGGCCTGCGCCTGGGCCTTGCCGGCCGGGCCGGAGGCCACGAGCGCGATCTGCCCGGCGAAGTAGTCCTCGAGGCTCTTGATCTGCGGCTTGGCCTCAGCGATCAGGCCGGCCATGATCGGGTGCGCGGCCAGCAGGGGCTCGATCGCCTTGAGGTCCTCGGCGACCGCCTTGCGGCCCGCCTCGTAGGGCTCGAGCGACGCGCGGTCGCCGGTCACCAGGTAGCCGCGGACGCCGGTCTCCTGGTTGACCATCTGGGAGAGGAGGTCCTTGGTCCCCGTCTGCAGGGCCATGGCGTCCTCGACGAACGTCTCGCGGGCGGAGTCGGTGAGGGTGGAGGTTGCGCGTGCCCCGAGGGCGACGACGATGACGAGGAGGGTCAGGACGGTGCCGAAGCCGGCGAGCAGCTTCGTGCGCAGCGACCAGCGCGTGAGCATGTGCATGGGTGAGGTCCTTCGGTGGGCGGAGGACGGCCGGCTGCCGTCCACGGACCCTCCGGTGGTCGGCCGCATGTGTCGCACATCCGCAGCTCATCGCCCGACGGTCTGGCACGCGACCGCTCGTCGCGCCGTGGCCGCCGCTCGACCGCTCGACCGCTCGACCGCCGCCGCGCTAGCGCGGCCCGAGGCGCTTGAGCCCGCGGACGACGAGCCCGGGGTAGCGCGACGGCACCAGCCGGACGAGCCCGTCGAGGGCCTTCGCGTCGTTGCCGACCATCACGCGGCCCTTGTTCGCCTCGACGCCCGCGATGATGGTCTCGGCCGCCTGGCCGGCGTCCATCTTCAGGAGCTTGTCGTTGTAGTAGCGGCGGCGGCGCTCGTCGGCCTCGGTGACCGGGAGGCCGAGCTCCTTGGCGCGGGCGAAGGCGTTGTCGGCGATGGCGGTCTTGATGCCGCCCGGGTGCACGACCGTGACGCCGAGCCGGTGGCCGGCGGCGAGGGCCTCCATGCGCAGGGACTCGGTGAAGCCGCGAACCGCGAACTTCGAGGCGCAGTAGTGGCTCATCTCGGGCTGGGCGAGGATGCCGTTGAGGCTCGAGATGTTGATGACGTGGCCGTCGCCGGAGGCGACGAGGTGCGGCAGGAAGGCCTTCGTGCCGTGGATGACGCCCCACAGGTTGATCCCCAGGACGCGCTCCCAGTCCTCGAACTCCGACTCCAGCACGCTGCGCGAGAACGCGATGCCGGCGTTGTTGTAGACCTGGTGCACCACGCCGAAGTGCTCCGCGACCGTCGTGGCGTAGGCGACGACCGCGTCGCGGTCGCTGACGTCGAGGCGCTGCGTGTGGACGTCGCCGCCGACCTGCTGGGCGGTCGCCGCCAGACCCGCCTCGTCGACGTCGCTGAGCGCTACGCGGGCCCCGCGGCGCGCGAGTCCCAGGGCGAGCGCGCGGCCGATGCCCGACGCCGCCCCCGTGACGACGCAGACCTTCCCGCCGACGGCGCTCACGCCGCGGCCGCCTGCAGCTCGTCCGCGTCGCGGCCGCGGACGGCGCGGCGCTCGAGGCGCAGCTCGGGGTCCTCGACGGGGCCGCGCAGGAACGCGACGTCCTTCTTGTAGTCCATCGCCAGGTGCCACGGCTCGCGCGAGCCGGCCTTCGGCAGCTTGTCGAGCGCGCGCAGGACGTAGCCGGCCTTGAAGTCCAGCAGCGGGCGCTGCTCCATCGCGGGGTCGCTGTTGACCGGCATCGCGGTGTCGAACCCGCAGCGGTCCATGTGCGCGAGCAGGCGGCAGAGGTGCTCGCAGACGAGGTCGACCTTCAGGGTCCAGGACGAGTTCGTGTAGCCGATGGCGAACGCGAAGTTCGGGACCCCACTGCCCATCATCCCCTTGTAGGCCATGGTCTCCGGGATCGAGACCGGCCGGCCGTCGACCTCGAACTGCATCCCGCCGAAGATCAGGAGGTTCAGCCCGGTCGCGGTGACGATGACGTCGGCCTCGAGCTCGCGGCCGTCCTCGAGGCGGACGCCGCCCTCGGTGAAGCGGTCGATCTTCGCGGTCACGATCTCGGCGTCGCCCTTGCGCAGCGACCGGAAGAGGTCGCCGTTGGGCACCGCGCACAGGCGCTGGTCCCACGGGCCGTACTTCGGGTTGAAGTGGACGTCCACGTCGACGCCCGAGCCCTCGAGCTGCCTGGCGTTGACCCAGCGGATGAGCTTGCGCGCCGCGTTCGGGCGCTTCTGGCAGAAGCTGTAGAGCCAGCGCTGGCGGGCGACGTTCTTGCGCCGGGTCAGCTCGTGGCCGCGCTGGTCGCCGAAGACCCTGCGCAGGAGGTCGGCGATCGGGTCCTTCTCGGGCAGCGGCAGGACGTAGCTCGGCGAGCGCTGGAGCATCGTCACGTGCGCGCCCTGGCGGGCGAGGGCCGGGACGAGCGTCACCGACGTCGCGCCCGAGCCGATGACGACGATCCGCTTGCCCGCGACGTCGAGGTCCTCGGGCCAGTGCTGGGGGTGCACGAGCCGGCCGGCGAAGTCCTCCTCGCCGGCGAAGCGGGGACGGAAGCCCTCGTCGTAGCGGTAGTAGCCCGAGGCGCAGAACAGCCAGCCGCAGGTGAGCTCGACCGTCTCGCCGTCGTGCTCGGCGCGCACGGTCCAGCGCGCGTCCTCGCTGGACCACGACGCCGCGAGGACCTTGTGGCCGTAGCGGATGTGCTGGTCGATCCCCGCCTCGCTGGCGGTCTCGCGCAAGTAGCGCAGGATGTCGGGACCGTCGGCGATCGCCTTCTCGCCCGTCCAGGGCTTGAACGCGTAGGCGAAGGTCGACAGGTCGGAGTCCGAGCGGATGCCGGGGTAGCGGAAGAGGTCCCACGTGCCGCCGCTGGCCTCGCGCGCCTCGAGGATCGCGTAGCTCTTGCCGGGGAGCTTGTCCTGGAGGTGCCAGGCGGCGCCGATGCCGGACAGGCCGGCTCCGACGACCAGGACGTCGACGTGGTCGGTGGCGGTGGCGGTCGCGGTCATCGCAGCAGAGATGGTGCCCGGTCGGTCACCGCGAGGCGATGGACGAAGTGCCCGGACCTACGCCACCGTGTTGTGCATGCTGCCCATCCAACGGTACCGTCAGACCCATGGTCACCGCCTGGGAGCGCCCGTCCCCGCACGTCGCCGAGCTCATCCGCCAGGGCTGCGAGCTGCTCCTGGGCGCCCCCGAGGGCCTCTTCGACCAGGTCGACGACGCGACGCTCGCCGGCGCCGACCCGGGGATCCTCGCCGACCCCGCGCTCGTGGAGGCGATCCGCCGCACGAACCGCGCCAACCTCCTGCACTGGGCGCGGGCCAACCTCGAGGACCCCGGCGCGCGGGTGGCGCCGAACCTCGTCCCCGGGACCGTCGCCATCGCCCGCGACCTGGTCCGGCGTGGCCTGGACTGGTCCTCCCTGGACGCCTACCGCACCGGCCAGAACGTCGCCTGGCGCGCGTGGATGGGCCTTGCGTTCTCGCTCACCCACGACCCCGACGAGCTCAGCGAGCTGCTCGACGTCACCGCCCGCTCGATCTTCACCTTCGTCGACGAGACGATCGCGGGCCTGGGCGAGCACCTCCAGCGCGAGCGCGACCGCCTGCGCCGCGGCACCCACGCCGAGCGCCTCGAGGTCGTGACGCTCGTGCTCGAGGGCGCGCCGATCAGCCAGGAGCGCGCGTCGTCGCGGCTGGGCTACGCCCTCGACGGCCCGCACACCGCGGCCGTCGTCTTCTCCGACGCGGCGACGCCGGACCCCGGGCTGCTCGAGCGCGCCGCCGAGGTGCTCGCCCGCACCGCCGGCGCGCGGCGCCCGTTCACGGTGACCGGCAGCGCCGCGTCGCTCTGGGTCTGGCTGCCGGGCGAGGCCGGGCCGGACCGCGAGGCGCTCGCCCGCGAGCTGCCCGCGCTCCCGGAGGCGCGCATCGCCCTCGGCCCGACGCTCCCCGGCATGGCGGGCTTCCGCCGCAGCCACCTCGACGCGCTCGCCGTCCAGCGCCTCCTGCACCGCACCTCGCCCGACGTCCGCCTCGCCACGTTCGACGACGTCCAGGTCGTCGCGCTCGCGACGCAGGACGAGGAGCGCGCGCGGGAGTTCGTCGAGCGCACCCTCGGCGCGCTGGCCAGCGGCCCGGCCGAGCTGCGCGACACGCTGCGCACCTACCTGCGCGAGGAGCACAACGCGAGCGCCACGGCGAAGGTCCTCTTCACCCACCGCAACACCGTCCTCAACCGCCTCGCGCGCGCCGAGGAGCTGCTGCCCGCGCCGCTCGCCGGCCGCGCGTTGCCCGTCGCGCTGGCGCTCGAGGTGGTGCGCTGGGTGGGCGCGCGCTAGCGTCGCGGCGTGTCCGCCGCCCGACAACGGGCCGTCCTCGCCGCGGCCGTGCTCGGCAGCGCGACGCTCGTCGCCATCCTGCTCACCAGCGACCGGCGCGACGCGACGATCGCCTGGGCGGTGCTCGGACCCGTCGTCGTCTGGAGCTTCGTCGGCACCGGCCTGTACGCGACGCACCGCCGTCCCGGCAGCCGCATCGGCCTGCTGATGGTCGCCCTGGGCCTCGCCTGGTGCCTCGCGGCGATCTCGCTGTCGAACTCCGCGCTGGTCTTCTCGGCCGGCCTCGTCGTCGGTGGCCTGTGGGGCGGGGTGTTCCTGCACCTGCTGCTGAGCTTCCCCACCGGCCGCCTGCAGCCGGGGACCGACCGCGCCCTGGCCCTCACCGGCTACGTCCTGTTCACCGTCGGCGGCATCCCGCCGCTGCTGTTCTCCGGGCAGGCCGAGCTCTCGTGCGACGACTGCCCGGACAACCTGTGGCTCGTCGACCGCGACCCCGGCGTCGCCGACGCGCTCGTCGCGGTGCAGACGACGCTCTACGCGGTGCTGTTCCTCGCGGTCGTCGCGCGGCTGTGGGGACGCTGGCGCGCGGCCGACGCGCTGGACCGCGTCCCCCTGACCCCGGTGTACCTCTGCGGCGTCGCCGCGTTCCTGGTCTCGGTCGCCGGGGCGGCGGTCGACACGCCGGCGTTCTGGTGGCTGGCCTTCGGCGCGACCGCGCTGCTGCCCATCGCGTTCCTCGGTGGGCTGCTGCAGAGCCACGTCGCCCGGCTCGACGCCGAGCTCGTCACGCGGTTGCAGGAGCTGCGCGCCTCGCGCGTGCGGCTCGTCAACGCCAGCGACACCGAGCGCCGGCGCCTGGAGCGCGACCTCCACGACGGGGCGCAGTCCCGGCTGGTCAGCGTGAACCTCCTGCTCGGCCGGCTCAAGCACCTCGTCGAGCACGACGACGCGGCGACCGCCCTGCTGGACCGGGCCCAGGACGAGCTGCGCACGGGCCTGGCCGAGCTGCGCGAGCTCGCGCGCGGCATCCACCCCGCGGTCCTCACGACGCACGGGCTCAAGCCGGCCGTCGAGGCGGTGGCGGGTCGCTCGGGCGTCCCCGTCGCGGTCGACGTCGACGACGCGCTCGACCTGCCCCAGCCCGTCGAGGTCGCCGCGTACTTCGTCGTCTCGGAGGCGCTGACGAACGTCGCGAAGTACGCGCAGGCGACCGCGGCCTCGGTCACCGTCCACGCGCGCGACGGCCGCCTGCTGGTCGAGGTCGCCGACGACGGCCTCGGCGGCGCGGCCCCGAGCCCCGGCTCGGGGCTCGACGGCCTGCGCGACCGCATCGCCGCCCTCGACGGCACGCTGATCGTCGACAGCCCACCCGGCGCAGGGACCCGCGTGCGCGTCGAGCTGCCGACCGGCGCGGCGGTGACGCTAGCGCCCGTCGAGGCCGCTGACCGCCCAGCGGCCGCGCTCGCGGACCAGTGAGACGGTGAGCGTCGGGGCCGGGCGCCGGCGCACGCGGACCTCCGCCGCGTGCTTGCCCATCACCGGCGGCAGGACCTTCGGCGTCGGGCCGGCGAGGTCCTGGACCGGCGCGGTGCAGGGCCCGGCGTCGGCGTCGCGCAGTGGTTGCGCCGCCACCGCGCAGAGGCGGGCGGCGTCGCCGAGGCGCAGCGCGCGCACGAACTGCCGGGCGACGCGCCACGCGTCGGCCTTCGCGGTGTCCGACGCGCCCGCGGAGGACCCACCGCCGGTGGTCCCCGGCGTCGCTAGGCCCCCCAAGGCCATGGCCGCGAGCACGGCCAGCGTGGTGACAGCCCCCCTGCGCACCGCATCCCAGTCTGTCGCAGTTCGTCAAGAACTGCCTGCTCAGCGCGTCCGACGCACCGCTCGCGGCGGCGCTGGCGCCGCTCAGAGCGTGACGTGCCCCGCGACGACCGTCGCGGTTGCGCCGCCGACCCAGACGGCCCCCGCGTCGTCCTGCGCGACGTGGACGTCCCCGGCGCGGTGGATCGCCGTGCCCTGCCGGGCGACGTAGGGCGCCTGCGCGCGCCCCGTCGCGAGCAGCCACTGGGCCAGCGAGGCGTTGGCGCTGCCGGTCACCGGGTCCTCGACGACGGCGCCGGCGACCTCGAAGAACGCGCGGACCTCGAACGCGGCCGGGCCGCCGGGCGGGCGCGGGCCGATGGCGGCGACGAACAGGCCGCTGGACCGCGGGCGCAGTGCCAGGACGGCCTCGGCGCTGTCGAGCAGCACGCCGATCCACCCCGGGCCGTTGTCGCACCAGGCGAGGTCGCGGATCGCGGAGCGGTCGATCCGCAGCGCCTGGGCCACCGCACCGGCCGTCGCGTCGTCGACCGCACCTTCCCGGACGAGCGGCGGGGCGGCGAAGGCGAGCCGGTCGCCGTCGCGGCGGACCTCCACCAGCCCGACGCCGCACTCCTGCACCACCACGCCCTCGCGGCGGGGCCGGCCGCCGTGCGACAGCCACGCGTGGCACGTGCCGAGCGTCGGGTGGCCGGCGAACGGCAGCTCGTCGGACGGCGTGAAGATCCGCACGCGGAGGTCGGCGGCCTCGGGGTCGGTCGGCGGCAGGACGAACGTCGTCTCGGACAGGTTCGTCCAGCGCGCGACGCGCTGCAGCTCCTCGTCGTCGAGGCCCGCGCCGTCCAGCACGACCGCCACCGGGTTGCCCAGCAGCGGCCCGGCCCCGAAGACGTCGACCTGCTGGAACGGGCGGGCCCGCGCCACCTCGTCCGCCCTCAGGTGCCGCGCGCGACGCCCACGAGCTCCTCGCGGGAGGCGAGCTTCGTGCGCGGGCGCGAGGCGGCGGCGCCCGTGGAGCGCTCGTGCGCGTCGATCGCCCGCCAGCCGTCGGCCGTCACGAGGTCGGCGTGGCCGCCGAGGACCTCGGCGACGTCGCCGCCGGCCGGCTCGGGCAGCGCGCCGGCCTCCCAGTCCTCGACGAGGCAGGCGACCGTCTCGGCCGCGTCACGCTTGTTCGTGCCGAGGATCCCCGTCGGCCCGCGCTTGATCCAGCCCACGGCGTAGATGCCGGGCAGCCGGTCGCCCGTCGCGGCGTCGAGCACGCGGCCGCGCTCGTTGGGCAGCACCTTGCGGCGCTCGTCGAACGGGACGTCGGGCAGCGGGATCGCCTGGTAGCCGACGGAGCGCAGGACGAGCCCGGCCTCGACGACCTCGCCCGCGGGCTCGAGCGCGCGGGCGCGCAGCGCGCCCGCGTCGTCGCGGTAGAGCTCGTTCGTGACCAGCTCGACGCGCTCGGCGCGCCCGTCGCCCTGGACGGCCACCGGCGAGCGCAGGAAGCGCAGCTCGATCTCGCGCGGCGCGCCGGGGCGCGGCGGCTGGGCGGCGAACTGCTGGAGCACTTCGACGTTGCGCCGGGCCGTGAAGGTCCCCTCGGAGCTCAGCCACTCGGTCGAGACCGGGTCGAGCTGCGCCTCGTCGGGGCGCACGACGACGTTGACGCCCTCCATGCGCCCCAGCTCGCGCAGCTCGGCGTTGGTGAACGCCGCCTGCGCCGGCCCGCGGCGGCCGAGGACGACGACGCGGCGCACCCTGCTGGACCGCAGCGCCTCGAGCGCGTGGTCGGCGATGTCCGTGCGCGCCAGCTCCTCGACGCTGCGGGTGAGGATCCGGGTGACGTCGGCGGCGACGTTGCCGTTGCCGATGACGACCGCCGTCTCGTGGGAGAGGTCGGGCGCGAGGTCGCGGAAGTCCGGGTGGCCGTTGTACCAGCCGACGAACGCGGTGGCGGGCATCGAGCCGGGGAGGTCCTCGCCCGGGATGCCGAGCGACTTGTCGCTCTGCGCGCCGATGGCGTAGACGACCGCGTGGTAGCGGCGGGCCAGCTCGGCGTGCGGCAGGTCCTTGCCGACCTCGACGTTGCCGAAGAAGCGACAGCCCTTGGCGAACGTCGCGCGCTCGAAGGTCTCGTCGAGGGTCTTGATCGACCCGTGGTCGGGCGCCACGCCGGCGCGCAGGAGGCCCCACGGCGTGGGCAGCCGGTCGAAGACGTCGATGTCGAAGCGGTCGCCGCGGGCGCGCAGCTGGGCCGCGGTGAACGCCCCCGCCGGACCGGCGCCGACGATCGCGACGCGCAGCCGCCCGCGGCTCACTTGGCCACCGCGCGCTCGGCGAAGAACAGGGCGTTGAGGTCCAGCGAGTCCCGGTCCTTCTCGGGCAGCTCGAAGTCCGCGTAGATCGCGTTGACCGGGCAGGCCTCGACGCACGCGTCGCAGTCGATGCAGATCTCGGGGTCGATGTAGAGCTGCTCGGCCGTCTCGAAGTCCGGGTCCCCGGGCTTGGGGTGGATGCAGTCGACGGGGCAGACCTCGACGCAGACGTCGTCCTTGACGCAGCTTCCGGCGATGACGTAGGTCACGGCCTGGAAGGTATCGGGGCGCCTAGTCGAGCAGCTGCTCGAGGAAGGACTTGCGCTTCTTGCGGTGGTGGCCGTGGTGGCCGTGCGAGCCGTGCTTGTAGGCCTTGAACTCGTCGAAGATCCGCTCGGCGGTCTTGCGGTCGAAGCCGGCCGGGGCGCCGCGCGGCGGGGCCTGGCCGCCCGCGCCCGTCACCTCCTTGAGGAACGCCTCGTCGTCCTGGTCCTGCTGGGCGAAGGCCTGGCCCTCGCGCTCGAGGATCTTGTCGAGCTCACCGCGGTCCAGCCAGACGCCGCGGCAGGTGCGGCACGCGTCGATGCGCACGCCGGAGCGCTCGACCTCGACCAGCTCGGAACCGTCTCGGGGGCAGGTGGCGGGCATGGGTCGCGACCCTAGCCGCGCCCGTGTCAGGGCTCGATCACGTTGCGCGGGTCGGGCCGGCGCTCGGGCGGCGCCGTCGAGTAGTCGCCCCAGCGGGCGTCGCGCTCGCGCACGATGGCCGGGACGCCCTCGGTCGCCGCGCGGTCGATGAAGGCCCTGGCCTCCGGGATGTTGCGCATGAGGCCGTCCAGGATCGGTCCCAGCGTCTGCGTCGCGCCCAGGCCCTGCTGCTCGTAGGCGTGGTTGACCATGAGCTTCTGGGCGGCGAGCTGGGCCATGGGGATCGACGCGAGCTCCTCGGCGCGCTCGGCCACCGTCGCCTCGAGGCGGTCGAACGGCACGGCCTCGGTGATGAGCTCGACATCGGCGGCCTCGCGGCCCGAGAGCGGCCGGCCGGTGAGCGCGTGGAGCTTCGCGCGGGTGAGGCCGAGGCGGTAGATCCACATCCCGCTCAGGTACGCGCCCCACATCCGCGAGTACGGCGTGCCGATCTGGGCGTCCTCGCTGGCGATGACGAGGTCGGCGCACAGCGCGGTGTCGCTGCCGCCGCCCAGGCACCAGCCGTGGACCTGGGCGATGACCGGCTTGGGCGAGCGCCAGAGGGAGAGGAACTTCTGGGTCGGGGCGATCTGCGGCGCGGTGGCGAACCAGAAGTCCTTGCCGGGGTCCCACGCGCCGTCGGTGGTGATCCACGCGTCCCAGTGCGAGAAGCCCTCGCCGAAGTCGTAGCCCGCGCAGAAGGACGACCCCGCGCCGCGCAGGACGATGACCTTCACGCGGTCATCGCGCACCGCCTCGGTCACCGCCGCCTCCACCTCGTCGGGCATCGGCGGGACGATCGTGTTCAGCCGCTCGGGCCGGTTGAGCGTGATCGTCGCGACCGGGCCGTCGACGGCGTAGAGGATCGTCTCATGTGGACTCATTCCACATCTCTACCATGGCCGGGTGGGCGTCAGCTACGGCACGGGGCGCGAGCGGCTCCTCGCCGCGGCGCGCGAGGAGCTCGTGGCGACCGGCGGCGGGCTCGAGCTCGAGGCCGTCGCGGCGCGCGCCGGCGTCTCGAAGGGCCTGGTGTGGCGGCACTTCGGCAACCGGTCGGGCCTGCTGGTCGCGGTCGTCACCGCGTACTGGGACGCCTACGACGCGGTGGTCGACGACCCCGCCGTGCCGGGCGAGAGCTGGGGCGCGCGGGAGGGCGAGCGGCTGCGCCGGCTCGTCGCCTTCGTCCTGGCCGAGCCGCTGTCGCGGGTCGTGTTCGGCCGCCTCGACGGCGACGCCGCGGTGCACCGGCTGATGGCGCAGCGCCTCGCCCGCCGCACCGCGACCGCCGCCGCCAACATCCGCCGCGGCCAGCGCGCCGGCGAGCTGCCGCGCGCCCTCGACCCCGACGTCGCCGCGGCGTTCGTCATGGGCGGGCTGCACGAGGCGACGGCCCGGGCCCTGGCCGCCCACCGCGCGCCCGACCGCGAGGCGCTGACCGCCGCGCTGTGGGCGGCGACCGCCGCGGCGCTCGGCGTCTCGCCGAGCCGCCTCCCAGCCTCGTCGCCGGCGGGTCCGCGAGGCGGATCCGAGCGCCAAGGCGCCCGCGCCCGAGAGGTGTGACCTCTCCAGCACCCCTGGCATGCCCAAGGGGTCACACCTCGCCCCGCGACCACCGCGCCTGACCGCGCGAAGCTCCTCCCGCGCCGTCCCCCGTGGTAGGCATGGGCCATGCAGCTCGGGCTGAACGTGGGGTACTGGGCCGGCGGCCCGCCGCAGGACATGGACGCGCTCGTGGCCGAGGCCGAGCGCCTGGGCTTCGACTCCATGTGGTGCGCGGAGGCCTACGGCTCCGACGTGCTCACGCCGCTGGCGTGGTGGGGCTCGCGCACCACGTCCCTGCGCCTGGGCACCGCGATCGCGCAGATGAGCGCCCGCCAGCCCGCGGCCACGGCGATGGCCGCCATGACGCTCGACCACCTCAGCGGCGGGCGCTTCGTCCTGGGGCTCGGCGCCTCGGGCCCCCAGGTCGTCGAGGGCTGGTACGGCATGCCGTTCGAGAAGCCGCTTGCCCGCACGCGCGAGTACGTCGGCATCCTGCGCGACGTCTGGGCGCGCGGCGGCCCCGTGACCAACGACGGCCCCGCCTACCCGCTCCCGCTGCCGGCCGACGCGCCGCGCGCCGTCGGCCTCGGCAAGCCGCTGAAGTCCTCGATCCGGCCGCTGCGCGAGGACATCCCGGTCTTCCTCGCCGCCGAGGGCCCGAAGAACGTCGCGCTCGCCGCGGAGGTGTGCGACGGCTGGATCGCGATGCTGCTCGACCCCCAGGAGTCCTTCTACGCCGACGCGCTCGCCGAGGGCTTCGCGCGCGAGGGTGCCCGGCGCAGCGCCGAGGACTTCGAGGTCGCCGCGATGGTGCCGTTCATCGTCCACGACGACGTCGAGCAGGCCGTCGACCTGGTGCGCCCGTTCTACGCCCTGTACTTCGGCGGCATGGGCGCCAAGGGCGGCAAGAACTTCCACGCGAACGTCGCCATCCGGATGGGCTACGAGGAGGACGTGGTCGCCATCCAGGACCTCTACCTCGACGGCAAGAAGGACGAGGCCGCCGCGCGCATCCCGTCCGAGCTCATCCAGCGCATGTCGCTCCTCGGCCCGGCCGACAAGATCCGCCACGACCTCGCGGCGTGGGAGGACTCGTTCGTCACGACGCTGCTCGTCCAGGGCGACGCGGCGATGCTGCGTCAGACGGCCGAGCTCGTCCTGGGCTGAGGCGAAGGCCACACCGTGGCGCGCTCGCGTTGGTGGCGCGCCACGAACCCGGGCCCCCGCGGGCTGGCGAGGATCGGCCCATGACCGCCACCGCCACCCTCACGGGCCGCTGCCTGTGCGGCGCCGTCACCTACGAAGCGGGCGAGCCGCTGATGTCCGCCCTGTGCCACTGCGAGGACTGCCAGCGCGCGAGCGGCAGCCCGTACTCGCTCAACGTCGTCGTCACCGCCGACGGCTTCGCCCTCCAGGGCGAGGAGCACCTCAAGACCTTCGAGACGACGGGCACGGACACCGGCCTGCCGCGCCAGCGCGTCTTCTGCGCCGAGTGCGGCTCGACGCTGCTGACCTACCTCGAGGAGATGGAGGGCATGGTCGTCCTCAAGGCCGGCACGCTCGACGACCCCTCGCGCATCACGCCCGAGCTCGAGCTGTGGTCCGAGCGCGCGCAGCCGTGGCTGGCGGGCGACGCCGAGCGCGGCGTCATGCCGCGCGGGCTCGAGACGTAGGGCACAATCCCCGGCGTCCAAGGACGACGGGGGTCGATGGTCGTGAAGCGGGTGATGGGGGCGGCGCTGCTGGCCGCGGCGCTGCTGGCAGGCGGCGCCACGCCGGCGCAGGCCCAGGGACCGGGCGGCGCCGCCGGCTGCCCGTGGATGGACGCGCGCAAGACGCCCGAGCAGCGGGCCGGCGAGCTCATCGGCGCGATGACGCGCGAGCAGAAGCTCCGGGCGACGACGTACAGCATGCCGCCGTGGCTGACCTGGTTCGGCACCGCCGGCCACGTCGACGGCATCCCGTCGCTGTGCGTCCCGACGCTCGTGCTCAGCGACGCGGGCTCCGGCGTCGCCGGCCTCCAGGTCAACACCACGACGTTCCCCAGCGGCGTCGCGCAGGCCGCGGCCTGGGACCCCGGCCTGGCCAAGCGCTTCGGCAAGGCGCTGGGCGAGGAGGCCTTCGCCAAGGGCATCAACGTCATGCTCGCCCCGGGCATGAACATCGCCCGCCTCGCCAACGGCGGGCGCAACTTCGAGTACCTCGGCGAGGACCCGGTCCTCGCCGGCCAGACCGCGGCGGCGATCGTGCAGGGCATCCAGAGCAACCCGGTGCTCGCGCAGCCCAAGCACTTCGCGCTCAACGAGCAGGAGACCCAGCGCAACTTCGTGAACGTCGACGTCGACGACCGGACGCTGCACGAGGTCTACCTCGCGCCGTTCGAGGCGGCGGTCAAGCAGGGCGGCGCCGGCTCGATCATGTGCTCCTACAACCTCGCGTTCGGCAAGCACGTCTGCGAGAGCGAGAAGCTCCTGACCGGCGTCCTGCGCGACCAGTGGGGCTTCGACGGCTTCGTCACCAGCGACTGGGGCGCGACGCACTCCACGGCCCCGTCGGCCAACGCCGGCATGGACCTCGAGATGCACGCCGCGCCGCCGCAGTACTTCGGCAGCCGCCTGGGCGAGGCGATCGACGCCGGCCAGGTCTCGCCCGAGCGCCTGGACCTGATGCTCAAGCACATCTACGTGCCGATGTTCCGCTTCGGGCTCTTCGACAAGCCGGCGGTCGGCCAGCCCGAGGCGTTCCTCAGCAAGGTCGACTCGCCGGCCCACCGCGCGCTCGCGCGGCAGATGTCCGAGCAGTCCGCGGTCCTGCTCAAGAACGAGGACGACCTCCTGCCGTTCGTGGGCGCCCGCCAGCGGCGCATCGCGGTGGTCGGCAGCGCCGCGAACATCGTCGGCGCGTCGGGCGCCTCGGGCGGCGGCGGCAGCTCGCACGGCTCGGGCGTCCCGCTGCCGGTCAGCCCGCTGCAGGGCATCCGCCGCGCCGCGCGCAGCCACGGCGACCGCGTCACCTACGGCGCGACCGCCTCGTCCGGGGCGGCGGCGGCCAAGCGCGCCGACGTCGCCGTCGTCGTGATCGCCGACACCGCCTCGGAGGGCGCCGACGACCGGACGCTCGACGCCACGCCCGGCCTGTGCGTGACGCTCGTCTGCCTGCCCACGGGCGAGGACCAGAACGCCCTCGTGCGCGCGGTGGCCAAGGCCAACCCGAACACCGTCGTGGTCGTCAACGGCGGTGGTCCGATCTCCATGCCGTGGCTGGGCAGCGTGAAGTCCGTGCTGCACGCGTGGTTCGCCGGGACGGAGAACGGCAACGCGCTGGCCGCGCTGCTCTACGGCGACGCCAACCCGTCGGGTCGCCTGCCGCAGACGTTCCCGCGGTCCCTGGGCGACATGCCGACGACGACGCCCGAGCAGTACCCGGGCGTCGGCGACCAGGTCCGCTACACCGAGGGCCTCGAGGTCGGCCACCGCCACTTCGACGCCAAGGGCATCGAGCCGCTGTTCCCGTTCGGCTTCGGGCTCTCCTACACCTCCTTCGGCTACCGCGACCTGCGCGTGGCCCCCGCTGGCGACGGCGCGAAGGCGACGTTCACGGTCACGAACACCGGCAAGCGAGCGGGCGCCGACGTCGCGCAGGTGTACGTCGCCTTCCCGAAGGCCCTCGGCGCCCCGCCGCGCCAGCTCAAGGGCTTCCGGAAGGTGTCGCTCGAGCCGGGCGAGTCCAGGACGGTGACCGTCGACCTCGACGGGCGCGCGTTCTCGTTCTGGGACAGCCCGAAGCAGGGCTGGACGCGCGCCAAGGGCTGCTACGGCGTCCACGTCGGGAGCTCGTCGCGGTCGCTGCCGCTCAGCGGCGTCGTGCCGATCGCCGGCGCCGCCTGCACGCCCAAGGCCCTGCCGGCGTGCAAGGCCAAGCGGCGCGCGACGACGATCACGCTGCGGGGCGCCCGCGGCGCGCGGCTGCGCCAGGTCGCGGTGTACGTCGACGGCCGGCGCGTGCGCACCCAGCGCGGCGCGCGCCGGAGGGTCCGGCTCGACCTCTCGAGGCGGGCGACGCGCACCACGCGGGTGCGGCTCGTGCTGACGACGGCCAGCGGACGCCGGGTGACCGAGCGGCGGACCTTCCGCGCCTGCCCGACCACCACGTAGCCGCGGCGGCGGCAGCGAAGGTGACCAGCCGGTCAGCTCGCCTGGTACTCTGGGATACCGTGACCGTCGCCGCCGCTCCCGCCACCACCTCGCTGCCCCGTGGACCGCGCCTGCCGGTGCCGGTCCAGACCCTCGCGATGCTCGCCCGCCAGCGCCCCTGGCTCGAGCGCGCGCGCCGGCGCTACGGCTCGGCGTTCCGCATCGGCATCGCCGGCCTGGGCGACGTCGTGATCGTCTCGGACCCCGCACTGGTCAAGCAGGTCTTCCGCGCCCCGGCCGACGTCCTGCACGCCGGCACGCAGAGCCCCCTGCGCCGCGTGCTGGGCCCGAACTCGCTGTTGGGCATCGACGAGGACCAGCACATGCAGCAGCGCAAGCTCCTGCTGCCGCCCTTCAAGGGCCAGCGGATGAAGGCCTACGAGTCGACGATCGCCGACATCACCAACGCGGAGATCGACACCTGGCCCGACGGCGTCGAGCTCACCATGGCCGAGCCGATGCAGCGCATCACGCTGCGGGCGATCCTCCAGGCGGTCTTCGGCGCCCAGGGCGCGCGGATGCACCGCCTCGAGGAGCTCATCCCGCCGTGGACGGCGCTGGGCTCGCGGCTGGCCGGCCTGCCGTTCCTCCAGCGCTACGGCGGCCCGGGCTCGCCGTGGTCGCGGTTCACCGTGCTGCGCGCGCAGATCGACGCGGTCCTCGACGAGCTCATCGCCGTGGCGAAGGCCGACCCCGAGCTCGAGCAGCGCCCCGACGTCCTCGCGCTCATGGTCCAGGCCCGCCACGAGGACGGCTCGCCCATGAGCAACGAGGAGATCCGCGACGAGCTCGTGACGATGATGGCCGCCGGCCACGAGACCACCGCGCATTCGCTGTCGTGGGCGGTCGAGCGGCTCACGCGGCACCCGCACGTCCTCGACCGCCTCGTGGCCGAGGTCGACGCGGGCGGCAAGGCCCTGCGCGAGGCGACGATCCGCGAGGTCCAGCGCACCCGCCCGGTCATCGCCTTCGCCGGGCGCGGCGTGCGCAAGCCCTACGAGCTCGACGGCCACCTGCTGCCGGTCGGCACGCGGATCTTCCTCGCCGCGTGCCTCACGCACTACGACCCGGCGCTCTTCCCGCGCCCCGACGTCTTCGACCCGGACCGCTTCCTCGACGTGGTGCCCGACACCTACTCGTGGATCCCGTTCGGCGGCGGCGTGCGCCGCTGCATCGGCGCGACCTTCGCCCACATGGAGATGGACGTCGTCCTGCGCACGCTGCTGGGGCGCGTGACGCTGCAGCCGACGACCGCCCCCGACGAGCCGTGGCGCTTCCGCGGTGTGGCGTGGGCGCCGGGCCACGGCGGCCGGGTGACCGTCCAGGCGCGGCGCGTGCGCGAGCGGCCCGAGCCCGAGCTCGTCGCGGCGTAGGCTCGCCGCCATGGGCGACACGACGTTCGCGGCGGCGACCGGGACGCTCGGCGGCTACGTCGCCGAGCCCGAGGGCGACGGGCCGTTCCCCGGCGTCGTCGTCGTCATGGACGCCCTCGGCCTCTCCGACGACATCCGCCGCCAGGCCGACCGCCTCGCCGCCGCCGGCTTCCTGGCCTTCGCGCCCGACCTCTACTCCGGTCGCGGCCTCACGTGCGTGATGGCCACGCTCAAGGCCTCGCGCACCGGCAAGGGCCGCGCCTACGAGGACCTCGAGGCCGCCCGGCGCTGGCTGCTGGACCGCGAGGACTGCACCGGCAGGGTCGGCATCATCGGCTTCTGCATGGGCGGGGGCTTCGCCGTGCAGTCCGCGCCGCGCGGGCTCTACGCCGCCGCGTCGGTGAACTACGGGGAGCTGCCCAAGGACCCAGAGGACGCGCTGGCCGGCGCCTGCCCGGTCGTCGGCAGCTACGGCGCTCGCGACCTCACGCTGCGCGGCCGCGCCGACCGCCTGCGCAAGGCGCTGGACCGCCACGGGATCCCCAACGACGTCAAGGAGTACCCCGGCGCCGGCCACTCGTTCATGAACGAGGTCGACACGCCGCTGCCCGACGTCGTCCTGCGCGTCACGCGCTTCGACCACCACCCGGCCGACGCCGAGGATGCGTGGTCGCGGATCCTCGCCTTCTTCGGCGAGCACCTGGCGCAGCCCGCGGACGCCTGAGGTGGCCGACGGCGGCGCGGACGGCCTGCGTCGCCGCGACCTGCTCCAGGCCGGGCTGGCCGCGGGTGCCGGCCTCGCCCTGGCCGGCATCGACGTCGCCCAGGGCGAGGACGGGACGACCGTGCGTCGCGCCGCGTTCGGCGCGCTGGCCGACGGCGAGGGCTGGGGCGCGGCGTGGGCCTGCCCGGGCGTCGCCAACCTGCGCGTGCGCGGCAGCGCCGGCGTCCTCGAGGCGGGCTCCGACGTCTTCCCGGACGACCCGCGACCCGTCGCGTTCCTCGTCGACTGCCGGGCCCTCGACGCGACGGTGCGGGCCGACGTCGCGCGCGCCGGGTCGATGGTCGGGGTGGTCGTGCGGCGCACCGGCCCCCGCGCCTTCTACGCCGCGGTGCTCGACCGCGAGCGGGCGGTCCTCGCGATCGTCCGGCGCAGCGACAGCGCGTGGGACGTGCTGGCGCAGACGCCGGTCCTCGCCCCGGCGGGGGACCTGCAGCTCGAGCTGCGCGCCGCGGGAGCGTCGCCCACCACCCTGGCGGCCAGCCTCACCTCCTCCCTGGGTCGCGCCGGCGTCGAGGTCCGCGACGGTCATCCGCCGCTGCAGGCGCCCGGTGACCCGGGCGTCCTCGCCCAGGCGCGCACGCTGTTCCCGAGCGCCGGCCCCGCGGTGCTCCCCGCCCTGGGCAACCTCCACCTCCTGCCCTACGGCGTGCAGGAGGGCGCCGTGGTCCTGGAGTCGCCCGGCGGCCAGGTCCTCGTCGGGCAGATCCGCGAGGCGTCGAGCGCGACCTTCCGCGAGGTCGCGGTGACCACCGCGGGACCGCCGCAGCCGACGCCGGCGTCCGTCGTCGCCGCGACCACCGGCGTCCCGGCCCGGGGCGGAGCGCGGCTGCACGTCGCCAGCGACCTGCCCGCCGAGGTCGTGCTCGAGGTGGCCGACGGCCCGGACTTCGCGCACCCGCGCCGCGTCGCCGCCGGGCCGACCGGCCCCTTCGAGGCGTTCACCGCGACGGTGCGCGGCCTGCCCGCCGGCCGTGCGGCGCACTGGCGCGCCACGCTGCGCCGGGCGGGCACGACGTCGCAGGGCCCGGTCCGCCGCCTCCCGGTCCTCCCCGGGTCGGGCAGCCCGGACCGCGCGCGGCTCGCCGTCGCCTCCTGTGCCGCGCAGTTCGGGCCGATCTTCGACCACCTCGCCCGCGAGCGGCCCGACGTCCTGGTCTGGCAGGGCGACCTGAACTACCCCGACACGCACGGCCCGCTCGCCCAGACGACGACCGGCTACGCCGGCATCTGGCGCGACTTCCTGGCCAACCCGCGGCTCGCGCCGCTGCTCGAGCGCTCGGCGTTCGTCGCCGTCCGCGACGACCACGACTACGCGGCGCAGGACTCCAACGCGCAGACGATCGCTCGCACACCCTGGGGCGTCGCGCCGTGGGACGCGCTGATGGGCGACGGCCTCGGGCACCGGTTCTCCGCCGGCCTCGCCGACGTCTGGGTGCTCGACCAGCGCCGGCACAAGAGCGACCCCACGCTGCCCGACCGCCCGGGCAAGACCCTGCTCGGCCCGGAGCAGTGGGCGTGGCTGCTCGAGGGCCTCGCCGCCTCGACCGCGCCCTTCAAGGTCATCTGCTCGCCGTGCACGGTCTTCATGCCGTTCAACGCCCGCGACGGCAACTGGGCGACCGGCTTCACGGCCGAGCGCGACGCGCTGCTCGAGCACCTCGACCGGCGGGTGTCGGGGCGCACCGTCTTCGTCACCGGCGACACGCACCTCACGGGGGTCTTCGACGACGACCGGCGCTTCGAGGTGCGCGCCGCGCCGCTGGACATCCCGGTGCCCAACGACGTGACGCTCTCCGACCCGCTCGCCGGTCGCCGGTTGCGCGCGACCCCGGGCGTGGCCTACGCCGACGAGCGCGGGCACGTCGCGCTGCTCGACGTGCGCGGCGACGGGGACACCGCGGTCCTCGAGGTCCGCCTGCTGCGCCAGGACGGCCAGGTCGCGCACCGCCGGACGTTCCGCGAGCCGATCCCGGACCCGGACCTGCGCGTCGCCGTGCCGCGCACCGGCCTGCGGGCGCTGCGCGAGGGCCGGCGCCTGCGCGTCGACGTCGCGCTCGACCGCCCCGGGCGCGTGCGCGTGCGCGTGACGCTCGAGCGGCTGCGGGGCGGCCGCCGGGCGCTCACCCGCCTCGCCGACCGCCTCGTCGGCTTCGACGGGGCCGGCCGGCGGCGGGTGACGCTCGTCCTGCCGCGGCGCCGCGCCCTGGCGCTGGGGCGGCCGGGACGGCTGCGCCTGCGGGTGCTCGCCCGCCACCGGCCGCCGTCCGGGCGCGCCGTGCTGCGCCGCGCCCGGCGCACGCTGCGCCGGGGCGGCTAACACGGGGCGCAGGGTGCCTCAGGCCGCGGGGACCTCCACGACCCAGACGCCGTTGCCGTCGGGGTCGCGCACCGAGAACATCCGCGGCGCGGACGGGTCGCCGCCCATGACCTCGTCGTCGACGTCGACGCCGTCGAGGCCCTTCAGGCGCGCGTGCTCGGCGTCGAGGTCGGAGGTCTCGACGCCGATGGACCCGCCGCCGGGCTGGCTCTGCATCGGCGGGTTGAGGGCGAGGCGGGCGGTCGAGCCCGGCGGCGCGACCTCGAGCCAGCGCATGGCGCCGTCCGGGCCGAACGAGACGTCGGCGCGGACCTCGAAGCCGAGCTTCCCGGTGTAGAAGGCCAGCGCGGCGTCCTGGTCGCTGACCGTGAACATGGCCACGCCGAGGTTGGTGATGGTGGTGGTGGAGGTCACGTCGCTCATGCTCTCCGAGATCGAGCGGCCGCATGGAACTCATCGGTGGCTACCGTTCGTCGCGATGTCGTGGACGATCGACGTGCCGGACGCCGGCGCCCTGAGCCCCTCGCCGCTGCCCACCCCGGCCGCCGCGGCCATCGACGACGCCGTCTCGCGGCCCGCGAAGCAGCAGCCCGCCTGGCCCGACGCCGACCAGGTGGCGCGCGTGCGCGGGGTGCTCGAGCACGTGCCGCCGATCGCCGTCCCGGTCGAGGTGGACATGCTCCAGGCGCGCCTGGCGGCGGTCGCGCGCGGCGAGGCGTTCCTGCTCCAGGGCGGCGACTGCGCCGAGACCTTCGCCGACAACACCGAGGAGCACCTGCGCGGCACGATCCGCACGCTGCTGCAGATGGCGATCGTCCTGACCTACGGGACGTCGATGCCGGTCGTGAAGGTCGGGCGCATCGCCGGCCAGTACGCCAAGCCCCGCAGCGCCGACGTCGACGCGGCGGGCCTGCCGTCCTACCGCGGCGACATGGTCAACGCGCTCGAGCCAGATCCCGTCGGGCGCATCCCCGACCCGGGCCGCCTCATCCGCGCCTACGCCAACGCCGCCGCGGCGATGAACCTCTCCCGCGCGATCACGGGTGCCGGCCTCGCCGACCTCCACCACCTCCACGAGTGGAACATGGACTTCGTCCGCCAGTCGAGCGCGGGCGAGCGCTACGAGCGCGTGGCCAACGAGATCGACCGCTCGCTGCGCTTCATGTCGGCCTGCGGCGTGGACGACAGCTCGCTGCGCACCGTCGAGCTCTACGCCAGCCACGAGATGCTCGTCCTGGACTACGAGCGCTCGCTCGTGCGCGCCGAGGGCGACAAGCTCTACGGCCTCTCCGCGCACCAGCTGTGGATCGGCGACCGCACGCGCCAGCTCGACGGCGCGCACGTCGCCTTCGCGGCGCTGCTGGCCAACCCGATCGGCGTGAAGATCGGCCCGAAGGTCGCGCCCGAGGAGGTCGTCGAGCTCGTCGGCCGTCTCGACCCGCACCGCGTCGACGGCCGCGTGACCCTCGTCTCGCGGATGGGCAACGAGCAGGTGCGCGACCGCCTCCCGGCGATCGTCGACGCGGTCACCCGCGCGGGCCACCGGGTCGTGTGGCAGTGCGACCCGATGCACGGCAACACCGAGGAGTCGCCCAGCGGCCACAAGACCCGGCACTTCGACCGGATCATGGACGAGGTCGAGGGCTTCTTCGAGGTCCACGGCCGCCTCGGCACGCACCCCGGCGGCATCCACGTCGAGCACACCGGCGAGGACGTCACCGAGTGCCTCGGCGGTGCGCAGATGATCTCCCACGACGAGCTCGGCTCCCGCTACGACACGGCGTGCGACCCCCGCCTGAACACGCAGCAGTCGCTCGAGCTCGCGTTCCTCGTCGTGGAGATGCTGCGCCGGACGACCGGGATCGCCTAGCCGCGCAGCAGGCGCAGGGCGAGCTCGAGCTCGAGGCGGCGGTCCGCGAAGGCCGCCCAGTCGCCGGCGTGGCCGCGCAGCGCGGGCAGCTGCTCCTCGAGCGCGCGCACGCGGTAGGCCACGGTGTTGCGGTGCACCCCGAGGTGGTCGGCGGTGCGCGACGGGCTCATCCCCGAGGCGAGGTAGGCCTCGAGCGTGTGGCGGGCGCGGGCCCCGGCCGGCGTGGGATCGGCCAGCGGGCCGAGGACGCGGCGCACGAAGCGGGTGCTCGCGTCGGGGTCCCGGGACAGCAGGGTGACGAGCTCGAGCTCCTCGAAGGCCGCGACGCGGCCGGCGCCGCCACCGTGGTCGCGCACCGCGGCACCGGTCCGCACGGCGTCCTCGTGGGCGGCGACGAACCCGTCGACGCCGCGGTGCGCGCCGGACATCGCGGCGGCGACGCCGGCGGGCAGCGCCGCGCCGCGCAGCGGCTGGGCCTCCAGCGTCCCGGCCGTGCTGAGCCAGGCGTAGAGGCGGTGGCGGGCGGCCATCGTGAGCACGCGCGGCCCGCCCGCGAGCGCCGTGAGGTCGTGGAGCGCCGCGTGCAGCGCCTCCTCCGGCAGGGCGTCGTCCACCCGCCACAGCACGAGGCCGACGTGGTGGCCCGTGAGCGGGTGGTCGAGCGTGCGCGCGGCGGCGTCGGTGTCCAGCGCGTCGCCCGCGAGCAGCGCCCGGATGAGGTGGGCCTTGCGGCCGTCGGGGCTGCTCTCGAGCGCCCGGCGCTCGAGCTCGTAGGACGCGCGGACCTCGACCGCCGCGGTGTCGATGTAGGCGAGCAGCAGGTCGCCCAGGCGGCGCGTGGCGCGCGCCAGCAGATGCGCCGGCGCCGCCGTCTCCAGGCGCTCCTGCCACCACGCCGCGGCCAGTCCCTGGGCGCCGCGGTAGGCCTCCAGCAGCGAGACGAGCGGGATGCCGTGCTGGATCGTCGACTGCAGCAGGTCGCCCGCCTCGTGGGGCAGGACCATCGTGCGCAGCTCGCCGGGGGCGTCGGCCAGCACCTCGCCGAAGCGCACGACGTTCGCGCGCACCGCCGCCGCCATGTCGTAGGCGACGTCCTCGTCGGCGAAGAACTCCGGGACCGTCCCGCGGAGGCGGTCGAGGATCCGGTCGCTGAGGTCGGGCAGCTCGTCGACGCGCGCGCCCGCGACGTCGCGGAGCAGGCGGTCGACCGGAGCGTGGGTGGCGGCCATGGACGGATGCGGTGGATGCACAACGGCGCCCGCGCCTCTGCGGCGTCTTGCACAAGACGCGCCGTCGCGCCGACCCTAGCTTCGCCCCGCCATGACCGCCACCCGCTTCTCGCCCTTCGAGACCCACCTCGGTGACCTCGACACCTTCGCCGACGGTCCGCCGCACGCGCTCTTCGCCCGCATGCGCGAGGAGGCGCCGGTGATGTGGACGCGCGCGCCCGACGACTTCCCCGAGGCCGACCAGCCCGGCTTCTGGTCGGTCACCCGCGCCGAGCACGTCACCCAGGTCGGCAAGGACCCGGCGACCTTCTCCTCCTGGCTCGGGGGCTTTGCGATGCGCTCGGACGAGGTCGGCTCGCTCGAGGTCGCCCGCAGCGTGATGATCGGCAAGGACGGCGACGAGCACGCGCGGATGCGCGGCACGGTGAGCAAGGCCTTCACGCCGTGGCGCGTGCGCGACCTCGAGCCCGTCATCCGCGAGCGCACCCGGGCGCTCATCGACGCGGTGCTCGACGCGGGCGAGTGCGACGTGTGCACCGACCTCGCCGGGCCGCTGGCCAACGCGACGATGAGCGACCTGCTCGGCGTGCCGGAGGCCGACCGGCCGCAGATCAACCGCTGGACCGACGCGTTCCTGGCCCGCCACGACGAGCTCGCGGGCGGCATGGCGGGCGACGAGGCGATGGCCGCGACGGCCGTCTACCTCGACGGCCTGCTGCGCGAGCGCGAGGCCCATCCGCAGGACGACCTCATCACCGCGCTGGGGCTGGCGACCTACGACGGCGAGCCGATGCCGCGCGAGGAGCAGATCGGCGTCTTCAGCCAGCTCT
Organism: Conexibacter sp. SYSU D00693; assembly: GCF_017084525.1. GTDB lineage: Bacteria > Actinomycetota > Thermoleophilia > Solirubrobacterales > Solirubrobacteraceae > Baekduia. The sequence goes on from NZ_CP070950.1 coordinate 2,401,511, forward strand.
TCGCGGCGGGCATCGACTCGACGAAGGCGACGATGGCCAACGGCCTCAAGGCGCTGCTCGAGCACCCCCGCCAGCTCGCCCTGCTCCAGCGCGACCTGTCGCTGGTCCCGGCGGCGGTGGAGGAGGTGCTGCGCTGGAACCCGCCGTTCACGCACCAGCGGCGGACCGCGACGCGCGACACCGAGCTCGGCGGCCAGACGATCTTCGCCGGCGACTCCGTCGTCATGTGGCTGCAGTCCTCGAGCCGCGACCCGCGGGCCATCGACCGCCCCGACGTCTTCGACGTCACCCGCGGCGCCAAGGGCTGCCCGCACCACGCCTTCGGCGGCGGCGGGCGTCACTTCTGCCTCGGCGCGGGCCTCGCCCGCCTCGAGCTGACCGTCTTCTTCGAGGAGCTGCTGAGCCGCATGCGCGCCATCACGCTCACCGGCGACGTCGAGCGGATCCGGTCGTGCTTCGTCGACGGCCTCAAGCGCATGCCGATCGCCTTCGTCCCCGTCCCCCGCCGCGACGCCGTCGCCGCCTAGCCCGAGAGAGGCCGACCATGTCCCTCGCCACCTCCACCATCGTCGACCGCGACCAGGCGGCCGCGTCCGACGCGCCCGCGATCGAGCGCCTGCAGGAGAGCCTCGCGCTCCAGCGGGCGGCGTTCCGCAAGGACCCGATCCCCACCAAGGCGCAGCGCGTCGAGCACCTCCAGGCGCTCGCCGGCATGCTCGTCGCCAACCGTGCGCGCATCGAGGCCGCGGTCGCCGAGGACTTCGGTGCGCATCCCGCGCTGTTCTGCGACCTGCTCGAGGTCCTCGGACCGGCGGGCCGCGCCGTCGCCGCCATCGAGGCGCTCGATGACTGGATGGCCGCCGAGCAGCGCGCCGCCGACCCGGCCCTGTGGGGCGACGCGCGCGTCGAGATGCGCCTCGAGCCCAAGGGCGTCATCGGCAACATGGCGCCGTGGAACTTCCCGTTCGAGATCGGGTGCGGTCCGGTGGTCGAGATGCTCGCCGCGGGCAACCGCGTCGTGGTCAAGCCCTCGGACCTCACGCCGGCCTGCGCGGCGCTGCTCGAGGAGCTCGTCGCCCAGACCTTCGACCGCGATCGGGTCACGACCGCCGTCGGCGGCCTCGAGCTGGCGCGCGCGTTCACCCGCCAGCCGTGGGACCACCTGATGTACACCGGCAGCCCCGGCGTCGGGCGCGAGGTCATGCGGGCCGCGGCCGAACACCTCGTGCCGGTCACGCTCGAGCTGGGCGGCAAGTGCCCGGCGGTGCTGACGGCGTCGGGCGTCACCCGCGAGGCGGTCGCGTCGATCCTCGGCACGAAGCTCGTCAAGAACGGCCAGATGTGCATCACCGTCGACCACGTCCTCGTCCCGCGTGACCGCCTGGAGGACCTCGTCGACCTGCTCGTCGGCTTCGCGCGCGACGTCCTCCCCGGCCACTCCACGACGGCCGACGCCGTCGGCCTCATCACCGACCGCCACCTCGCCCGCATCGAGGCGATGCTCGACGAGGCGCGCGAGGCCGGCGCGCGGATCGTCGAGCTCGAACCCGGCACCGGCGTCGATCGCGCCACGCGCCGCATGCCGCTGTCGCTCGTCGTCGACCCGCCCGCCGGCCTGCGCCTCATGCAGGAGGAGGTCTTCGGCCCGCTGCTGCCGGTCATCCCCTACGACGACCTCGACGAGGCGCTCGCCGCCATCGACGCCCAGGACCGCCCCCTCGGCCTCTACGTCTTCGGCGACGACGCCGAGGAGTGCGAGCACGTCGTGCGCACCGTGCGCTCGGGCGGCGCGTGCATCAACGGCTGTGCGCTGCAGGGCGCCGTCGCCTCCCTGGGCTTCGGCGGCAGCGGCACCAGCGGCATGGGCCGCCACCACGGCATCGAGGGCTTCCGCGAGTTCAGCACCGCCCGGGGCGTCGTGGTCCGCGGCACCCACGACGACACCGACGTCCTCTTCCCGCCCTACGGCGCGAAGGCGCAGGCGGTGGTGGACGCCGCGCTGGGCGGCTGAGGCCCGGCTGACCGCTGGTCGCGCGGCGTTGCCGTGCGACCAGCTTCCGGGGTAGCGTCAGCCATGGCGTCATGGGTCAAGGCCGGCGTCGCAGCGGTGCTCGCGGCGCTCCTCGTGCCGGTCGCGACCGCGCAGGCGTTCACCGCGCGCGGCAGCGTCGAGCAGGTCGCCGCGGAGGGGCTGGCCCCGGGGGTCTCGGTCGCGCTGGTCGACGGCGCCGGCCGGACCGTCGAGCAGCGGACGGCCAACGCGCTGGGCGCGACGCTCTTCCGCGGCGTCGAGCCGGGCCACGGCTACCGCGTGCGCGCGGGCGGCGAGGAGTCGGGCGCGCTGACCGTCCTGTCGACGGCCTCGGCGCCGCCGAGCACGAAGGTCTACGACCAGGCGATCCCGCCCGACGGCTACGGCTACCTCACGACGCGCGACGGGACGAAGCTCGCGTACTCGGTGCACCCGCCGACCGACGTCACGAACGTCCTCGGCGTCGACCTCCCGGGGCTGCCGGTCGCGGGGCCCTACCCGACGCTCATCGAGTACTCCGGCTACGCCTACGCGCGCCCGTCCGGGCCGGCGAGCGGCATCGCCACGCTCGCCAACCTCATGGGCTTCGCCGTCGTCGACGTGAACATGCGCGGCACGGGCTGCTCGGGCGGGGCGTTCGACTTCTTCGAGCCGCTGCAGGGCCTGGACGGCTACGACGTCATCGAGACCATCGCCCGCCAGCCGTGGGTCAAGGGCGGCAAGGTCGGGATGCTCGGCATCTCCTACGGCGGGATCTCGCAGCTGTTCACCGCCGCGACGCAGCCGCCGAGCCTCGCGGCGATCACGCCGCTGTCGGTGATCGACCAGACGCAGACGACGCTCTACCCCGGCGGCATCCTCAACACGGGCTTCGCCTTCAACTGGGCCAAGGAGCGCGCGAAGGAGGCGCTGCCCTCAGGGCCCGACGCCGGCCAGCCCTACGCCGCGGAGCGCATCGCGGGCGGCGACACGGTCTGCAAGGACAACCAGGCGCTGCACGCCGAGGCGATCGACCTCCTCAAGAAGGTCCGCGACAACGACCACTACGTCCCGGAGGTCGCCGACCCGCTGGCGCCGGTGACGTTCGTCGACCGCATCAAGGTGCCGACGTTCCTGGCCTGCCAGTCCACCGACGAGCAGACCGGCGGCCACTGCCCCACGCTGTTCTCCCGTCTCACGGGCACGAAGCGCAAGTGGTTCACCTTCACCAACGGCACGCACGTCGACTCGCTGGCGCCCGAGACGTTCAACCGCCTGCTCGACTTCCTCTCGATCTACGTCGCCGACCAGTCGCCCGCGGCGCGCAACCTCGTCCCGCGCACCGCCGCGGGCCTGGTCTACGACACGGCGATGGGCGTCTCGGGACTCACGCTGCCGCGCGACCCCATCCAGGAGGAGCCGAACTTCGCGGCGGCCAAGCAGCAGTTCGAGCGGCTCGACCCGGTGCGGATCCTCTTCGACAACGGCGCCGGCCGGGCGCCGGGCCAGCCCTACCCGGGCTTCGAGCGCAGCTTCCGCGGCTACCCCGTTCCGGGCACGACGGCGGGCCGCTGGTACCTCACCGCGGGCGGCGCGCTGCAGCCGCAGCGCGCCCGGGTGCCCCGCGCGGCGACGTTCACGTGGGACGCGCGGGCGCGGCCGCTGACGAACTTCACCGGCGACACGGGCGCCGGGACGGACGGCCTGTGGACCGCCACCCCGCCCTACCGGTGGGAGCAGGACCCGCCCGGCTCCGCGGCCGGCTTCCTGACCGCCCCGCTCGAGCGCGACACGCTCGTCGTGGGCGCCGGCGCGGTGAAGGCGTGGGTGCGCTCGTCGGCGCGCAGCGTCGACCTCCAGGCGACGATCAGCGAGGTGCGGCCCGACGGCAAGGAGGTCTTCGTCCAGGGCGGCTGGCTGCGCTCGCGCGCCCGCAAGCTCGACAAGGCCAAGAGCACGCCGCTGGCCCCCGTGCTGAGCCTGCGCAAGGCGGACGTCAAGGCGATGCCGAAGGGCAGGTACGTCCCGGTGACCATCCCGCTCTACCACCAGGCCCACGCCTACCGGGAGGGCTCGCGCATCCGCCTGCGGATCTCGGCGCCCAACGGCGACCAGCCGATCTGGGCCTTCGAGGAGACACTGCCCGCCGGCAAGGCGCGAGTCGCGGTGGGCGCCGGCGGGCGGATGACCTCCCGGCTGCTGCTGCCGGTCGTCCCGGGTGGCGCGCCGACCCCGCTGCCACCCTGCCCGGGCCTGCGCGGCGAGCCGTGCCGGGACCAGGTGCCGTTCGCCAACCGGACGGCGCGGGTGCGGGCGCGGGCGATCAGCGGGTGACGGTGAAGGCCAGCCGCACCGCGCTCGACGCGCGGCCGTCGGCGGTCGCGGTGAGCGTCGCGCGGTAGCGCCCAGGCGCGAGCCGCTTGCCCTTGACGCGGCCGCTGAAGCTCAGCTTCGCGCGGCCGGCGGCCAGCGTCTTGCGCGGCAGCGCCCCGACGCGCGACCAGCGCTTGCCGCGCCGCCGGTCGATCGTCACGGTGACGGCCGACGGGCGGCTGAGCGTGAAGCGGAACGCGAGGCCCTTCGCCGTTCGGCGGAAGCGCTTGCGGAAGGAGACCTTCGTCAGCGACGGCCGTGCCGGGACCGTCGTCGTCGGCGTTCCGGGCAGCGGCGTGGGGGGCGTCGAGCCGCCGGGCGCGGCCGCCACGGTCGTCGTCCCGCTCGCGCTCGCCGTCTGGCCCGTCGGGTCCTTGACCGTGACCTTCCAGGCGAAGCTGCCCGCCCTGGCGAAGGCGTGCGACGGCGCCGCGTCGGTGGACGTCGTCCCGTCGCCGAACTCCCATGCGTAGGTCAGCGGGTCGCCCGGGTCGGGGTCCGTGCCCGTCGCGGAGAAGCCGCCCGCCTGCCCGGCCGTGAGCGTCGCGGGGCCGCTGGCGCTCACCGCCGGGGCCCGGCGCTGGTACTCGTAGGCGCCGACGTCCATCGCGCCGTTGACCAAGCGCGCGAGGCCGTCGTTGTCGAGGCGGTCCGGCCATGGCGTGACGTTCGGCCCGACGGCCTCGACGAGCGGCGAGTCCCAGCGCAGGTGCAGGTCGTCGCCGCCGACGAAGCCGAACGTCGCCGGCAGCGGGAAGGACTCCGTGAGCGTGCCCGTGCCCGTCGAGATGATGGACGCCGCGTCGTAGGCCGAGCGGGTGAGCGTGAGGTTGGCCGCGGCGCCGGGCGACCCCTGGCGGGCGGCGGCGCGCTGGAAGCCGGTGATGATGGAGTTCTCGACCTCCATGGTGGCGGCGAAGCCGCTGGCGCCGTTGAACAGGCCCGCGCCCGTGGAGCTCGTGCCCGGCCCCACGAGCGTGAGGCCGGTGACGGAGGCGGTGGGCGAGGCGCTGGTCGTCTCGGTCGCGATGCCGACCCCGTTGTCGGCGGTCATGCGGATGACGCTGTCGCGCACCAGCGCGCTGCGACCCACGCGGATCCCGGTCGATCGGGCGCTGATGCGCAGCCGGTCGAGCAGCGTGCCCAGGCCGAAGTTCACGACCGCGACGTTGCCGCTGAGGTCGAGGTCGCGCATCACGCCGTTGGGACCCTGGACGTTGAGCGCGTTGCCCGAGCCGCCGGCCACGCTGCGCCCCGTGACCCACCGGGCGCTCGCCGCGCCGTTGGCGAAGAGCACGTTGTTGGTGAAGTTCCCGATGACCTGGTCGGGGTTGAGGACGTCGACGCGCTCGAGCTCGAGCCCGCCGGTGCCGCCGACGATGCCGTGGTGGTTGGCGCCCGGCGTCGCCCGGACGGTGAGGTCGCGCACGTGGGTGACGCCGGAGACGCCCGCCACGTCGAGCACCGCGCCGGAGGCCGCCGCGGTGTTCGTGACGACGGTCTTGTCGCGCCCCGCGCCCAGGATCGCCACGCCGCCGCTGAAGTCCGTCGAGCTGAAGGAGGCGGCGCCGGCGCTGTAGGTGGCGGCGCCGAGGAGGATCGTGTCGTCGCCGGCGTTGGACGCCGCGTCGTCGAGCGCGTGCTGCAGGGTCGCGGCAGGGGCGGTGTCGCACGTCGCCGGGGCGACGCAGAACGTCGCCGCGGAGGCGGACGCAACCGGCGTCGCCAGGCCGGCGACGAGCAGGAGCAGGGGCAGCCGACGGGCGCTGGACACGGGCGCATGCTCCGTGCGGGACCGTCCGCGCGCAAGTGCGACGTCTGTCCACGCGACGAACGGCGCGCCCTGCGACCGTCGGCGTCGACGGTCCGCCTGTCGATTGACATTCGATAGATGATGCGCGATCCTCGATGCATGGACATCGAGCGTCGTGCGGTCACCGCCCTCCGGGTCTTCCTGGTCGTCCTCTTCGGGATCCTCCTGCTCCTCCAGGTCATGTCACTGCCCGGCCAGTTCGCGCACATGGCCGAGGAGGAGCCCGACCTCGCCTACCTGCGCTGGCCGCTGACCGTCGTGACGATCTTCTGGGTCTTCTGCGCCCAGGTCGTCGTCGTGTCGACGTGGAAGCTCCTGGACCTCGTGCGCGCCGACCGGATCTTCAGCGACGCCTCGTGGACCTGGGTCGACGCGATCGTGCTCGCCATCGCGGCGGCGTGGACCACGTTCCTGGGCTTCTTCCTCTACGTCGGCTTCAAGGCCGACGACCCCGGCATGCCGCTGCTGCTGTTCCTCCTGCTCCTCGCCCTCAGCGTCGTGGGGCTGGTGATGCTCGTCATGCGCGCGCTGCTGCGACAGGCCACGAACCTCCGCACGGAGGTCGAGGCGGTCATCTGATGGCCATCGTGGTGCGCATCGACGTCGAGCTCGCCCGCCGCAAGATGAGCGTCGGCGAGTTCGCCGAGCGCGTCGGGATCTCGCCCGCGAACGTCGCGGTGCTGAAGAACGGCCGCGCGAAGGCCGTGCGCTTCAGCACCCTCGAGGCGATGTGCCGCGTGCTCGAGTGCCAGCCCGGCGACCTCCTCGAGTTCGTCGACCACGAGGACGAGGACGCGAGGATCGCCGCCGGCGCCGGCTCGGGCTAGGCCACCCACGCCACGTGGCCGTCAGGCCGGACGAGGACGGCCCCGGGCCCAAGGACCTCGCCGACCACCGGCAGCTCCCACGGGCCCTCCGCCCGCGCGGCGACGACCCGTGCGCGCTCGGGCCGCGGCGCGCCGTCGAGACCACCGCCCAGGTCGAGCAGCAGCGGCCGCGCGTCGTGCAGGAGCGCGAAGACCCGCGTGGGCTCGCCGCCCTCGGTGACGAGGTCGAGGTCCGGCATCCGCCGCCCCACGAGCGGGTGGTCGCCGCCGAGGTCGTAGCGGACGTCGAGCCCGCTGAGCTCGGCCGCCAGCCGCGTGCGTGACTCCTCGGCGTCGAGCAGGTCGACGACCTTCTCGCGCAGGGCGTCCATCCGGTCGTCGACGCGCTGCAGGGCCGTCAGCGCCATCGTCGTGCGCAGCACCCGCGCGCCGACGGGACGGCGCTCGGCCTCGTAGGTGTCCAGGAGCGCGTCGGGCGCGGTGCCGTGCACGACCTCGGCGAGCTTCCAGCCGAGGTTGACGGCGTCCTGCACGCCGGTCCCCAGCCCCTGGCCGCCGATCGGCGAGTGGATGTGCGCGGCGTCGCCGGCGAGGAGGACCCGCCGGTCGCGGTAGGCCGCGGCCTGCAGCGACGCGTCGGTGAAGCGCGAGACCCAGTCGGCGCGGCGCAGCCCGAAGTCGGTCCCGAAGACGGCGACGAGCTCGGCGCGCAGGTCCTCGAGCGTCGGCTGACCCCCGCGCGTGGGGTCGGGCTCGCGCACGACGACGCCGAAGCGCCCGTCGCCGAGCGGCCCGATCGCGTACGTGCCGTGCTCGTCGTGCTGGACGCCGAGCACCGGCTCGCCGGTCATCTCGACCTCGGCCTGGAGCATGCTCGTGGACGCGTCCCAGCCCTCGAACGCGATGCCGGCGGTCTTGCGCACGAGGCTGCGCGCGCCGTCGCAGCCGACGAGGTACCGCGCCCGCACCCGCTCGCCGTCGGCCAGGTCGACCGTCACGCCGTCGACGTCCTGGGCGAAGCCGGTGACCTCACGCCGGCGGTGCAGCGCGACCGGCAGCTCCTCCACCCATGCCCCGAGGATCGCCTCGATGCGGTCCTGGGTCAGCGCCAGCCCGTAGGGGTGGCGCGTCGGGAAGCCGGTGAGGTCGAGCCGCCGCCCGGCGAAGGCGACGATCTGCGCGCGCTCCCCCTCGGCGAGGAACCGGTCGGCGATGCCGCGCTGGTCCAGGACCTCGATCGTGCGCGCCTGCAGGCCGCGGGCCCGCGCGCTCTCGAGCTGCGTGCCGCCACGGCGCTCGAGCACGCCGACGTCCACGCCGGCCAGCGCGAGCTCGGCGGCGAGCACGTGCCCGGTCGGCCCGCCGCCGACCACCACCACCTCGTGCTCGATCACGCCGTCACCGCCAGCCGGTCGCGCTCGACGACGTCGACGAGCAGCCGCGCGGCGACCGCCGCCCCGTCCGTGCGGACGTGCGCCGCCACGGCGGCGGCGCGCTCACGCACCTCGGGCGCGAGCGCGACCTCCAGCGCCGCCGTGAGGGACGCGACGGTGGGCGCCGGGCCGTCGTGGGCGGCGCCGATGCCCAGGTCGGCGACGCGGCCGGCCCAGTAGGGCTGGTCGGCCGCCTGCGCGACGACGACCTGCGGGACGCCGGCGCGCGTCGCCGTGAGCGTCGTCCCCGCACCGCCGTGGTGGACCGCGGCGGCGACGCGGCCGAACAGCGCGGCCTGGTCGACCTCGCCCACGACGAGGACGTCGTCGCCCTCGACCGCCGTCAGGTCGGCCCAGCCGCGCAGCAGCACGGCGCGCCGGCCGTGGGCCCGGACCGCGGCGAGCGCGACCTGCGCCACGTCGGCGGCCGCGTGCATCGGCATGGAGCCGAAGCCGACGTAGACCGGCGGGTCGCCCGCGTCGAGGAACCGCTCGACCTCGGGCGCCAGCCTGCCGTCGCTCGGCGCGAACCACGCGCCCGTCTGCACGATCTCCAGGCCCGGCGTGGGGATCCACGGGTCGAGCACCGGGTCGCTGGCCAGCCACGGCCGGTCACCCAGCACGTAGCCGCGCACGTCGTCCACCGGCACGAGCCCGAGCGTCGCCCGGCTCGCGTTCAGGCCGTCGCGGAACAGGTCGTTGATCGCCTCGCGGTCGTGCCGCCACAGCACCCGGTGGTCGGTCTCGCCGGGCGGCAGCGGATGGCCCGGGTAGGCCAGCGGCCGCCGGTGGGCGGCGGGCAGCGTCAGCTGCTGGAAGGTCACCGACACCGCCGGCACACCGACCGCCTCGGCGACGCTCAGCGCGCCGGCCGCCGCCGGGACCATCCCGGTCGCCACGAGGGCGTCGGCGCCCTCGGCCACGGGGGCGATGGCCCGGACCTGATCCGCGACGATCTGCGCCGCCCGTTCGGGGATCGACGTCGGCGGCGGCGCGGCCCGCGTCAGCGCCCTAGCCGACGGTCCGACGCCGACCAGGGCGACGCCGATGCCCGCCAGGCGCTCCACGAAGTCCTCGTCGGGCGGCGCGCACACCTGCACCTCCGCGCCCATCGCCTGCAGCTCCACCGCCAGCCCGACCAGCGGCTCCACATCTCCTCGCGACCCGTAGGTCGACAGCACGACTCGCACGTTCAAGCTCCCATCGCTCGTAGGCCTGGACCCTTCGAGCGGGGCATGGTGAGGCACGGTGGGGGGCTTGAATCAAGCCCCCCACCCGGCCATAATCTGGACCCGGAGAGGAGAGCGGCGCCGTCTTGCGCCCCTTCGGCTCCAGGTCAGGCCGTCCCCGCGCAGCCCCAAGCGGACGCCGAGGTCCTACCTTCTGGTCCCATGACCGAGACCAGCACGCGCGCCCCCTCGGGCGAGACGACCAGCGCCCGCGCCGTCGGCGCCCATGCCGCCGACGCCCCGCTCGAGGCGCTCGAGGTCCAGCGCCGCGCCGTCGGGCCCAAGGACGTCCGCATCGACATCAGGTTCTGCGGCATCTGCCACTCGGACATCCACTTCACCCGCGGCGAGTGGGGCGACGTGCCCTACCCCGCCGTCCCGGGCCATGAGATCGCGGGCGTCGTCGCGGAGGTCGGCCGCGAGGTCACGAAGTTCGCGCCAGGCGACCGCGTCGGCGTCGGCTGCATGGTCGACTCGTGCCGGGAGTGCGAGAACTGCCAGGCCGGCGACGAGCAGTACTGCATCCCCGGCAACACCCAGACCTACGGCTCGACGGACCGCGACGGGACGATCACCTACGGCGGCTACTCCGACCACGTCGTCGTCGACGAGGACTTCGTCCTGCGCATCCCGGACGGCCTCGAGCTCGACGCCGCCGCGCCGCTCCTGTGCGCCGGCGTCACCACCTACTCGCCGCTGCGCCACTGGGAGGCCGGTCCGGGCACGCGCGTGGCCGTCGTCGGCCTCGGCGGCCTCGGCCACCTGGCGGTCAAGATCGCCAAGGCGATGGGCGCCGAGGTCATCGTCCTCTCGCAGTCGCTGCGCAAGAAGGACGACGGCCTGCGCCTCGGCGCCGACGGCTACTACGCCACGAGCGACAAGGCGACGTTCAAGGAGCTGCGCGGCTCGCTGGACCTGATCATCAACACCGTGAGCGCGGGCGTCGACATCGGGCGCATCCTGAACCTGCTCAAGAAGGACGGCACGCTCGTCAACGTCGGCGCGCCGCCCGAGCCGCTGCCGGTCCCGGCCTTCGGACTGATCATGCAGCGCCGCTCCTTCGCCGGGTCGCTCATCGGCTCCATCCGCGAGACCCAGGAGATGCTCGACTTCTGCGCCGAGCACGGGATCGCCGCGGAGATCGAGGTCATCCCGGCCTCGCAGGTCAACGAGGCGTGGGAGCGCGTCCTCAAGTCCGACGTCCGCTACCGCTTCGTCATCGACAGCTCGACGCTCTAGCGCCGCCTAGCGCACGAGGGTGACCGCCGCGCGCAGCGTCCGCGAGACGTTGTTCGCGGCGTCGATCGCCGAGACGGTCAGCCGGTAGCGCCCGCGGCGCAGGCGCTGGACGCCGAGCGTCGCGCGGTGGGTGCCGGCGGCGCGGTTCAGCGACCGGGTGAGGACGCGCTGGGCCGACCGGCCGGGGCGCAGGCGCTCGACCCCGAGCTCCACGTCGGCGCGCTCGTCGAGGCGGAAGCGGACGGCGAGCTTGGAGCGGGCGCGCCTGGTCACCCGCAGGCGGTCGACGACCGGGCGGGTGTCGTCGGCCGCGGGGGACGTGCTCGTGGGGTCGGTCGTCGTGCCGGCGCCGTCCGCCGCGGGTGTGACGACGACGGTCCCGCGCATGGTCGGGTGGACCTTGCAGAGGTAGCGGTAGGTGCCCGGGGTGCGGAAGACCCAGCTGTAGCCGCGCCCCTGCGGCGCCGGCCGGACGCCCTGCGGGTCGGAGTCGAAGGCCTCGGCCTGACCGGGCTCGGCGGTGACCGAGTGGTTGCGGTCCAGGCCGGTCCACGTCCACAGGACCTCCTCGTTGGCCGCGATGGTGACCGACGAGGGCGAGAAGGCGTAGCCGCGGATCTCCACCGGGGCGAAGTGGTGCGCGGGGGCGACGGTGGTGGCGACGAGCGCTCCGCCGGTGGCGACCGGGAGCGCGAGGAGCGAAGCGAGGCGGGTCCGCATGCGCATGCGCGACGATACGCGGCCGATGTCGCCGTCGCGCCTCCTGCTCCCCGTGGTCGTCGCCGCCGCCCTCGTCGCCGCGCCGGCCGCCGAGGCCACCCGCCCCGCCAAGGACTGCGGGACCGTGACGCTCGGCGTCAAGCGCTATCGCGTCAAGGAGGACGGCCCGGGGTGCCAGAACGCGCGGGCGGCGGCGTCGCGGTACCTGAAGAAGCGCGTCGCCCCGCGCGGGTGGACCTGCCAGCGGTTCCCCGACAAGCCGCGGCGCGTGCGCTTCACCTGCAACGCCGGCCAGCGGCTGTTCTTCGCCGTTCGCGTGTGAGGGGCGCGGCTGCCGCGCTCCTCGCGGCGCTGTCGCTCGCCGCGGCCGGGTGCGGCGACGACGCCGGCGGCACCGGCAGCGCAGGTGCGGCGCGGTCGTCGTCGCTGGTCGACACGCGCGCCGAGCGGCCGTGGGTCAACGCCTTCGACGTGCTGCCGCGCAGCGGCGACCTGCTGCTCGCGACGAACCGCGGGCTGTTCCGCATCGCCGCCAACGGGTCGTCGGTCCGGCGCGTGCGCGGGCGGGTCCGCGACGCGGCCGGGACGTCCCCGGTCGGGACGTTCCTCTTCCTGCGCGCGATCGGCGGGCGGACGCTGCTGGGCTCCGGCCACCCGGACGACGAACGCGCGCTGCCGCCCTACCTGGGCCTGATCCGCTCCGAGGACGAGGGGCGGTCCTGGACGGTGGTGTCGCGCCTCGCCGAGGCCGACCTGCACCAGGTCCGCCTCGCCGGCCGCGAGCTGTACGCCTTCGACGCCGCGACGTCGTCGATGCTGCGCTCGCAGGACGGCGGCCGCACGTTCCAGGACTCCGCGCCGCCCGAGCCGCTGCTCGTCGACTTCGTCGTCGACCCGGCCGATCGCGACGTCCTCGTCGCCTCCGGCGAGAACGGGCTCTACCGCTCGCAGGACGGCGGGCGCCGTTGGCGCCGCCTCGAGCGCGACGTCTCCCCGCGCCTGGCCTGGCCTTCCGCCGACCGGCTGCTGCGCGCGGACCGCGACGGCCGCGTCCGCCGATCGGGCGACGGCGGCCGCACCTGGCACGACCTCGGCCGCGTCGACGGCGAGCCCGTCGCCCTGGCGGTCGGCCGCGGCGGCGAGCTGCTCCTGGCCCTCACCGACGGCACGGTCCTCGCGTCGTCCGACGGCGGCGCGACGTTCGAGACGCGCTTCACGCCGCCGACGCGCACGCCGCGGTGAGAAGAAAGGGACAGGCCCCTTCTTCTCACGCCTCGCGCCACGAGGGCCAGAACCCGCTCAAGAGCAGGCTTTTTGCGCCGCGGGTGCCGGCGCGACCCGCAGGGCTTGAGGCGGGGTGGTGCGAAGAAAGGGACAGTCCCCTTCTTCTCACGCGCAGAGGATGGACAGCCCGACCGCGTTGGCGTCCTCCTAGAAGACGGGGGTCTCGGTGTAGTCGCCCCAGACGTCTTGGAGGGCGTGGACGATCTCGCCTTCGGTGGCGTGGGCGCGGGCGCAGTCCAGGAGGATGGGCATGAGGTTCTGGTCGGTGGCGGCGGCGGCCCGCAGCTGCGCCAGGACGTCGGTGACGGCCTGGGAGTCGCGGCGGCCGCGGACGGCTTTGACGCGGTCGATCTGCTTGCGCTCCAGCGCCGGGTCGATCCTGAGGATCTCGATGGGCTGCTCGTCGACGTGCTGGAAGCGGTTGACGCCGACGACGACCCGGGAGCCGGCGTCGATGCGGTGCTGGAGCTCGTAGGAGGCGTCGGCGATCTCGCGCTGGGGGTAGTTCTCCTTGACGGCCTGGACCATGCCGCCGAGCTCGTCGATGCGCCGGAAGTAGTCATAGGCCTGCGCCTCGAGCTGATCGGTCAACGCCTCCACGAAGTACGAGCCGCCCAGCGGATCGATCGTGTTCGTCACCCCGGTCTCATGCGCGATGACCTGCTGGGTGCGCAGCGCGATGCGCACCGCCTCCTCGGTGGGCAGCGCGAGCGCCTCGTCATAGGAGTTGGTGTGCAGCGACTGCGTCCCACCGAGCACGCCGGCCAGCGCTTCGATCGCGGTGCGGGTGATGTTGTTCAGCGGCTGCTGCGCGGTCAGCGACACCCCGGCGGTCTGGGTGTGAAAGCGCATCAACCACGACTTCGGGTTCTTGGCCCCGAACGTCTCCTTGAGCTCGCGGGCCCAGATCCGCCGCGCGGCGCGGTACTTGGCGATCTCCTCGAAGAAGTCGATCTGCGCGTTGAAGAAGAACGACAACCTGGGCGCGAAGTCATCGACGTCCAGGCCCCGCTCCACCGCCTGCTCCACGTACGTCAGGCCGTCCTTGAGGGTGAACGCGAGCTCCTGCGCCGCCGTCGAACCCGCCTCGCGGATGTGGTAGCCCGAGATCGAGATCGGATGCCAGCGGGGCATCTCCGTCGAGCACCACTGCACCATGTCGCCGAGCAGTCGCATCCCCGCATCGACCGGAAAGCACCACTCCTTCTGCGCGATGTACTCCTTGAGGATGTCGGCCTGGATCGTCCCCCCAAGACGATCCGCCGGCACCCCGGACTTCTCCGCCGCCACGACGTAGAACGCCATCGCGATCGCCGCCGGCGCGTTGATCGTCATCGACACCGACACCTCACCGAGATCGATCCCGGCGAACAGGTCCTGCATGTCATCCAGCGTGTCGACCGCCGTGCCCTCCCGCCCCACCTCACCCAGGCTGAGCGGCGAATCGCTGTCGTGGCCCATCAACGACGGCATGTCAAACGCCGTCGACAACCCCGTCTGCCCATGATCGAGCAGGTAGTGGAAGCGCTCGTTGGTCTCCTCCGCCGTCCCGAACCCCGCGAACTGCCTGACCGTCCACAACCGCCCCCGGTACATCGACGGATACACCCCACGCGTGAACGGAAACGCCCCCGGCAACCCGATCTGGTCGCGCTCCGGGAGATCAGCCTCCGTGTACAACGGCCGAACCTCCTCCCCGGAGAGCGTCAGGAACTCCGCGTCCTGACGCTCCGGGGTGAGGTCGTAGAGGGCCTGCCAGTCGTCGAACGTCTGGGGCTGGGAGGGCGGTGCAGCGGAATAGGCGGACATCAGACAGTCGGAAGGTCGCACATCGCGCGAGGCGGTGCAACACGCCCAGGTGACGGCGCCTACATCTGCTCCTGGGTCGGCATGACCGTGACCTGCTGGAGGTTCACCCGCCGCGGCAGGCCGGCGAGGTAGGTGACCACGGAGGCGATGTCCTGCGGCTGCAGGAGCTCCATCGTCTGCGCGGCGTCGGCCAGCCACGCCTTGCTGGCCTCGTCGGTCACGTGGCCCTGCAGCTCGGTCTCGGTGATGCCGGGCTCGATGGTGCTGACCCGCACGCCCTGAGCGCCGAGCTCGGCCCGCAGGGTGCGCGACAGGTGCGTCACGAACGCCTTGGTCGCCGAGTAGACGGCGAAGCCGGGGAAGATGTTCTGGGCGGCGATCGAGCTCGTGTTGATCAGGTCGGCCGTGCCGCCCGCCTGACCGGCCTCGACGAGCTGCGGGACGAACGCGCCGATCGTGTGCATGAGGCCGGTGACGTTGAGGTCGATCTGGTGCTGCCACTCGTCGCGCGGCTGCTGGGTGATCGGCCCCGGGAGCATGACGCCGGCGTTGTTGAACACGAGGTCGACGCGCCCGAGCTGCTCGCGCACGCGGGCGGCGACCGCGTCGGCCGCGTCCT
Source organism: Conexibacter sp. SYSU D00693 (assembly GCF_017084525.1). GTDB lineage: Bacteria > Actinomycetota > Thermoleophilia > Solirubrobacterales > Solirubrobacteraceae > Baekduia. Next base: position 2,416,868 of record NZ_CP070950.1, read on the forward strand.
GGTCGGTCACGTCGAGCTGATGAGCGACGACCTCGGCGCCGGTCGGGGCGAGCCGCTCGACGAGGGCGTCGAGGCGGTCCTTGCGACGGGCGAGCAGCGCGACCTTCGCGCCGGCGGCGGCGAGCGACTCGGCGGTGGCGGCGCCCATGCCGGAGGAGGCGCCGGTGATCACGGCGACGCGGCCCGTGAGGGGGCGCTGGTCGCTGGGGGTGTCGGCGGCGGTGAGCGTGGTCATGGGCGCCATGCTGGGCGCGCCCACCGAGGCTCACAAGCGACGGGATCACCCGTCGGCCGGCCGAACCTGGGTCCAGCTGGACCACCCTCAGGGGCTGGACATCGCGCCGGCGCGAGGCATGATGGAGCGGCGATGTCGGCCAACCACGAGCTCCGCGAGTTCCTGCGCTCCCGCCGCGCGCGGCGCACCCCCGACGAGGTCGGGATGGCGCCGGGGCCGGGGCACCGCCGCGTCCCGGGGCTGCGCCGCGAGGAGGTCGCGCAGCTCGCCGGCGTGAGCGTCGACTACTACGTCCGCCTCGAGCAGGGGCGCGCCAGCAGCGTCTCGACGGACGTGCTCGAGGCGATCGCGCGGGCACTGTGCCTCGACGAGGCCGAGCGCGCGCACCTCCTCCACCTCGCCAAGCCGGTCCTCGCGCGGCGCCGCGGCCCGGACCCTGGCGGCCAGCGCGTGCGGCCGGGCGTCCAGCTGCTGCTCGACACCCTGCGCACGCCGGCGTTCGTCCTTGGGCGGCGCACCGACGTCCTGGCGACCAACGCCATGGCCCGCGCTCTGCTCTGCGACTTCGACGCCCTGGAGCCGCGCGAGCGCAACCACGCCCGGTGGGTGTTCCTCAACCCGGTGGCGCGGGAGCGCTACGTCGACTGGGAGGCGGTCGCGCGCGACAACGTCGCGGCCCTGCGCCTCGACGCCGGACGCTTCCCGGACGACGCCGTCCTCAACGAGCTCATCGGCGAGCTGAGCGTCAAGAGCCGCGAGTTCGCCGCCTGGTGGGCCCAGCACGACGTGGTGCGCCTGGCGCACGGGACCAAGGGCTACCGCCACCCGGTGGCTGGCGACGTCGAGGTCCAGTACGAGGCGCTCGACCTCCCCGCCGACCAGGACCAGACGCTCTTCGTCTACTCCGCGCCGGAGGGCAGCGCCTCCGCCAAGGGCCTGGACCTGCTCGCGAGCTGGATCGCCGAGCCGGCCGGGCCGGGTCTGCTCACGACCTGAGGCGGGCGCCGGCCAGCCGGCGCGCCTCGGCCAGGATCCGGCCGAGCCCCGGGTCGCCAGCGCGCCTCTCGGCCGTCCGGGGCGGGGCAGTGGCCCAGCCGCGGTGGCTCACCGGGGCGCCGGGAACAGCCGCTCGGCGGCGAGCACGGCGGCGGCCCGGCGGCGGGCGACGACCTCGGGGTCGGCGGGATCCTCGAGCTGGTGGAACTCGACCGCCATCAGCCATCCCATGCTGAGGTGGACGAGGAGGAGCAGGACGTCGAGCGGCGCGAAGGCGTCGTCGAGCACCCCGTCGGCCTGGCCCTGGGCGATCGTGGCGAGCTTGGCCCGCAGCGACGCCTGTCCGGCGGCGCCCATCCCGGCGAGTGCCTCGTTGGGCTCCAGCCGTCCCCACCCGACGAGCCGCAGCATCTCGGGGTGCGCGACGTAGAAGTCGAACAGCTCGCCCACGTAGCCCGGCAGGTCGGCGGGGTCGAGCTGCGTGCTCTCCATGACCTGCTGCAGCTGCCCGGCGGCGACGGCCACGTACAGCTCGTCCTTGGAGCGGAAGTACGCGTACACGCGCTCCTTGCTGGTCTTCGCCGCTCGCGCGATGCGGTCGACCCGCGCCCCCGCCACCCCGTGCTCGGCGAACTCGCGCAGCGCCGCGTCGAGCACTCGCTCCCTGGGCGTGACGGTCGTCGGCACGCCCCGAGCATAGATCGCGCGGGAGCGTGGTAGTGTCAAACCGAACCGTTTGGTTTGACCACGACTGAAAGGCACGACATGCATCGACGGACCCTCGGCACCCAGGGCCTCGAGGTCTCGGCACTCGGCTTCGGGACCATGGGCTTCACCCTCGCCTACGGCCAGGGCAGCACCCAGGCGGAGGTCACGGCCACCATCGCCGCCGCCCACGAGGCGGGCATCACGTTCTTCGACACCGCCGAGCTCTACGGCAACGGGACGGGCTCCAACGAGCAGCTCCTGGGCAAGGCCGTGGCGCCGTTCCGCGACGAGGTCGTCATCGCGACGAAGTTCGGCTTCGACATGAGCGCCGAGCCGCTGGGCAGCGCCGTCGACAGCCGGCCCGAGCGCATCCGCCAGGTCGCGGAGAACAGCCTGCGCCACCTCGGCGTCGACGTCCTCGACGTCCTCTACCAGCACCGCGTCGACCCGGACGTGCCCGTGGAGGACGTCGCCGGCACCGTCAAGGAGCTCATCGACGAGGGCAAGGTGCGCTTCTTCGGCCTCAGCGAAGCGGGGCCCGAGTCGCTGCGCCGCGCGCACGCCGTGCAGCCGGTGTCGGTCCTGCAGACCGAGTACTCGGTCTTCGAGCGCGACGTCGAGGCCGAGGTGCTGCCCGTCGTCCGCGAGCTCGGCATCGGCTTCGTCGCCTACTCCCCGCTGGGGCGCGGCTTCCTGACCGGCGACGTCCGGCCCGCGGCCGAGTACCCCGCCGACGACATGCGCAGCTGGGACGACCGCTGGCAGCCGGGCAACTTCGAGCGCAACCTCGAGGCCGTGCGGCAGCTCACGGGCCTGGCCGAGAGCAAGGCCATCACCGTGAGCCAGCTCGCCCTCGCCTGGCTGCTGGCCCAGGGCGACGACGTCGTCCCGATCCCCGGGACGCGCAGCCCGCAGCGCGTGCGCGAGAACGCGGCGGCGGCCGACGTCGTCCTGACGCCCGAGGACCTGGAGACCATCCGCGCCGCCCTGCCCGAGGGCGCCTTCGGCAGCCGCTACCCGGCGGCGTTCATGCCGAAGGGCTGATCGGCCCGGTCCCGCGACCACCGTGGGCGCCGCACGGCCGTGCCGTGCGGCGCTCAGGTCGTGGCGTTGTCGCGGTAGAAGGGCAGCACGCAGATCCGCACGATGAAGCGGAACTGGAACAGGCTGCAGTCGGGCAGCACGGTGAACGCCTTGGTCGCCGGGCTGGGATCGACGAGGCCGGTCTGGTCGGTGGCGCGCACGCTGAAGGTGTGCTGACCGTCGCGCAACCGCGAGGCCGTGAACGGGCTCGTGCACGGCGACCAGCCACCGCTGTCGACCCGGCACGCGAACGTCGCACCCGCCTCGCTGGTGAACCGGAAGACCGGCGTGCGGTCGTTCGTCGTGGCCGGCGGCGAGAACACGCCCGTCGGGCCGCTCGTGATCGTCGTCTCGGGCGGGGCGCTGTCGACGGTCCAGGACCGCGTCGCCGGCGTCGGGTCGGCGTTGCCCGCCTGGTCCACCGCCCGCACGCTGAACGTGTGCGCGCCGTCAGCAAGGCCGCTCAACGCCTTCGGCGACGTGCACGTCGCGTACTCGCCGCCGTCCAGCTTGCACTCCAGCCGGCTCACGTCGGTGTCCGACGAGCCGAAGACCAACGAGGCCGAGCGGCTCTTGGTCAGCGCCGGCGGACCCCCGGTGATGACGGTGTTCGGCGCCGCGGTGTCGACGGTCCAGCTCCGCGAGGCCGGCGACGGGTCGACGTTGCCTGCCTGGTCGACCGCGCGCACCCGCAGGACGTGCGGGCCGTCGGCGAGGTCGCTGAGCGCCTTGGGCGTGGTGCACGTCGCGTAGTCGCCGCCGTCGAGCTGGCACTCGAACCGCGCGACGTCGGTGGCCGTCGAGCCGAAGCCGATCGACGCGGTCGTGCTGTTGGTCAGGGCGGGCGGACCGCTGCTGATCTCCGTGTCGGGTGCGGTTGCGTCGACGAGCCAGCTCACGACCGCCGGCTGGGCCGTCTCGTTGCCCGCGTGGTCGATGGCCTTGACGCTGAAGACGTGCACGCCGTCGGCGAGGTCGCTCAGCGACTTGGGCGGGGTGCAGGTGGCGTAGTCCCCGGCGTCGAGCTTGCAGGCGAAGCGGTCGACGTCGCCGTCGCTCGAGCCGAACTCGATCGTCGCCGCCCGGCTGCTGGTGAGCCCGTTCGGCGCCGAGGTGATGGACACGCCCGGAGGCGTCTGGTCGGTCACCGTGTAGGCCGCCGAGACCGTGCGGGTGTTGCCCGCCTCGTCCGTCGCCGTCACCGAGAACGACGCCGGGCCGAGCGACGAGGTGTCGATCGGCTGGCCGTCGGCCACCGTGCCGACGCACGACTTCAGGCCGCTGCCGCCCTGCTCGTCGGCGCAGGCGAAGTCCGCCTCGACGGTCGCGCCCTGGGCGTACGTCGCGCCATCGGCCGGGGTCGTGATCGAGACCGCCGGCTTCGTCTCGTCGGCGACCAGGTAGACCGCCGTGACCGTCCGGGTGTTGCCGGCGTCGTCGGTCGCCGTGACCGAGAACTGCTTCGTGCCCAAGGACGACGTGTCGATCGGCTGGCCATCGGCGACGGTGCCCACGCAGGAGGTCAGGCCGCTGCCGCCCTGCTCGTCGGCGCACGCGAAGTCCGCCTCGACCGTCGCGCCGCGCGCGTAGGTCGCACCGTCGGCGGGCGTCGTGATCGACGCCGTCGGGTCCGTGGCGTCGACCACCTCGTAGCCGACCTCCACCGTCCGGGTGTTGCCCGCGTTGTCGGTCGCCGTGACCGAGAGCGTCTTCTTGCCCAGCGACGAGGTGTCCACGGGCTGGCCGTCGGCGACGTCGCCGACGCACGACTTCAGGCCGCTGCCGCCCTGCTCGTCGGCGCAGGCGAAGTCCGCGAGCACGGTCGTGCCCCGGCCGTAGCTCGCGCCGTTCTCGGGCGAGGTGATCGAGACGGTCGGCCGCGTCTGGTCCTCGACGACGTACGTGATGGCGTCGGTGTGCGTCAGGCCGTCCTGGCCGGTGGCGGTCACCGAGTACGTGAACGTGCCGGGCGTGCTCGTGGCCAGCGTGCCGGTGCCGTCGGTCTCGCCACCGGAGTCCTGGCACGAGCTCACGGCGAACGTGCCCGCCGCGCAGGTGAAGCTGGTCGCCACCGACTGGCCGACGGCGAAGTGCTGGCCGTCGGCCGGCGCCACGATCGTCGCGCTGGGTCGCGACGCCTCGTAGCTGATCGTCACGGCCGGGGCAGCTGCGTCATCTGCGGTCGCGATGCTCGCCGACTGCGCCGGGTCGGCGCCCAGGTAGCTCGAACCGCCGCCACCGGCGCCCGCCCCACCGCACCCCAAGGCCGGTCCTCCCCCGCCGCCGAACCAGCCGCCGCCGCCTCCGGCCCCGGCGATGGGCTGGCAGTTGTCGCGGAGGTGGAGGGCCCCGTCGCCGCCGGAAGCGGCGGTGCCGTTGGTGCCGTTCACGCCCACGTTGGTCCAGAAGCGCGACTCGCCGCCGCCGTCGGTGCCGTCGGTCGGCCCGACACCGCCCGGCGCCGCGAGGTTGGAGTTGGGGGTGAACGCGTCGCCGGCGCCGACGACGTCGGCGACCCCCGCGTCCCCAGCCCGGACGAAGCTGTAGCCGACGCCGCCTCCGCCGCCACCCGCGACGAGCAGACGAGAGTCCGTGGCCGCGTTGCCGGTGAACGTCGCCGAGGCCCGCGGGTCACGGCTCAGCGCCGAGGATCCGCCACCACCGCCCGCGTTGCCGGCCGGGCAACCGCTGAAGAGGTTCCAGCCGGAGCGGCCGCCGTCGAACTCCCCACGGGCCGTCGGGGACGCAGGGCAGAGGCCGTTCGCCGGCCCGCGCGATGCCACGTCGACGTAGAGCGTGGCTCCGCCTGTCACCGGAAGCGACGGGTTCTCGACCGTGGCACCGCGTCCGCTGAAGCCCCCGCCACCGTGGGCACCGACGGCGATGACGTCGAGCCGCGTCACGTCGGAGGGGACGACGAACGTCCCCTCGGTGCCGGCCTCGGTGTACGTGCACGTGAAGGTCGTCCCGGACTGCGTGAAGACGCCGCGCTCACCGCACGGCGCGAAGGCCGCATCGGCTGCGGCTGGAGTCACCCAGAGCGCCAGCGCCGCCGCGCCGGCGACCATCGTCGCGCGTCGAAGCAGCCCGCGCGCATGCGGCGACGAGCCCGTCCTGCTGATCCCCATGTTCCCCAGCCTCCGGCGTGTGGCGTTGTGCGCCGGGGAAGCTAGTTGACTGTCCGGCTGCTGACCGTCTGGCCGTCGATTGATCGAGGAACGGTGAGCTTGCGACCGCTGACGGCACACTGACTGCCGGTCGCCGCGCTGCACGACCGCACGTGGATCCCCCCGGAGAGGACGCGACGGGGCCGTGCCCGTTGTACGTACTAGTTGGTACAGTCAAGGTGTGAGTGCCCGGGAGCAGCTGCGGGACGCCATGGCCGACCTGCTGTGGGAACGGGGCTACGCCGCCACGAGCCCGCGCGACGTCCTGGCCCGTGCCGGCGTCGGTCAGGGCAGCATGTACCACCACTACGCGGGCAAGCACGACCTCGCCCTCGACGCGTTCTCGTCGGTGGCGCAGGAGATGGCCGGCCAGACGTCGGAGCTCGACGGCGACGGGTCGCCCTTGGAGCGGATCATCCGGTACCTCACGGTGCCGCGGCCCGGAACGCGGGGCTGTCGCGTGGGCCGCATGACCCAGGACCCGCAGGTCGTCGCCGACCCGGAGCTCCTGACCGTCGTGGCCGAGGCGTTCGCCACGGTGCTGCGGCGGTGGGAGGCCGTCATCGCCGAGGCCGTCGAGGTGGGCGAGCTGCCTGCCGACGTCGACCCGGCCGACCTCGCCCGGACCCTCGCGGCGGTGCTGCAGGGCGGCTACGTCCTCGCCAGGGCGCAGGGCGACCAGGAGCCCATGGACGCGGCGGTCCGAGGTGCGGTGTCGCTGCTCGAGGCCGCCCGCGCCGCCGCGCGCTGAACCAGGAGGAGGACGCAGATGGCTGTCCGCATCGGGATCAACGGCTTCGGCCGCATCGGCCGGGCCTACCTGCGGGCGGCGCTGCGCAGCTCGGCCGACGTCGAGGTCGTCGCCATCAACGACGTGGCCGACGCGGCCACGCTCGGAGCGCTGCTCGAGTGGGACTCGGTCGGCGGCCGCCTTGCCGGCGTCCGGGTCGAGGACGGCGCCCTCGTCGTCGGTGACGCGCGGATCCGGGCGACCGCGGAGCGCGAGCCCGCGCGCATCGGCTGGGGCGACGTCGGGGTCGACGTCGTCGTCGAGTCCACCGGGCGGTTCACCGACGCGGCGAGCGCGCGGCAGCACCTCGCCGCCGGCGCGCGCAAGGTCATCATCTCCGCACCGGCCTCGAACGACGTGCCGGCGGTCGTCCTGGGCGTCAACGACGACGTCCTCGAGGACGCCGGCGACCTCGTCTCCAACGGCTCGTGCACGACGAACTGCCTGGCGCCGATGGCCAAGGTGCTGCACGAGGCCTTCGGCATCGAGACCGGGCTGATGACGACGATCCACGCCTACACCAGCGACCAGCGCCTGCAGGACGCCCCGCACAGCGACCTGCGCCGCGCCCGCGCCGCCGCCCTGTCCACCATCCCGACGTCGTCGGGCGCCGCGAGCACGATCGGGAGGATCATCCCGGAGCTCGACGGCAGGCTCACCGGCCTGTCGCTGCGCGTGCCCGTGCCGGTCGGCTCGATCACCGACCTCACCGCCAAGCTCACGCGGCGCGCGTCGGTCGAGGAGGTCGACGCGGCCTTCCGCTCGGCGGCAGCGACGCCTGGCCTGTCGCCGTACCTGGCCTACTCGGAGGCGCCGCTCGTCTCCGCCGACATCGTCGGCGACCCGCACTCCGCGATCTTCGACGCGCCGCTCACCCAGGTCGTCGGCGACCAGGTGAAGGTCTTCGCCTGGTACGACAACGAGTGGGGCTTCTCGAACCGCCTCGTCGAGCTCTCCGAGCGCCTCGGCAGCTGAAGCCCGCCTCGACGACGCGCTCCGTCGCGGGCCGAGATCAGACCTGCGCCGTCGCGGGGTCCGTCCTCCCTGGCTCCACGCCTCGCCCCGACCAGACCCCCGGCCGCGCTTCGCCTGGACGCCCTCGCTCGCCCAAGTCGGCGCGAGCGTCGAGATGAGAGGACAAGCTCGACCCGCGGACGATCGTGCCGCGCCGCCGGGGGACCAAGCCGTTGCCTGGCGCACGGTACCGGCGCACCGCGGGCCGGCGTCGTCGGTGGTTGCAAGCCCACCACCGGTGCCCTCGGCGGACGGCCGCCGGGTACGGACGCAGCATCGACCACGCACCTCCGCACAGCGCCTCGGGCCGCCCCCACTACGAGGACCTGTCCATCGGTCAGCTCGTCCTGAAGAACCGGCCGTGGCGGCTGGTCCGCGACCTCTCCAAGGTCCTGGTCGCCATCCTCGGCAGCGCCGGGTTCTTCGTCGTCAACACCAATGCGTGGGCGATCGCCGACCAGCAGGACGTCACCCGCCTCGTGGTGATCGCCGTCGTGGCGCTCGTCGGTCTCGGCGCCTGGCTGGTCGTCGCGCACTCGCTGTGGGAGGACGCGAGTCGCACGCCCGATCCGCAGCTGATGAGGCGCATCAACGTCGCGACCGTGCTGACGCTGCTGCTGGGCCTGGTGTTCGCCTACGTGGTGCTCTACGCCGTCGTCCTGGCCGCGATGGCGCTCGTGGTCCCCAGCGCGTCGATGGCGTCCAACCTCTCGCACGACGCCGCGTTCGAGGACTACGCAGCGGCGGCGTGGTTCGCCACGTCGATGGCGATCGTCGTCGGCGCGATCGGGTCCGGGCTCGAGAGCGACGACGAGGTCCGCGAGACCATCAGCCGCTACCGGCCTCCGTCGCCTGCGCCCCAGGACCAGGCCGTGGGTGCTGGCCCGTCGTCGACTTCGGACGACTGACCCCACCCCGCCGGCGAGTCCAGCGGGTCGCCTTCCGCGTGGCCGGTAGCTCCCGGTCCCCACCGACAGGAGATCGACATGGCGGACATCGCTGGACCGACGACGACGGTGACGAAGGGGCTGTTCGTCCGCATCGAGGCCAAGGCGGGCCACGAGGGTGACGTGGAGGCGTTCCTCGACGGGGGCCTGGACCTCGTGCTCGACGAGCCGGCGACGACGGCGTGGTTCGCCATCCGGCTCGGGCCGTCGACCTTCGGGATCTTCGACGTCTTCCCCGACGATGCCGGGCGCGACGCCCACCTGAACGGCAGGGTGGCCGCGGCACTGATGGAGAACGCCGGGACGCTCTACGACGAGCCGATGATCGAGAAGCTCGACGTGCTGGCGGCCAAGCTCCCCGGCTAGCCACCCTCGCACCGCGCCGGCCGCGGTCACGACTCGGCGGCCGGCGTGACCGCGGGCAGGCGCAGGAGCCGCCGGCCGCGCTCGGGCATCCACCAGTTCCAGCGGCCGAACCACGAGACGGTGGCGGGGACGAGGAGCGAGCGCACGACGAGCGCGTCGATGAGGACGCCCGCCGCGAGTCCGGTGGCGAGCACCTGCAGGTCCGCGTCCCCGGCGGTGGCCATCGAGGCGAACGCGAGGAAGACGATCAGCGCCGCGCTGGTCACGAGCCGCCCCGTGCCGGCCATCCCGCGCACGACCGCCTCGTCGGTGGAGCCGGTGCGGTCGTACTCCTCGCGCATCCGGGCGAGGATGAACACCTCGTAGTCCATCGACAGCCCGTAGATGAACGCGAACACGATCACCGGCGCCCACGACAGCACCGAGCCCGAGGGGTCGACGCCGAACAGCTGCTCGGTGCCCACGCCGTGCTGCCAGACGAGCGTCATGACGCCCCAGGTGGCGAACACCGACAGCAGGTTCATCGCGATCGCCTTCGCGGGGAGCACGATCGAGCGGAATGCGCGCGCCAGGAGGACGAACGTGACGAGCGAGATCAGCGCGAGCATCAGCGGGAACGAGCCGTAGACGCCGTCGATGAAGTCCATCGTCTCCGCCGTGCCCCCGCCGACGGTGGTCGCCGGCTGCGCCGCGGCGACATCGCGCACGGCGTCGACCGTCCTGCGTCCGGCCTGCGAGTTGGTGTCGCTGCGGGGGAAGACCTCGACGACCGCGACACCGTCGGCGTGCCACGCGCCGCCCGGGGCGCTGGCGGCGCGGACGCCGTCGACCGTCGCCATGCGGGCCGCGGTCTCGTCCGCGCGGCCGGCCGGGGTCAGGACCTCGATGGGCGCGAGCGGCGCGGCGTCGATGCCGGAGCGATCGAGCTGTTCGAGCGCGGCCTTCGCGCCGCCGGTGCCGCCGAGCGATCGTGCCTCGGGCGTGCCGAGCAGCATGCCCTGCGCGACGACGCAGAGCGCGACGAGCACGGCCGTGCCGCCCAGCGCCGCGGCGACGCGATGGCGGATGACCAGGCGCGCCCAGGTGGCCCAGTGCCGCTCGGCGCGGTCGGTGCGTCGCAGCCGGCGGGCGTCGGCGACCGGCCCGACCGTCGCGAGCACGACGGGCAGCAGCGTCAGCGCGACGGCGACGGACACGAGCGGGATGAGCAGTCCCCCGTAGCCCATCGAGCGCAGGAACGGGACCGGGAGCACGAGCGCCGAGAGCAGTCCGATCGCCACCGTGCTGCCGCTGAACAGCACCGCGCGCCCGGCGGTTCCGGCGGCGCGCACGATCGCCTGCTCGTCGCTCTCGCCGCGCTCTCGTTCCTCCCGCCAGCGCATGACGACCAGGAGCGCGTAGTCGATCGCGATGCCGAGGCCGATCAGCGAGACGAGGAAGACCACGACCAGGTTGACCTCGGTCAGCGCGGTGAGCCCCCAGACGGCCAGCAGCGTGACCGGGATGGCGACGATCGCCATCATCAGCGGCACGAGCGCCAGGGCCGACGCGAACACGAAGGCCAGCACGACCAGGGCCGCGACGCCGGCGATGAGCGTCTCGTTCAGGAAGCCGGGACCGCCGCCCTCGCCTTCGGCCTCGCGGGCCAGCAGCGCGGCCCCCGTGAGCCGGACCTCGGCGCCGCCCACGCGGGCGCCGGCGACGGCCCGCTCGGCGCTCGCGAGCGTCGCGTCGCTGATCTCGTTGCCGCTCGGTCCGGCGTCTTCGACCACCGCCGTCGGCGGGTGCACGATCGCGAACGTGGTGCGGCCGTCGTCGGAGACATAGGCCCGCTCGGAGGTCGAGCCGAAGGACGCGATGCGAGCGCCAGGGACGGCGCGCTGGAGGTCCTGCTCGAGCGTCCGCAGGTCAGCGCGGACCGCCGGAGCGCTGGCCGTCGTCCCGGGTGGCAGCGTCACGACCGCGACGAGCGGCGGCGTGGCGCCGCCCGACGCGAAGCGATCGGCGATCCGGTCGTTGGCGATCGTGCTCGCGCTGTCGGGCATCGTGAAGCTCTCGTTGAGCGCGTCGGTGACCTTCGCGGAGCCGAAGAACCCGAGCAGGGTGAGCACGAGCCAGCCGACCGCGACCAGGCGCTTGTGGGCCAGGACCCAGCCGGTGAGGCCGGCCAGCCAGCGCCCGGTGCGGTCCGCCGGCGGGGCGGATGGCGGGGCGGAGATCGTCGTCGTTCGCATGGCCGGCGAAGCTAGGTCGGCGGCCGCCTCGCCGAAACGTCCGCTCGACGGATCCTGCGTCTCCTCCCGCGGGAGGAGACGCATCGTGCCGCGGGAGGTGTTCGGGTTGGGGGCGCGCCACTACGCTCGGCTCGTGTCGATGACCAGGCCCGGGTCGCGCTCGCGCCAGCTGGCGCTCGACGCCGCGCTCACGGCTGCGGTGTTCGGCTTCTCGGTCGCGCAGATGGCCACCGAGGCGTTCGGCGCCAAGGAGGGCCAGGCGAGCGACGGCGACGTGGTCGGCGCGGCCGTCTGCCTGCTCGCCGCGCTCCCGCTGCTGGCGCGCCACCGGGCGCCGCGAGCGGCGCTGGCGGCGGTCCTCGCCGGCTCGGTAGCGCTCGTCGCGCTCGACCTCGCCGTGCTCACCGCGCCCGCTCCGGCGATCGTCCTCGCCACGCTCGCCGCGCGCGACCGCAGCAGGCAGGACGCCCTCGTGGTCCTGGGCGTCTGCGTCGCCGCCTTCGCGGCGTTCGCCGCCGTCGCCTCGGTCCGCTTCGAGCCCGAGGCGGGCGAGTACGCGATCACCGCGCTACTGTGGGCGGGCGGCTGGATCGTCAGCGATCGCCGCCGTCTGGCCCGGGAGCGAGCCGCACAGGAACGCGAGCAGGCCGCGCAGGAGCGCGAGCGCGTCGCGCGCGAGCAGCGCCTCGCGGTCGCCGAGGAGCGCACGCGGATCGCTCGCGAGCTCCACGACTCGGCCGGGCACGCGATCAACTCGATCCTCATCCAGGCCGGGGCGGCGCGGCTCGTCCAGGACAGTCAGCCCGAGCGCAGCCGCGAGGCGATCGCCACCATCGAGGCGATCGCCCGCGAGACCATGCAGGAGCTCGACGCGATCCTGGGCGGGCTGCGCGACGGCGCGCCGGCAGACCTGGAGCCGCTGCCCGGCATCGACCGCATCCCGGCGCTGGTCGAGCGCCACCGGGCCGCCGGCCTGGACTTCTCGCTGCACGACCGCACGGGGCCCGCGCTGCGCCTGCCGCCGGCGGTCGACCGCGCCGCCTACCGCATCGCCCAGGAGGCGATGACCAACGCCGCGCGCCACGGAGCCGGCGCCGCGGAGCTGACGCTCGAGTGCCGCGACGGCGTGCTGGCGCTCACCGTCGTCAACCCCGTCGCCGGCGGCGCACCGGCGCGGCCCTCGGGCGGCCACGGCCTGACCGGGATGCGCGAGCGCGCCGCGCTGCTCGGCGGCACGCTGGACGCCCGCAGCGTCGGTGGCCGCTTCGAGGTCCGTGCGACGCTGCCCCGGGGCGCGAGGACGCCGTGACCGACGCGCCCGGGGCGATCCGCGTGATGCTGGTCGACGACGACGACCTGGTCCGCCGCGGCCTGCGCCTGATCCTCTCCAACGACCCGGCGCTCGAGGTCGTCGCCGAGGCCGAGGACGGCGACATCGCGCTGCGCCGCGCGCCGCACCACCGCCCCGACGTGGTGCTGATGGACGTCCGCATGCCCCAGATGGACGGCATCACGGCGACCCGCGAGCTGATCGCCCGGGTGCCCGACGCGCGCGTGGTCATCCTCACGACCTTCAACGAGGACGAGTACGTCGTCGGCGCGCTGCGCGCCGGCGCCAGCGGCTTCCTGCTCAAGCGCAGCGCCCCCGAGGACCTGCTGCGCGCGATCCACGTCGTCGCCTCCGGCGACGCGCTGCTCTCCCCCGCGGTGACCCGACGCGTGATCGAGCGGGTGGTCGAGCAGCCGGTCCTGAGCCCCTCCCAGGATCCGCGGCTCGCCGAGCTCACGCCCCGCGAGCTCGAGGTCTTCCTGCTCATCGCCCAAGGGCACGCCAACCGCGAGATCGCCGCCGCGCTGACCGTCGAGGAGACGACGGTCAAGAGCCACGTGCGCAACGTGCTGACCAAGCTCGGCGCACGCGACCGGATCCACGCGGTGATCCTCGCCTACGAGTGCGGCGCGATCTCGCCCGGCGGGCGGGCGGCGTGATGGCCGAGCAACGAGGAAGTCCCCGCGGTGGAGGGGTCTTCCGAAGCGCGCCCGAGAGGATTCGGACCTCTGACCTTCGGTTCCGTAGGCGGTCCGGAGGGTCTCGGAAAGGGCTGGAAAGCAGGGAGAACGTAGCAGCCCGTCTGGTCGCCGGGAGCAGGATCGGCTCGGTCGGGGACCTAAACGGGGACCCGTTTTCGGTGAGCCTGCCGGCGGGCCTCTGAGCCTCTCCGAAGCGAGCATTCACCGCCGGTCGGAAGCTTTGTTGTCGTCAGGGGCAGCAGCGGCCAGCTACAGCCCCGGAGGATCGCCCGTCATGCGAAGCTCGAGCCGATGCTCGCCTTCGGCGATAGGTGCCCGCAGTGCGGCGGCGCGTGGGATATCCGTCCTGAAATGCTGGGGAAGCCGGCGGCGGACTTCGACTCATGCGCCTTCCGCTGCCACCGTTGTGGGCTGGGCTTCTCCAACGCTTCGACGCCGAACGGTCGTGTGTCGATCACCGCCACGCCGCAGCTGAATGTGCCTGAGCAGGCACGTCCTGGGCTGACGGACGCGCTGGCCGGCGCGATCAATGTGCACAACCGGCCGACGAAGGCCAAGAAATTCTGCTCTGGTCGCAGCGAGGACGCGGTGACCTGGACGGTTGTCGCTGGGCTGCGCGCGGTCGGTGCGATCGGCGCACTGGTCGGCGAGCCTGACCTCGGCGAGCCGGAGGCGCTGCTCCTGTGGGGGCATCCGGTGGCCGGCTCGCGCGCGGCGGAGGTGCTCGAGCTACTCGTGCAGGTCAGCGACCGCCTCGAGGAGCACCCGAAGCGGCGCTCCGAGCCGGACGTCATCGCTCTGTGGCCGGAGTTGCTGGCGCTCGTGGAGGCCAAGCACGGCAGCGCCAACGACTCACAACCCGGCTACGTCGGCTACGACAAGTATCTGGCGGCGCGTGAGCTCTTCTCGGTGGATGAGATAGCCGTGAGGTCGGAGGGCTCATACCAGCTGACGCGCAACTGGGTGATCGGGGCCGCCATGGCGGAACGGCTCGGGGTGCCGCTGCGACTGGTCAATCTCGGCCCCGCGGGCGTCGCCGAGCACGCGGCTAACTTCGCCGCGCTGCTCGAGCAGACGCCGGGCCGCCGCTTCGAGCACCGCACCTGGCAGCAGGCGCTCGGCGACACCTCACCCCCCGACTGGCTGATCGACTACGCCGAGCTGAACGGACTCTGCTCGTAAGCGGCGACGCGCCAGCAAGGTGGCTTCCGACCTGCCGGGTGCCCGGTGCCCGTGACCCGTTCCGCATGGAGCTCGCCGCCTGATCTACGCCGCGCGGTACGTCGCGTCGTACCAACGGATGAAGCCCAGGGTGTCGCCCCACTGCTCGGAGATGCGGGCGTGGACAGCCCTCTGGTCGTGGCCCGGGACGAACGCCCGCCCCGCAGCGGCCGTCTCGCCGCACCCGCAGGCGCACTCTCGCGCGCCCGTTGCAGGGTCGTCGAAGTAGGTGACAGGGTTCCGGAACGAGTCCGGCGCCGGCGCGCCGACCCACCGCCGGACTACGGGGTGATCCGAGCCCAGGACGCGCCCCACGATCACCCGCTTGTCCTCCGACGTCTCGTAGCCGTCGATCTCGGCGACGAACTTCACCGTGTGGTCCCCGGTGTAGGAGAACACCGCGTAACGCTCGAGGTCAGCGCGCTTCCCCAGGACCCACCGGCCGCGGTTCTGGTCGAAGAGGACGTCGAGCGACTCTTCGGGGTCGTACCCGACCCACGTCCGACCCATTGGGTCAGTCTCGGCGTCGATGGTCCGGCGATCGTGCAGCTTGACGTGAAGCATACCTATACCCCCAAGGGCTTGAGCGTTGACTATGCAGACGACTCTAGTTGGTCGATAGCTTAACGTCAAGGGCTTAGGCGTCAACTATGGCAGCACGGCCGGGCGGCGCTGAGAAGGTCGTCGCGCGCTGGAGTCGGCTCGCGCTCGAGCAGCTGGCTTCGGACGACGTGAGGCAGTCGATAAGCGCGGAAGGACAGGTCGTCACCCGGTTACGGTTTCGCTATGCAGCGTGAACCGGACAGGGACGGCCTCCGTGGCTGACGTCCCCGTTCTCAGCGGGCCTGCCCTCGACGCGGTCCGCCACCGCGGCAGCCACATGCAGATCATCGCCTCGGCCGGCTCCGGGAAGACCGAGGTCGTCTCGCAGCGGGTCGTCGACCTCCTCGCCGATGGCGTCGCGCCGGAGGGCATCGTGGCGTTCACCTTCACGGAGCGCGCAGCGGCGGAACTCAAGGATCGGATCACGAAGCGAGTGGAGACGCGCCTCGGGCGCGAGACGCTCGACAGGCTCAACGGCCTGTTCGTGGGCACGATCCACGCCTACTGCTTCCGGTTCTTGCAGCAGCACGTTCCTCGGTACGAGACGTACGACGTCCTCGATGACAACCAGCTGACCGCGTTTCTGTCGCGTGAGGCTCGGCGGCTTGACGTGCGTCAGCTCGATCCGGGTGACCGCCTGTTCGCATCGATCGATGCCTTCCTGACCGGCGTCGACGTCGTCGAGAACGAGATGCTCGACCCGAAGTCCGTCCCCGACCCCTTCGGGACGGTCCTTCGCGACTACTACGAGACGCTCGAGCGCTACCGACTACTGACGTATGGGCAGCAGATCGTCCGCGCGGTCCGCGAGCTCCAACGGCCCGAGCTCGCGTCGAGCATCCACGAGACGCTCCGTCAGCTGATCGTCGACGAGTACCAGGACATCAACCCGGCGCAGGAGCGGCTGATCGAGCTCCTCGCCGGCCCCGACGTCGAGCTGTGCGTCGTCGGCGACGACCAGCAGGCGATCTACCAATGGCGCGGGTCAGACGTTTCCAACATCGTCACCTTCGCAACCCGGTACGACAACGTCGCCACATTCGCGATCACGACGAACTACCGGTCGCGCCCGCAGCTCATCGCCGCCGCCAACAAGTTTGCCGAGTCGATCCCGGATCGGCTCGACAAGCAGATGCTGCCGTCACGAACGTCGGCCGGCCCGCGCCCCGAGGTCGTCGTCTGGGACGAGGACACCGCAGCCGACGAAGCCGGACAGATCGCGTGGCTGGTCGACGAGCTGATCAGCGCCGGCGTGCCCCCGCGCGACATCGCGGTGCTCGTGCGTGGCCGGGCCTCCTACAAGGCGCTGACCGACCAGTTCGCGACGTTCGGCATCCCGGTGCAGCCGGGCGGCAGGACCGGGTTGTTCGACCAGCCCGAAGGTCGCGTCCTCGGCAGGACCACGGCGTGGCTGAGCGACGTCGACTGGCGCGACCCGTACCAGCGTGGCAACCCGGTCACCGAGCGCGACCTCCTCGACGAGTTCCAAGCCGCGTTCCATCTCGACGACGCAGCGCGGAATCGTCTGCGCCGAGTTCTGCTCGACTGGAAGGCGGCCGTCCCGAGGACGGACCGCACCGCCGACCTCGTAGGCGAGCTCTACGAACTGCTCACGGTCCTGGAGGTCCGGGAGTGGGATCTCGGCGACCCGCTCGAGGTGAATCGGCTCGGGACGCTCGCGAGGTTCTCCGCCTTGCTAGCCGACTACGAGTCCGTCCGTCGGCGGGCCCGACCCGACGCGGCCGCCGCGGGGGAGCAGGTCGGCGGCGAGAGCCGAGGCATCTGGTACTACCGCAACCTCGCCCTCCACATCATCAACTACGCGCAGGGCGCGTTCGAGGGCTTCGATGGCGAGGACGACTTCGCGCTCAACGCGATCGACCTGACCACCGTCCACCGCGCGAAGGGCTTGGAGTGGCCCGCGGTCTTCGTGCCGGCCGTCACCGCGAAGCGATTCCCGTCCTCGCGGACCGGCGAGGTCCGCGACTGGCTCGTCCCTCGCTCGATGTTCGACGCGCCGCGCTACGAGGGCAGCGATGCCGACGAGCGTCGGCTCTTCTACGTCGCGATGACTCGCGCGCGCGACTGGCTCTCGGTCTCGCGACATCAACGCGTCACCAAACAGCGGGTCGCGCAGAGCCCGTACCACGCAGAGCTCTCAGAACACGCCACTTCCCCCGACGACATCCATCTGCCGCCGATCGAGCCGCGCGGCGAGGGCGACGACGCCGAGCTCCTGATCACGTTCAGCGAGCTGGCTTCGTTCATCGACTGCGGGATGGCCTACCGGCTGCGCAAACTCATCGGCTTCCAGCCTCGGCTCGCCCCCGAGCTCGGCTACGGCAAGGCGGTCCACCACGTCCTGCGCCGCGTCGCCGAGACGACACGCGACACCGGGCACGTTCCGACCTCATCCGAGATCGACGCCCTCCTCGACTCGAGCTTCTTCCTCCCGACGGCGAACAAGGTCGCGCACCGACAGCTCAAGGACGCCGCTCGCCGCCTGATCACGACGTACGCGACCAAGCACGAGGGCGATCTCCATCGCATCTGGGAGACGGAGCGTCCCTTCGAGCTCCACCTCGACGGCGTCACGGTCAGCGGCCGCGCCGACGTCATCCTCGATCACGAGGGCGGCGTCCCGACCGCTCTGGCGTTGGTCGACTACAAGACGTCGGTCCGTGGAACCGCGCTCGATCACGCCCTGCAGCTCCAGGTCTATGCCAACGCCGGGCTGCGCGAGGGCCTCGATGTTCGCGCCGCGTTCGTCCACGACCTCAAGCGGGCTGCGCGGGACCCCGTCGGCGTTGCTCCGGGGGACATCCAGGCCGCGGAGAAGACGGTGACCGACGCCGCCGCTCGGATCCGGGCGCGGGAGTACACGCCGAACCCGGGGGTCGCGTGCCGAAGCTGCGAGGTGCGCTCAGTCTGCAAGCACGCGCAGCCCTGAACCAGCCGGTTCAGACGTCGAAGACCTTCAGGACCTCGTCGCCATAGTCGTTGACGACCTTGACGGCGATGCGGCCGGAGTCGGGCCGGGCGAACGGTCGCGACGTCGTGCCGTAAAGCTCGGCCCAGGCTTCCTCATCGATGTCTGCCTTCAGCGCCTTCTTGAGCTTCTCGTAGGGCTTCTGGTTCCCGGTGAAGTAGCAGTGGCGCACGAAGAACGACTCGCCGTCGTACGCCGTGTCGATCATCCACAGCGCGATCTGACCGGTGTCGTTGCTCCGTAGCTCGCCGGTGTTCGGGTCGTACACATCGACGCCCTTCAGCTCGACGCGCAGCTCGTCGCCGTCCTTGGTGATCTCAACGTCGGGCTCGCCGAAGACCGTGAAGAGGTTCCCGGCGCCGGTCTTCTTCAGCTCTTCGCCCATCACGAGGTCGGCGTTCATGCGCACCAGCAGCACTGGGATTCGTCCGAGGCGCCGCTCGGCTGCCACCTCGGCGAAGTCGTCGGCTGAGGCCGCGTATTCGGCCTGTGCGCCGAGGACCTGGGGGTCGAACGCGAACGCGAGCACACACAAGAGGTCGAGTTCGTTGTCCTTGATCGCCTCACGAGCGGCGTCCTTCACAAAACCAGGCCCGACCGTCCCGTACTGTGAGCCGATCGTGATGCCGATGCGCTTGGGCGTGCCTTCCTCTGCGTCTTGCCGCGTTGCGACCGCCTGGATATACGTGCCCGCGTAGGTTTCAACGGCATCGAGTTCGAGGCGCTCGTTGCGTCGCCCGTTCTGGATCCCGGCAGCCTGAAGGTTCGCCATGATCGACTGCTCGAAGTCGGCGTCGCCATGACCCGGATCGGTAACCGTGTCGGCGTTCATCGCACCGCCGTCTCCGATTGCGCTGCCGGCGAAGCCGAGCGAGCGATGCGGCGACAGCGATTCGACAGTGAATGGCCCGGCGACCCGAACCTTCTTCTTATCCTCGTAGGGCTTGTCGTAGAGCAACTCGTACTCTGCGTGCCGCTTGATGGCCGCGTCAATCTCCTCTCGCGATATCGCGTCCACTATGTCCGGATTGTTGGCGATCGAGCCGAGAGTGATCCGCTGCACCCGCTCGTAGACAAAGCCATGGCGAATGTCGTTCGTCGGCTTCATCGGCGGTAGCGGTTCCGCAGAGAGCTCGCTCTCCTTCTGCCGCCCCGTTTCTGAATCGCTGAGGAGAAAATAGGGGAAGCGCGACCCCATCAACCGCTGTCGTGCGAGTGTCAGCGCGACTCGAGATGTGTCGACCGTGATCCAGCGACGCCCCCAGTGCTCGGCGACCGCCGCGGTCGTTCCAGAACCGCACGTGGGGTCGAGGACCAGGTCGCCCGGATCGGTGGCCATGAGCAAGCAGCGCTCAATGACCTTCGGAGATGTCTGCACGACGTAGATCTTCTCCGCGGCAAAGCCGGAGATGACTGTGTCGTCCCACAGGTTGGTGTACGGCGCGAACGGAAAGTCCGTCGCAAGTCGCTTGTAGCGCAACCGTTTACCAATCGGAACCACCCTGTTGGCGAACACCAAGCGCGAGAGACCGTCGCGATGAGTCTTCCAATGCGTGTTCGGCGGGACCGAGTACTCGGTTCCCTCAAACTCAAACGGCTGACTCCCAACCTCCGATGCACCGGAGGACGACATGTCTCCAGGCATGAAGCGAGCCGCACCCTCTGGGATGTCAACCGTGCCAAGAACTTCATCGCGCGTCGCCCGCCTAACCCCGTCCTCGCCGAGGTCGAGCATCGTGTACTGCTCTCGGAGAGTGTGGGCCGGTCGTTCTTTCCAGAGGCCCCGATACTTCACGACGTCGCGGTCGGCCGCATACCACAGCAGTCGATCAGAGACTGAGTCGAGATAGGCGGCGCCGCGTCCGCTGGTAGTGAAATACGAAACGTCGGCAACGAAGTTCTCGCTGCCGAATACCTCATCCATCAATGACCGAACGAGATGAACATTCTCGTCGCCGATCTGCACAAAGCACGACCCACTATCTGTCAGTAGGTCTCGCGCCGCGACCAGCCGATCCCGTAGATACGTGAGGTACGAATGGATGCCGAGCTCCCACGTATCCCGGAAGGCCTTGATCTGCTCGACCTCACGCGTAGCGTCGGCGAGCTTGCCGTCCTTGACCTCGCGCTTCCGCGCTGAGGACTGCCAGTTGCTTCCGAACTTGATGCCGTATGGCGGGTCGATGTACACCATCTGGACCTTGCCGCGGAGCGCCTCGCGCTCTGCCAGACTCGCCATGACGTTGAGCGAGTCGCCCAGGATCATGCGGTTCGACCAGTTCGCGTCGTGCTCATAGAACTCGACGTTCTCGAGCGCGTCGAGCCCGTCGAAGGACTCGAACAGCGTCAGCTCCGGCTCGTCCTCAGAACGCTCCGCCGTGCGCCGTAGGTTCTCGATCAGGACCCGCGGGTCGATCTTCTCTTGGATGTAGATCGGGGGCGCTTCTGCGACGAGGTCCTCGCCGTCGAGCTCGTCCTTGCCCTTCCAGACGAGCTGCGGATCGAGGGTAGGGTCGCGTGGATACCGGACCTCCACGGGCTGCTCGATCTCGGGTGCAACGAACTCGTGCGCGTCGGCCGTCGGGATGTTCGTGCGCTTGTCGGCGTGGGTGATCGCGTCGACGGGCGTCGGGCCGCTCTTCTTCTTGGGTGGCATCTCCTATCTCCCTACCGCGCCACGCCAAGGAGGTCGCGGTCGTTGACGTACAGCTTGCGGATTGCGTTCTCGACCGCCTCGGCCTGGTCGGCCAAGGCGGGGTTGCCGATCTCCACGTAGCCCCACACGCCGGCCTGCCCCCAGTTGTTCACGGCCGCGCACCACTGGTCGCGCGCCGTGGTCGCCTTGGCGCCCGCCGCGCTCGCGGACTTCATCGTTCCCGACACCTCGATGATGAGCGTGCGGTCGACGTCATCGTGTTCGGTCTCGAGACGCACGAGGAAGTCTGGGACATATTCATGGGTCGACCCTTGGTGCACGTACGGGATCGTGAATCCAAGTCGCTCGTTCTTGACGTAGGAGAGCACGCGGCTGTCACGCTCGAGGATCTGTGCGAGCCCTTCCTCCCACGAGTTGCCCTTCAGTCCATCGAGGACCACGTGGTTGAGCGGGGACTTGGTCGGCGGCGGATCCATGACGACCTTCCGGGTGAGGTAGCGAACTTCGTCCGTGCTTCCCTTCGGATCAAAGCGGCGGATGATCGGCATCACGAGCGGCGCGCGGCTGCCCGGCCGGTGGACGATCGACCCGAAGACCTTCTCCGCGGCCTGCGCACAGGCCTGCGTGAGGAGCAGGTAGCCGATGGTCGTGTCCTTGGCCGTCGTGACGCACTCGTCGAGCCACTGCTTGCTGATTGCGACGAGACGTGGGTAGAGCCACGGCTTCTCGACTCCGTCCATCGCGGCGAAGAACTCCTCACGCGTGATGAGGGCCTTCGCGATCGCGTACGCGACGCGCTGCGGCCGGGCGTCGCGCATCTCGTCGAGGTCGACTGTCGCCGCCGCGCCCACGATGCCCTGGTTCTTGACCCATAGCGCGACCGACTCTTGGTCGAGATGCAGCAGTGAGTCGTCGCCGAACGCTGGTTCGAGCTCGTCGTCGGGCAGTTCGATCCGGTACCCGTCGAGCTTGGGGAAGCGGATCGAGAGGTCGGCGCGGTCGAGCAACGCGCGGACCTCGATTGCCGGTCGCGGATCCTTGCCCTTGGGCGGGGTCTTGTCGCCGGGGATGAAGCTGAACGGCACGCCGTAGACCTCGGCGTACTCCGGTGCGTAGTGGCCGGTGTCGGGCGCGACCGCGTAGCTGCGTCGCCGGAGTCCTCGGCCTACGACCTGCTCGCAGAGGAGCTGACTGCGGAACGGACGGACGCCGAGAACGTGAGTCACCGTGTTCGCGTCCCACCCCTCGGTGAGCATAGAGACGGACACCACGCAGCGGATGTGCTCCCCGAGCTTGCCCTTCTTGCCGATCGTGTTCATCGCCTCGCGCAGGAGGTCTCCGTCTGTGAGCTTGTCCGGGTCGGCGCCTGGGTTACGGTCGAGGTAGGCGCGCTTGAAGGCCGCGATCTCTTGGGCCGCGTCCTTCTTGAACTCTCGGGTGAGCGGTTCACCCGACTCGATCTGCGCCGAGTCGACGAGCAGCGTGCGTTGGCGTGTGGTCCAAGAGCCGTCGACGACGTTGCTGAGCAGCGGAAGATTGCCGGGGACGAATTGTTTGGTGCCGTCGGACTTTTCGAACTCGCGGCCGGCGATCCAGTCGAACACGAGCTTTGAGACGACGGTGTTCGGACAGACGACGATCAGCACCGGCGGCGGCTCTCCGAGGTGAGCGAGCTCCCTCTCGTAGGTCTCGTGGTTCTGCTCGTAGCTGCGGTAGAGGCTGCGCATGGCGCCTTCGAGGACGACGGGTGGAACCCAGCCGGTCGCTCCGAAGTCGACGTCCTTCTTGAGCTTCTTGGGGAGCGGAGGGTCGATCTTGTCCCACAGGTCCCGGTAGGCGAGGCCCTTCTCGGGCGCGTCGTCGTCGACCGGGATGCGCGGCACCTTGACGATGCCCGACTCGATCGCGTCCATCAGGGAGAAGTCGCTCACCGTCCAGGGAAAGATGAACCCCTCGTTGTAGCCGGAGCCCTTCAGGTAGTACGGGGTGGCGGACAGGTCGTAGACGGTCTTGACACCGGCTGCACGGTGCAGGTCTGCGATGCCGCGGAACCACACGCGAGCCTCGCGGTTGCGCTCCTCGTCTTCCTTTTCGGCGTCCTCGTCGGGACGTTCGAGGAGCTTGTCCTGGTAGCAATGGTGCGCCTCGTCGTTGAGGACGACCACTTCGCCCTTCCCAGAGCCGAGTCGTCCGAGGATCCGCGCGGCGACGTGCTGCGGGGTCTCGCGAAACGCGTCCGCCACCTCAGGCTTGCCTCCCCGCAGCAGCTTGCGGGTGGTCGCGGAGACGCCCTTGATCTCCTTCGCATCCTTGGGCAGGAAGGCGTGGTAGTTGATGATCTCCACCTGGGCCTGGAGCACCGCCTCCCAGAGGTCGGGCGGTACGAGGTCGCGCTCTCGGTAGTAGCTGTCGTCGCGCTCCGGCTTCAGCACGCCGAGGCGGTCGCGGATCGTGATGCCGGGGGCGATGACGAGGAACCGCTTCGCGAAGCGCGCATCCCGTGGAGCGTGGACCTTGTTGACCGTCAGCCAGGCGATCAGCATTGCCATGACGACGGTCTTGCCGGTTCCGGTCGCCATCTTCAGCGCAACACGGGGAAGCCCATCGTTGTGGAGGTCGTTCTCGGGCTCGAGCCTGCGGCGGTAGTCCGCGGTCCCGTGGCGGCCGGCGATCTCTGCGAGGAAGATCGCCGTCTCGACAGCCTCGCGCTGGCAGAAGAGCACAGGCTCCTCGCGGTCGCTCCAGTAGGTGAGGAGCTTGCGCGTATACGGGGTCACCCCGTTCCAGTTGTTTGCACGCCAGCGCTCGACCTCACGACGGATGTCGTTGATGAGCGTGTTCTGCTCGCGGCGCTCGCCGGTCACGTCGAAGTCCATCGCGATGGTGTCGCTGGCGGCCGCCTTGCCCTTCCTGCTGACCGGGACCGGAATGAAGGACTCGCTCGGTCGGCGCCCCGGAAGGATCTCGCCGGTCGGCCCTTGCTCGCCGAGCTCGAAGTGCGCCGCCGGAGGTTCGTACGGCGAGTTCAGGATCGGGTTGCTGAGGTCGTGGGTAGTCATACGTCCGAGTCGGTGTTGCCCTGGGCGGGTGTGGGCGCCGACTCTGCCAGGCCCCTCCAGCCATCGTCGAACATGTAGTCCGTGATCTGGTCGACGGGGTCCGGGATGGCCCAAACGCGTCGTCGCTCGTCGTCGAGCGCGTACTCCACGACGTAGAGCCAGCACTGGCCGTCGTCTGCCCTCTGCGCGAAGCGGAACTGAGCGGGCGAGAGTCCCACGCCTTTGGCATCCCACGAGCCGGCCGTCGACTTGACTTCGATCCATCGGGCGAGCTCGCCATCGGAGTAGTACGAGATGACGTCGTAGCCCTCGTTCGCCGGGTTTGTCTCGTTCATGTCCTCCGGCGTACGACCCTGTGCGCGCTCGTAACGAAGCACTTCCTTGATGCCGGCGGCATCAATCGCGGAGATCCGTCCGTCCTGCTCCTGCGTCGTCTTATCTGAGCCCACGTCGTCCATGGCGGGGACGACGTAAGAGCGCAAGCGGCTCCTCGACTCCGTCGATTGCATAGGCCTTGCGGTTCGCGAGGACCCACCGGCTTGCCTGCCGCCGCCCGCCTCCCTACCTGTGCCAGCGTCGCCAGCAGACCAACCTCGCCGGTCCCCGTCGCCGGTACTCGCTTCAGCGCCGTATTCCGCGCTATCTCGCGCGCCACCGACGTTCGTTTGCGGGTCGGGAACGCCTCGTATGTCGGCGTCGTCCGCGCCGCTTGAGTCCGTTCCGGTTGTGTGGCGGTTGCTTCCGTGCGTTTCGGATGCGGCATCCGAGTCCGAAGTGTCTTGCGAGGCCCGGTGGACCGTGTCGACCTCTGCCGGCGAGCGTCCATCGTCGACGCCGTCCGACGATGGGTCGGGCCCGGCGATCGAATCGCCGACGCCCTGCGGTTCGCCCTCGACGAGGACATCGGTGCCAGACCCGTCCTCCGCGACGGTGGCCCGTTCCGACTCGACGTCGTCGGCTTGGTCGGACTCATCGGCGACGGTCTGGCTTTCCGCAGCCGCGCGCCGTTCGCGTTCGGCGCAGATGGCGGCGAACTCGGCGAAGGCGTCCTCCTCGATCGTCGGGTATCCGTCGTCGTCGAGGTCGCGGTGGGCTTGCTGGGCGCTCTCGGTTGCCAGCACGTTGCGGACGACGTGCGCGATCGCTCGCGAGGACTCGCGCGGGAACAGACCCTCGAGGACGCAGCGCGAGACCGCTGCCCAGTCGGTGCGTCCGTGTGCCCGCACGACAGCCAGCAGACCGTCGCGCCGCACATAGTGCGCGGGAACGACCTCGGGCTCGGTGGACTCGGCGTCGAAGTCCTCGATCTCGTAGCGCACGGCAAGGTGCTCGTAGGTCTCGACCCGCAGCCCTTGCGCGAAGTCGAGCACGACGTTCCACCTGACGTTCTCGCCAGTGGCGATGCGGGCCAGGTGCTCGAGTCGTGCATCGATGCGCCGTGACACGTGCTCGTCTTCCAGCGGCATGCCGTGGTCGACCAAGCGTGTGACCAGGCGGTCCGAGAGACGCTCGACACCGGCATCTGCCAGCGCGTCGCTGATGTCGCCCGCCGGGATCAGGCGATCACAGGTAGCCTCGTCAAATCGCTCGGCGACCGCCGGCACGTCGTTGATCAGAACGTCTCCGGCCTCGTACAGAACGCCGCTTCGGCCCAGCACGACACGCTCCCCGGCCAGTGCGTCCAGCTCCGCTCCCGGCGCCTGCAGGAGACGCCAACACTCTCGGACGACACGGCGCGTGGTGCCGGCAATCGGCTCGTCGCCGGCAGCCGACGAGATTTCGAGCAGCACCTCCGAACCGTCGGCTGGTCCGGGCGCCGCGGGGATCCCGACCGCCTCGAGCAACGCGCGTCGACCGCGCACGGACTCGGCGAGGACCAGGCGATAGGGCGTTAGCTGGTGCTCAGCCGCGAACGCGCCTGCAGCGGTGACGTGCTCACCGTCGGTCGTCGGCCAGCAGACGACGTCTGCCAGCGCGGTGACAGCAGGCTCGACGTTGTCATCCAGGAACGCCCAGACCTCGGCGGGAACTGGCTCCTTTCGACTGGCGAGATTTCGGACGTGATCGACGACGAGTTGCACCGGGGGTGTCGGGCGCACACCGACACCGGTGTCGACGCCGAGAACCGAGCGCAGGCGGTCCTGCTCGCGGCTGGGCAGGTCCACGAAACGCCCGGTGCTGGCGAAGAGACCGCGTCGACGCGTGAAGAACAGGTCCGAGGGCATCGCCCAGGCGGCGGTCCCTTCCTCCGGGAGCCACGCGTGGTCACGCAGTGCAGCGAACGGACCGTGCTCGCTTAGGTCGGCGTGCGTAGCAGACAGGTGATCGAGGACGCGGCGGATTGCCGCCAGCGACGTCTGCGTCGCCGCCGTCGCGGTCAGCATGCGCACGTGGCGGACCACGTCCTCGGGGGCCGGCGAGTCGCGGGCTCCGAGGAAACGCAGAAGGTCGGCAGCGCCGCCCTCCACCCCGATCTGCGGATGCACAAGCGTGGCAGAGTCACCCAGGAGTTCACGAACGAGCGGAACGTCCAAGTACGCGCCCCCCGGCTTGGCGCGTTCCCCGTCGACGCACGGAACCCACGCGGTGTCGCGCAGCGCGCCCGCCAGCGTTGGGTCGTCGTCGACGGTTCGCCGGTGGTCGACGAGCAGGTCCAGGAGCCGCAGCAGCGCTTCGGCCGACGCGTTCCCTACTCCGCGCTCGGCGTGCTCGCAGACGTAAGTCGTCAGGTCAAGTCGTCCGATCCCAAGCCGTGAGAACAGCGCCGGGAACCGCGCCGCGAGTTCCTCCGCGACATCGTCTGTCACACCGAGCGGGTCGGTGAAGCCGCCGGGAACGACGCTGCTTCGCGGCGTCGCCAGGCCGCGCCCAGTGGGGACCATGCGGACGTCGAGCAGACGGTCGCGGTGTTCGTCCGTGAGTTCGGCGGCGCGAGCCTCCAGCCAGGCCAAGACGTTCGTCGCCCGCGTACCGTCGGTGATTTTCATAGCGCCGGTGGACAACGTCTCGATGGCCTTGTCGATCGGCCAGCGATCGCCATTCGCGACGAGGGCTCCATGGTCCGCCTGGACACGCTCGTCGACGAACGCGTATGGCGTGGCTTCGGCGAAGAGCCGGGCAGTGTCGCGATCGGCGATCCAGACGTCGTCAAGGCATTCGTAGGTCCTGCGGTTCGTATGCCACAGCGCCAGCGTTCTCAGTCGGCTCGACTGCTCGTCCAACTCATCGGCCGAGAAGTCGCACAGCACACGCTTGAGCAGGTTGCGACGTGCCTTTCCCCCGAGGCCTGCCGGCAGCTCCCCGGCGGTGAACGGCCCACCGTCCAAGCCAATGTTCTCTAGGGCCTCGAGCAGGACCGGCAGCGTGAGGCGCGCGGTTGGCACTGCAGCGCCCATGTCGGTGACGGCGGCCCGCAGTTCGGGTGAGACGGTTTCGATCCCGACTGCGTCCAACAGCTCAAGTAGTTGCGGTTTGTACTTCGCCGATGGCAGGACGGTCTGACCCACATGGGCCCACCGACCGCGAGTTGTCCACATGACCGGCGCCTGCTCGAGCCGCCGGTGGATCGCCGTCCAGAACCCTGCGAAGAGATCACCAGTCGCCCGCCGCCCGCCCTGACGCTGGTTGTGTGCATCTCGAACAAGTCCCCAAAACCGTTTGTGACCCAGCGAGTGGGCAAGAATCTCGAGGTTCTCGGCTAGGAGGTCGGCGGCGCATTCGATTGCCGCCCGATTCCACTCACCCTCTGGCCCTTCAAGAACCACGCCCTTGCGACTGAGATCCGGAAAAAAGGTCGCATCGACGTGGAGTCGCATCCCTGTGCGGACATGCGTCGGAAGCGTCGCGTAAAGCAGCCCGTTGGCGCGGCGGGTGTCTGGCTGCACCGCAACCCTTACCCGTGCGTGCCGCCGCCCGATAGACGGATGTTCGTCGACGAGTTGCTGCGCGCGATCGTCGAACTGTCCCTCGAGCACCACCCACGACTCGTCGACACCCGGTGCGACGATGTGGACACGCCCGTCGACCTCCTGACGCCGGTAGGTCAACGAGTCCCCGGGCCACGCAACGGTGATCGATTCCAGCTTGCGCAAGAACACCATGGCGGCCGGCACCGCCTTGCAGAACTCCTCCCGGATCCGGACTTGCTCGGAGGACGGGACTGGGTCGGCTCGCAGGCGGGTGCGTAGCGCGGTGTGCCGCGTGGCCCAGGGAAGCCGCAACACGGTGCCTTCGGTGTCATGGTCGTGGCCACACCCGCCGGCACAGACAACGATCCGCTGGTCTTCGCGCGCGGCCTCGTCCAGCACCCAGTGCTGCCCGGCCGACAGCAGCTCGGGTCGATCGGTCACCTGGTAGACGGACAGGAAACCGACCCCGAACGCCCCGGTGAGCTCCGGGTCGTCCTCCTTGCTAGCCCCGGCGAGCTCTTCGAAGGCGTGAAAGTCGCACCGCGCCCGTCCCTGACGCCCGCTGCGTTCCCAGGCACAGACCTCGGCCTCCAAGTCGTCGCAAGGCTCGAACCCACCGTCATCCGACACCTCGAGGGCATCCGGCTTGAACGAGAACACGAGCTGCCGCGCGCCAGCAGCGTCGTCGGCGTTCTGGATCATTTCGTTGGCGAGCGCCCCCGCACCCCGCAGGTTCTGCAGGGCTCGAGCGATCATCTTCAGGTGGTTGAAGCCCCGCCGACGGTAACCGGCGACGGGCACGTCGCTCGTCATGCGTTCACTCCGTCGTCTTCGACCCGTTGCGAACATCGGTACGAATGCACGCTGCAGTCTGCTGGCCGCCAGCGTTCTAGACGAGCTCGGAGACCCTCGTGCTGGGCCCGGGCGAGCCCCCGAAGAGTGCCTCCGGTCAGGGCGCTGTGATGGTTCTCGCGGCTGCGCTTCATCGTTCGTGAAGTGTGAAGCTCCGTCACTGATCGTGGAGTTGAACTCAGACTCTGGCGCGTGTCAGGTCGGCCACGAGGGTTTCGACCTCGGCGCTCGCCGCCACCACGATGGGAGAGTCGCCGAACCACGCGCACATCTGACGGTTCCTAGGTCGTGAGCGGACGTCGGACGGGAGCCGTGAACGGACTTCGCGACCGGCGTGACCTTCTCCCGGCAACACATCGAGGCCGTCGAGAGCTACCCGAAGTCGGTGATGCTCGCACTCACGAGCGGCCGCCGTGCGAGAGCCCAGGGGGCAGCTGAAGCAGGGGCAACTCCTCCGAGTGAAGGCAGGCGGCCTTAGGAATCGAAGGCGCGGCCAAGCGTCGCCGCGCGCACTCGATGGGATGGAGCGAGACGATGTCTGCCTCGTCCCGAAGGCCGAGGCCTCGCTCGTTCACAACGAGATCCAGATGCGGGCACTGATTGCCGGGGATCCAAGAGGCTGCCCTTGATTCTCCGGGCTTTGGCTCGCAGACATCTCCGCGAGGCTCCAGAGCCAAGACCAACTTGCCGGAGGAGCGGTGGTCAGCGTGAGGCGGACGGGTCGCGACCTGCGGCGGCGCACGCCAACAGCATCCCAGCCTCCGGCCCAGCGCTTCTTCCACGAGACAGCGACCCGCCGCGCGGACGGTTGGGTAATGACAAGCCCCGATGGGCCTCGGCACGCCCACCTTCGGGCCCGCCTCCGTGATCGCACCGCAAGTCTCCTCGACCGCGCGTCGTCGGTACGTTCCCGGTGATGAGCCAGTTCCACGTCAGCCAGATCGAGACGCATGTCAGGGACTTGTACGCGGCCGACCACTGGGACTCGAACCTTGACGAGACGAACAACATGTCCCGGTTGCTCGCTCTGCACGCCGTAAATCTGGTTCTCGGAGCGGACGAGGACGCTCAACGCACCATCGAGATCACCGACGGCGGAGAGGACCGGGGCATCGACGCGGTTGGCGTGGATCCGAACGCCAAGCTTGTTGTCTTCGTGCAGTCCAAGTGGCGACGGGACGGCTCCGGATCGATGTCGCTGGCGGACGTCCTGAAGTTCCTTGATGGCGTGAAGGCTCTCCTCGGCATGCAGACGCAGGACGAACCAGCGCACGCGTCAGAGCAAATGCGCATCGCCGTCCGCGATCTGCTCAAGACCCCCGGAGCCAAGATCCGCCTCGTCACTGTCACCACTGCGAGCGATCCGCTTGCAGAGGCGGTGGAGACTCCAGTCAGGGAGTTGCTGGGCCAGCTGAACGACCTCGAGGACGTCGAACCGCTCGCTGAGCACACGCACCTCGCACAGGCGAATGTCTTCAACGCCATTGCTGATGCCGCCAAGCCGGCGGTCGACCTTGAGGTTCAGATGCTTGATTGGGGGCGCGCTGCCGAGCCTCAGAAAATGTTCTACGGCAGGGTCAACGCTGCGGATGTCGCGGCTTGGTTCGCGGCGCACGGCACGGACTTGTTCGCCGAGAACATCCGAGTCGTGATCCCGCGCTCGGATATCAACGACGGCATCCTGCGGACGGTCGAGGGCGAGCCGGAGAACTTCGCCTACTACAACAACGGCATCACGATTCTGGCCGAGGCGCTCGAGGTCGGTCCCGGTGGCTTGCTCAACCGAGACGTGGGGTTCTTTCGGCTCTCGGGAGCGAGTGTTGTCAACGGCGCCCAGACAGTGTCGACCCTTGGAGCGGTCCTGGGGACAGACCAAGAGACTCAGCTGGGCAGCGCATTCGTGATGGTTCGCTGCATCGAGGTGCCGGCGAATGAGGAAGGCCTTGGGCGAAGGATCACGCGCTTCGCAAACACGCAGAACGAGGTCTCGAGCCAAGACTTTGCGTTCCTCGACGCTCAGCAGCACCGCCTCGCCCGGGAGTTGCAGGTTCTAGGCCTCGAGTACATCCTCCGCTCCGCTGAGGTGCCGAAGTCGAAGGACCCAGGCCAGGTGATCGAAGTGCGTCCCGCGGCCGTGGCCTTGGCGTGCGCATCGCCGAACGTCGGGCACGCAGTGGTAGCGAAGCGAGAGGTCTCTCGGCTGTTCTCCGACCCGTCAATCTACCCGGCGCTCTTCAACGAACAGACGGACCCGCTCCGCTTGAGTCGAGCAGTCGAGATCGTCCGGCGGGTCGACGCTCTCCTCGACGATATTGAGCGAGACAACGACGGGATCAAGGCGGGAATTGCGGTCCACGGTCGCCGGGTGATCGCTCACCTCATCATGCGACGGATCGGCGACACGGCGATGAAAGATCCGGAGAAGGACCTCGACGACCTCATCGCCGATCTTGAGCAAGAAGCGACAGGGCACGTCGACGCGCTCACGGCCGTTTTTCCGGCGAACGCCTATCCCGGGAACGTTTTCAAGAATCAGACGCGCGTCAACGAATTGCTCGCCGCCGTCTGACCCGACCAGGAGGACAGAGTCGCGGCGACGGTGACGTCCGCCGAGGCTGTTGCTGTCAGCGAGGGAGCGGTACCCCGCACCTCGACCCGCGCTTTCGCTCCCTCGCGTAGAGACCAAAGCGCACCCGTGGCACCGAGGCGCAGGCCGCAGTGTTGCGCCCAGTGTTTCGACGGGCGAAACACTGGGGCGGCCGCTCGACCCCGCTGCTGAGCCGAATGTGGCGCCGTCTGCGAGCCCGACCACCCGCCCACACCATGGACTACGTCCGATGATGAGCGCGGGTGGTCGGGCTCTGGACGGCTTGACGGGCAGGCAGCGGGGTCGAGCGGCAGCCATGCGGGGCCTGGGTCCTGGGACAGGACAGGTCAACAGCCACGAGTGATCGTGGGTGATGGCTGGCGGACCCGGCGGATGTGGGCGGCCAGGCAGTCAGTACGGAACGTGCGGTTCGGCTGCGGCAGAGCGATGCGAGCAGGGGAGGCTGCGGGGCAGTGCTAGAGGTCGCCTCGCTGCGATGTGGGCGCGGCCGGGTTGGCTCAACGGGTCGGCGAGGGGAGGGGGCCGGCAGGACGGACCGGCGAGGACGGTCGGGGAGCTGGTTGGCGGCCTCGGGAGCGAGCTCGCTCGCTCCATTCCGAGCTGGCTCGACCACTGGCGGTTTCGCTCGCGCGCGATCGCCTCCGCCCGCTCGACAACTCTCGGTCGAGCTCCCGAGCTATCTGGCGCGTCCGCGGTTCAGCTGGCTAGCAAGCGTGCAAGCAGCGCGTGCGGTCGGGACAGATCCGTGCCGGTCGCTTCGACCTGGCGCGCCCTGGTGGGCATGACCAACCTCCTCAACCTCGAGCCGGCGCCCGTCGTCGGTGTCCATCTCGACGAGCCGCTGCTCACCGCCGACGACGTCGCCGGGCTCCTGCGCGTCCCCCGCTCGAGCGTCTACGAGTACGCCCGGCGCCGGCGCGACCCGCTGCCCTCAGTCGCGGTCGGCCGGCACCGGCGCTTCTACCGGTCTGACGTGGAGGCCTGGCTCACGACGCAGCGAGCCGCTCGACGCTGAGCGGCGCGGTGACGGCGAAGGCCTCGGCGACCAGGCGTGCGTCGTCGGGGCGCGGCGTGTAGTGCAGGTAGCGCATCGTGGTCTGCACGTCGGCGTGGCCCATCCACTCCTTCACGCGCAGGATGTCGGCCTTGGCGATCATCCGCGTACCGAACGTGTGGCGCAGGTCGTGGAAGCGCAGACGCCGCAGCCCGGCCCGCTCGAGCGCGATGTTGAACCGGCGGCGCAGCGCCGAACCGTCGAGGTAGCCGCCCAACTCGCCGACGAAGACCAGGTCATCGTCGGCCGTCCACCTCTCCCGCTGACCGAGCCGGGCGAGCGTCGCAGCGACGTCGGGTGCGAGCGGCACGGCCCGGACTTTGCCGCTCTTGGGCGTTGACTCGACGCCGGCGCAGAAGCTGGCCCGCACCCGGACCGTGGACCCGGCGAAGTCCACGTCGCGCCACCGCAGGGCCAGCAGCTCGCCGCGGCGCAAGCCGGTGTACGCGGCGGTCAGGTAGATCGCCGCGTCCTGCTCGCACGCCGCAGCGCGCACGAGCGCCTGGACCTCCTCGGGCTCGAGCACCTGAAGGTCCAGCCGCCGCGGCGCCCGCAGCCGCTCCACCTGCGCGGCAGGGTTGTCGCGCAACCCGTAGACCTTCTGGGCGCGGCGGAAGACGCCGTGCATCTCGATGAGCATCTTGTTCTTCGACCGCGGCGAGACCGGCAGCTGGGCGAGCCAGCGCTCGATGTGCAGCGGCGTGATGTCGCCGACCTTCATCGCGCCGAACGCGGGCAGCAACCGGCCGTTGAGCGACCCGCGGTAGGAGCGCATCGTCGAGGGCTTGCACCCCCGGTCCTGCTCGCAGTAGCGGAGCCACTCCGCCGCGGCGTCGGCGAACGTCGCCTCATGGGCCTTCGAGCCCGGCACCCAGCGCTCGCGGGCCTCGTCGAGCACCTCGCGCAACCACGCCTCCGCGGTGCGCTTCGTGACGTAGCCGTTGGCCGGCCGGCCGCGGCCGGTCCACGCCGGGCCGATCTTGCGCTTGACCTGGCGGCCGTCCGGCAGCCGGTACTTGGCGTACCAGACCGGGCCCTTCTTGCGGTCGACCCGGAACACGTGGCCGGAAGCCGGCGGGATCCGACTGAACTGCACTGCGCACTCCTCTCGGGACCTTTTCGGGACCTTTCCGGTCCTTCCGAGAGGGGCGCGACAAGCAGAAAGCCCCGGTATGCGGGGCTTTCCGAGGCGCGCCCGAGAGGATTCGAACCTCTGACCTTCGGTTCCGTAGACCGACGCTCTATCCAGCTGAGCTACGGGCGCAGCGAACGCCAGTCTAGAGCCCCTCGGCGTGCGGTGCGGTCACGGGGCTGACGGTCCGCAGACGGGGGCGGTGCCACGCTCGCCGGGATGCGGTGGTGGACGAGCGCGGTGGTCGGGTGCGTCCTCGCCGCGGGCGCGGTGGGCTGCGGTGGCGACGACGGCCAGGAGCCGCGAAGCGCGGCCGAGGCGGACCGGCGCGCGACGCCACCGAGGACGGCGCCGGCACCGCCTGCCGACGCAGGCGACCGGGCCGTCGAGCACCTCGAGGCGATCGCCCGCCTGACCGAGCGCGCCGGCGGCGACCGGGTCGCGTCGAGCGACGGGGAGCGGGCGCTGGCCGACTACGCGGCGGACCGTCTGCGGGCGGCGGGCTACCGCGTGCGCTTCACGGCCGCGCGGTTCCCGTTCTTCGAGGAGCGCTCGCCGGCGCGGCTGACCATCGGTGGCGACCGGGTCGGCGCTCGACGGGAGGTCCGCGGGCTGGCCTACGCGCCCGGGGGCACGGCGACGGGACGGGTGCGGCGGATCGCGTACGACCGCCCCGACAGCGGGTGCCGGGAGAGCGACTTCGCGGCGTTGCGGCGGGGCGAGGTCGCGGTGCCGGGCCGCGGGGTCTGCCCGTTCGCGACGAAGGTGCGCCTCGCGCAGCGCGCCGGCGCGGCGGCGGTCGTCGTGGTCGACCGCGAGGAGGACGAGGCGGTGCCGGCGACGCTCGGTCGTCCCGGCGTGGCGCGGATCCCGGCGGTGGTCGTGGGGCGCGGGCTGGCGGAGCGCCTCGAGGACGGCGCGCGCGTGCGTGTCCGGACCGACGCGGTCTCCGAGACGCGGACCGCGCGCAGCGTCATCGCCGACGCGCCGCCCGCGACGCGCGGCGGTCGCGTCGTCATGGTCGGCGCCCACATGGACTCGGTCCCCGAGGGGCCGGGGATGAACGACGACGCGTCGGGCGTGGCGGCGACGCTCGCGGCCGCGGAGGCGCTCGCGCGCACCGGCGCGCGCGTGCGGGTCGGGCTGTGGGCGGCGGAGGAGCTCGGCCTGCACGGCTCTCGCGCGTACGTGCGCGGGCTCGGCGCGCGCGAGCGCCGCGCGATCACGGCGTACGTGAACCTCGACATGGTCGGCTCGCCGGAGGGCGACCCCGAGGTCTACGCGGGCGGACCAACCTCGCGCGCCGAGCGCGTCCGCCGCGCCCTCCTCGCCGGGCTGCGCGTCGCCGGCGTCGAACGCCCCGGCCGCACCGCCCTGCGGGGCGGCAGCGACCACGCGCCCTTCGTCCGCGCCGGCATCGCGGCGGGCGGGATCTTCACCGGCGCCGGCCGCCCGGAGGACCCCTGCTACCACCGCGCCTGCGACGACCTCGACAACGTCGACCGGACGGACCTGCGCCGCAGCGCGCGGGCCACCGTGACGGCGCTCCGACGCCTCAGCCCGTAGGTTCCCCGCCGCCATGACGCCCGACGCCGCCACCATCCGCAAGGAGCTCGACCGCGTCCGGATCGTCGCGATCATCGACGGCATCGCGCTCATTGCGCTGCTGATCTGCGCGGCGACCGACCAGGAGGGGATCATCAACGTCCTCGGGCCGATCCACGGCGTCGGCTTCCTGATCCTGCTCTACCTCACCGGCAAGGGGGCCGGCGAGGGCCGCTGGGGCTGGTGGTTCCCCGCGGTCACGCTCGTGACGACCGGCCCGCCCGGCTCGATCTACGGGCACATCCGGATCAGTCGAGCGCTCGACGCAGCGCAGCAGCGCCCCTGACCTGCGCGCCCAGCGCGCGCACGCGCCTGGCCAGCTCGCGGTCAGAGGTGACGACCTCCACCGCGACCGGATCCTCCTCCAGGCCGACGAGCCGCACCAGCTCGTCGTCACCGGCGTTGCGCCCGCCGGGCGCCCAGACCACGCGCACGCCGTCGGCGCAGCCGTCGAGCCCGAGGTCGCGCTCGCGCCCGTCGAGCACCACGACCGCCTCGACCTCCTCCCGCGCGGCCCACGCCGCCACGTCGCGCACGAGCCGCGCCATCGCGCCGGTGCGGTCGCGCCACCAGCCGTCGGGCCGCGACCCGATGACGTTCAGGCCGTCGACGTAGACGCGGCGCCGCAGCACGTCACCCCGCCGGCGCGTTGATCGCCAGCTGCGCCGCGAAGGCCCGCTGGTACGCGGGCCGCGCCTCGGCGCGGGCGACGTAGGCCGCAAGCGTCGGGAACTCGTCGAGCAGGCCCGAGGGCCGCGCGCGCTGCAGCACCGAGACCATCATCAGGTCGCCCGCGCTGAAGGCCCCGTCGAGCCACTCGGCCTCGCCCAGCCGGTGCGACAGCTGCGCCAGGCGCACCCGGATGCGGTCGTGCACGAGCGGCGCGCGCTCCGCCGCCCACGACCGGTCGCCCTCGACGAACTTCACCGTCACGAGCTCCAGGATCGGCGGCTCGACCGTGCTGAGCGCGGCGAACATCCAGGTGATGGCGCGCGCCCGCGCGGCGGCGTCGTCCGGCAGCAGGCCGCCGAAGCGCTCCGCGACGTGGAGGACGATCGCGCCGGTCTCGAAGAGGACCAGGTCGCCCTGCTCGTAGGTCGGGATCAGCCCGAAGGGGTGCCGGTCCAGGTGCGGCCGCTCCTGCTTGGCGGCGAACGAGACCAGCCGGACCTCGTAGGGCTGGCCCACCTCCTCGAGCGCCCAGCGCACGCGCGTGTCGCGCGCCAGGCCCTTGCCGCCGTCCGGCGACCGCTCGAAGGCGGTGATGACGATGGTCTCCGGGTCTCGCGTCGAGGTCATGCACCCAAGACGCGGCGCGCGCCGGATCCTCATCGGACGCAGCGGACAGGGCGGGATTCGAACCCGCGAACGAGGTTACCCCCGTTACTCGCTTAGCAGGCGAGTGCCTTCAGCCACTCGGCCACCTGTCCGGGAAGGGGCCAGTGTAGACAGCCGCCCGGAGCCTCGCAGCGCGGGCGAAGCGGGAGGTCGGGGTGGGTGCGAGCCCTCGGCCCAGGCTGGGAGACGCTGGATCGGGCGCGTTCGTGGACCCGCCCGGCGTGGCATCCCAACGTGGACCGGCCTCGGTGCAGGTGAACGGGTAGGCGAGGTGGTCGGTGGCGACCCGCGGAGAGGCCGCGGTCTGGTGTGAGAGAGGAGCCCATGGCACGTTCGCCGCAGGTCGCAGTGGTCGGTGGCGGGATCGTCGGGCTGTCGACGGCCTACGCGCTCGTCGAGCAGGGTGTCGCCGTGCGGCTGTACGAGGCGGGCCTGCCGGGCGGGGGCCAGTCCGCCGGCGAGTCGCGGATCTTCCGCCATGCGCACGACGACCCGCGGCTCGTCGCCTTCGTGCGCGAGAGCCGCGCCGTGTGGGCCGACTGGGCCGAGCGGTTCGGCGTGGAGCTCGTCTCGCCGGACGGCGCGCTGGCGATCGGCGACAGCGCGCTCGAGCGGTTGCACGTCCTCGAGCAGGTCGGCGGCGTGGCCGCGCGGACGATCGCGCCCGATGAGCTCGCCGACCGCATGCCGCTGCTCGCCACGTACGCCGGACCGGCGATGTTCGACGAGGCGGGCGGCGCGATCCGCACGCGCGCCGCGATCGAGGCGCTCACGGCGGCGCTCGGGGACGCCGTCGCGACCGCCGAGGTGATCTCCATCGACCCGCGCGAGGACGGGACGGTCGAGGTCCGCAGCGTCACCGACCGCGCCACGTACTCGACCGTGGTCGTCTGCGCCGGCCGCGAGACCGCCCGCCTCGCGCGGAGCGTCGGGCTCTCGCTGCCGGTGCGGCTCGCCGCCCACGTGCGCCTGACCTTCGCCGTCAAGGGCACGGCGCCGGCGCGGGTCGCGTGCCTGCAGGACGGCAGCGGCGACTTCGGTGAGGTCGGCGTCTATGCGACGCCGATGCCCGGCAACGCCCGCTACGCGGTCGGGCTCAGCCAGACCGTCGGCGTTCGCGACGACGGGACGTTCATCGACGCGGCGGCTCTCCGGTCGCTCGACGAACGCGCCCGCGCCTACGTGGCCCGGGCGCTGCCCGGCCTCGACCCGCAGCCGGTCGAGTTCGTGCACTGCTGGGTGACGGACCTGCCGTGGAGCGAGGACGGCGTGGCGGTCTGGGAGGCCGGTCCGGTCCTCTTCGTCGCCGGTCACAACCTCTTCAAGCAGGCACCGTCGCTGGGTCGCGCCCTGGCCCGGGCCGCGACCGGCGGCGGTCTCGCCGCCGAGCTCATGCCGCAGGCCCGCCTCGGCGAGCCGCAGCAGTGACCCCCGGCGGCGTTCCTCGTCAGCGGAGGGGGCGGGATTCGAACCCGCGAGGGGCTCAGCACCCCTAGCGCTTTTCAAGAGCGCCGCATTCAACCGCTCTGCCACCCCTCCAGAGGCCGACCACGGTAGCTCAGCGCCGCACGCGAGCCAGCAGGTACCGGCTCGTCGTCCGGAAGGCGGCGGGGTCCTCGTTGGCCGCCCGGAAGTGCGCGAGCGCCTGGGCCTGGAGGTCGTCCCAGCGGTCGGCGGGCACCGCCGCGCGCGCGGCGAGCCAGACCGGGTGGTAGCGCGTCTGCTCCTCGACCCACGCCTCGGGCGACGCGCCGCGGAACGGCAGCTCGTGCTCGACGACCTCGACCACGGCGCACGCGGCGAAGAGCTCGCGCAGGACCGCGGGATCGCCCCAGGCGAGGGGTGGTGGGGTGGGTGGGGACGAATCTGGCGGCGCGACCGACTCGATCGCCTCGCGGACCATCCGCCCGTACTCGTGGATCGGTCCCTCGGCGACCCAGCTCGTCACGACGATCCGCCCGCCCGGACGCACGGCGCGCACGAGCTCGTCGACCGCGCTCTGCGCGGGCCGGGCGAAGATCACGCCGAAGACCGAGACCGCCGCGTCGAACGCCGCCTCGCCGACGGGGAGCGCCGTCGCGTCGCCCTGGAGGACGATCCCCCGTCCGTCGCCGAAGCCCTCGGCGTCCAGCCGCGCCCGCGCGACCTCCACCAGCCGCGGAGCGAGGTCGACCGCGACGACCTTCGCCCCCGCCCGAGCGGCGGCGAGCGCCGCGTTGCCCGTGCCGCACGCGACGTCGAGGACCTGCTCGCCCTGGCGCAGGCGCAGCGCCTCGACGGCGACCTGCGCCGCCGGCTCGAGCGCGACGGCGGTCCGCTCGTACTCCCCCGGGCTCCAGTCCACGGTGGCATCACAACGGATCTGGCGGATGACCACCTGCACGGCCGAGCTCCGGCCGGGTAGGTTCGGCCACTGGATGTCCCTGGACACGAAGTTCCGGCTGCGCGAGGACGAGCCCGATGAGCGGACCACCGTCATCGGCGTCGCCGGCGAGATCCACGTCAGCACCGCGCCGGAGTTCAGCCGTCGCCTCAACGACGCGATCGCCGGCGGCAAGACCGCCGTCGTCCTCGACCTGCGCGACACCACGTTCATCGACTCGACCGGCCTGAGCGTCCTGCTCAACGGCCTGCGCCGGGTCACCCGCCGCAACGGGCGCATGGCGCTGGTCTGCACGAACCCCACCGTCCTGCGCCTGTTCGAGATCACGCGCCTGGACACGACGTTCGACATCCGCCAGTCGCTCGACGCCGCGCTCGAGGGCGTCGGCGCGGGCCGCGACGGCGACGGCGCGCGCTAGGCGGCGACGGCGCTCGGGAGCGCCTCGGGCATGCCGTAGGCCTGCAGGCACGCGGGCATCGCGATGGAGCCGTCGTCGCGCTGGCCGTTCTCGAGCAGCGCGATGATCGTGCGGCCGACCGCGACGGCCGTGCCGTTCAGGGTGTGCAGCGTCTCGGGCTTGCCGCCCTCGGGGCGGAAGCGGATGCCCAGCCGGCGCGCCTGGAAGTCCGTCGTGTTCGAGCAGGACGTCAGCTCGCGGTAGCGGCCCTGGCCCGGCAGCCACGCCTCGCAGTCGAACTTGCGCGCGGCGCTCGCGCCGAGGTCGTCGACTGCGATGTCCACCACCCGGTAGGGGATGCCGAGGTCGGTCAGCACCTCCTCCTCGATGGCGAGGATGCGCTCGTGCTCGGCGTCGCTCTGGTCGGGCTCGACGTAGGCGAACATCTCGACCTTGTCGAACTGGTGCACGCGGAAGATCCCGCGCGTGTCCTTGCCGGCGGCGCCCGCCTCGCGGCGGAAGCACGGCGAGAAGCCGGCGTAGCGCAGCGGCAGCTCGTCGACGACCTCGCCGGCGTGCAGCGAGGCCAGCGCGACCTCCGAGGTCCCGACGAGGTACAGGTCGTCCTCGGGCAGGCGGTAGATCTGCTGCTCGGTGTCGGGCAGGAAGCCCGTCCCGTACAGGGCCTCCTCGCGGACGAGCACCGGCGGGATCACCGCCTCGAAGCCGTGGCCCGCGAGCTTGTCCATCGCCCACGAGACGAGGGCCAGCTCGAGGCGGGCGAGGTCGCCGCGCAGGTAGGCGAAGCGCGAGCCCGAGAGACGCGCGCCGCGCTCCATGTCCACGCGCGCGCCCGCGAGCTCGAGGTGGTCGCGGCCGGTGCGGCCCGCCTCGCCGACCTCGCGCAGCACGGTGTCCTGCGCGGGCGCTCGCGGGTCCGGCAGGTTGGGCAGGTGGCGCAGGCGCTCCTGGAGCTGCTCGTCGACCTGCGCGAGCTCGGCCTGCAGGCCCTTGAGCTCGCCGGCGACCTCCTTCATCCGGGCGATCGCCTCCGCGGCGTCCTCGCCGGAGCGCTTGGCGGCGGCGATGCCGTCCGACGCGCGGTTCTGCTCGGCGCGCAGCCCCTCGACGCGGGGCAGCAGCTCGCGCCGGCGCGCGTCGAGGTCGAGGACCTCGTCGAGCGGGACGTCGTCGCCACGGCGCGCGAGCGCGGCGCGCACGCCGTCCGGGTCCTGGCGGAGCAGCTTGAGGTCGAGCACCGCCCGGGAGGCTAGTCGCGGGCGGGCGGTGCGGGCAGCGCGGTGCGGCGGCTAGCCGTTGCCGCCGACCTGGCTGGAGAGGTCGCCCTCGTCCGCCGGGTTGCCGCCCTCGTCGGCCTTGCCGCGGCCGGCGTACTTCGCGACGAACGCCGCGACGGCGTCGGCCTCGCGGCCGACCACGATGTTCTCGGGCATGATCGCGCCGGAGTAGCCGCCGTTGCGGATCGCGTAGAGGACCGAGTCGACCGTCTCCTTGCGGACGTCGAAGTTCGGGCCGTCCGGACGCTCGCGGTCGCGGATCTTCGTCGCGGAGCCCTCGCCCCCGGCCGCGTCCATGGTGTGGCACATCGTGCAGTTGCGCTGGAAGAGCTGCTGGCCCTGCTTGACCATCGCGCTCTCGCCCTGCGGCAGTTCCTGGGGCGGGTTGGACGAACAGGCCGCCAGCGGGACCGACACCGCCACGACCGCGAGGGCGACAAGAGGACGACGCGACATGCGGCCGGGCATCATAGGGGACCTCGATGCGGCGGCTCCTCCCGGTCAGCCTCCTCGCCGCCGCCCTCGCCATGGCGGGCTGCGGCAGCGGTCCCGACTACGTGACGGACCGCGACGGCGTGCTGCGCCTGGAGCTGGACGAGTTCCGGGTGGATCCCGAGTACCTGCGCGTCCGCGAGGGTCGCATTCGCATCATCGCCCGCAACGTCGGACGGCTGACCCACAACGTCGAGGTGCAGTCGATCGAGGAGGAGGAGACCGCGGAGCCCACGCACTACGTCCGCCTCGACACGATGCACCCGGGCGAGCAGGCGGCGGACAACGTCACGCTCGGCCCCGGCAAGTACCGGCTGGTCTGCACGATCGGCAACCACGACGACCTCGGCCAGTACGGCGAGCTCGTCGTCACGCGCCGCTGAGCAGGACCCGGCCCGGGGGCGCCGAACCCCACGGGCAACGCGGGCGCCGGCGCACGCGCCGGCCGCCAACCGCTGTCCCAGCGCGCGGCCGGCGCGACACAACGGCGGCAACCGAGAGCCGGCGCCCGCGTCCCACTACCCTGCGCCGCAGTGGCGGCCACGAGCACCGACCAGGCGCGCTTCCGCGAGGTCATCGGCCACTTCGCCAGCGGCGTCGCGGTCGTCACGGCCCACGGCTCCGACGGTCCCGCCGGGCTCACGACGAACGCCGTCTCGAGCGTCTCGCTGGACCCGCTGCTGCTCCTCGTCTGCTTCGAGCGCTCCTCGCGCACCCTGCCCGTCGTGCGGGAGACCGGCCGCTTCGCGGTCAACGTCCTCGCCGCGGGCCAGGAGGACCTGGCCCGCGTCTTCGCGTCGCGCCGCGTGGCGCGCGAGAAGTTCGAGGGCGTCACGCACGACGTCGCCCACGGGGTCCCCGTGCTCGACGGCGCGCTGGCGTGGCTGGCCTGCGACCTGCAGCAGCTGGTCGAGGCGGGCGACCACGTCATCGGCATCGGCGCCGTGACGCAGATGGACGCCCGCGACGACCTCGAGCCGCTCGTCTTCTACGCGGGCAGCTACCTGCGCGTCACGCCCTGACCGCGCCCGGCTTGCCGCGCTCGGTCACCCACGTCTGCAGCGTGCGACCGGGGGCGGTGTCGGTCAGCACGGTGTCGACGACCCGGTAGTCCGCGGTGAAGCGCCGCGCGGTCAGCGTGCAGCGGACGTAGCCGTGG
Source organism: Conexibacter sp. SYSU D00693 (assembly GCF_017084525.1). Classification (GTDB taxonomy): domain Bacteria; phylum Actinomycetota; class Thermoleophilia; order Solirubrobacterales; family Solirubrobacteraceae; genus Baekduia. The sequence continues at coordinate 2,459,193 of NZ_CP070950.1, forward strand.
TGGTTGTCCAGCAGCCGGCGGTGCGGGTTGTTGGCGAGGTCGGGGTCCACCTGCGTGCTGAGGGCGCGGTCGCCGCCGGAGGTGATCGACGTGCCGATGAACTCCGTGGCGACGGGCGCCGCGTCGAGGTGGGCCGGCGAGGGCGGCACGTCGCGGACCTCGTTGACGTGGACGTCGCCCGTGATGACGACGGGGCCGTCGACGGTCGCCAGCGCGTCGGTCACCCGCTGGCGGTCGGCGGCGTAGCCGTCCCACTTGTCGGGGTTGTGGAAGCGCTTGCGCGCCGGGTCGGCGTCCTGGTCCAGCGGCGCGACGGGGACCTGCTGGGCGAGCACGTCCCAGGAGGCGCGCGAGCCGGCCAGGCCGCTGCGCAGCCAGTCCAGCTGGTCGGCGCCCAGGATCGTGCGGCCCTCGCGCAGGGCCTCGGTGCAGAAGCCGCCGTTGGCGTCGGACTCCTGGGGCGGGCAGGCCGGCGGCTGGTCGTCGCGGTGCTGGCGGGTGTCGAGGACGTGGAAGGTCGCCATGGCGCCGTAGGAGACGCGGCGGAAGAGCGGCAGGTCCTTGCCGACGGGCCGCTGGGCGCGGCGCAGCGGCATGTGCTCCCAGTAGGCCTGGTAGGCCGCGGCGCGGCGGGCGGCGAAGACGTCGACCGGGCTGTCGGGGTCGGCCTCGAGGTCGGCGTAGTTGTTCTGCACCTCGTGGTCGTCCCAGGTCACGAGCCACGGCGCGACCGCGTGGGCGGCCTGGAGGTGCGGGTCGGTCTTGTACTGCGCGTGGCGCACGCGGTAGTCGCTGAGCGTCTTGATCTCCGCGGCGGGGGCGTGGGCGCGCGGGCCGGTGCCGCCGGCGCCCTCGTAGATGTAGTCGCCGAGGTGCACGACGAGGTCGAGCTCCTGCTGGGCCATGTCGCGGTAGGCGGCGTACTGGCCGGCCGGGAAGTTCTGGCAGCTCGCGAAGGCGAAGGTCATCGGCCGCCGCGCGCCGGCCACCGGCGCCGTCTTCGTCCGGCCGACCGGGCTGACGTCCCCGCCGACCTTGAAGCGGAAGAAGTACTCGCGGTCGGCGCTGAGGCCGTCGGCCTCGACGTGCACCGTGTGCGCCTCCTCGGGCCGCGCGACGGCGGTGCCCTGGCGCAGGACCTTGCGGAAGCCCGCGTCGGGCGCGATCTCCCAGCGGACCGGCACCGCCTGCGCGGGCATCCCGCCGCTGCCGTCGAGCGCGAGCGGGTCCGGCGCCAGCCGCGTCCACAGCACGACCGAGTGCGCCCACGGGTCGCCCGACGCGACGCCGAGGGAGAACGGGTCGGCGGCGAAGCTCGCGCCGCGAGCGAGCTGGACGCCGGGGAGGAAGAGCGCGGTGGCACCGGCGCCGCCGGCGAGGAGGAGGTGGCGGCGGGAGAGGCGGGTCTGGTCGGCCATGGGCCGCATGCGAGCGGCCCGGGACGTTCACGTGGTTTGCGGGGGTGTGAACCGTCCTGGGTGGGACCGGGGTGGTTTCAGGCGGGCCGCCAAGGGGGTCGAGGGCGCCCACCTCCCACCACCTCCTTCGCGCCTACCCCGCGCCGCGTGACGCCTCGTGCAGCCATGACATGCACGAGGCGTCACGCACCGCAGCGCCTACCCCTCGGACCGCGCTAGACCGTCGGGAACACCCGCGCCGCCAGGAACGCCGTGACGAGCGCCGCGGCCACCATCACGCCCAGCTCGCGCCGCAGGATCGCGGCGACGATCGTCCGCTGGGCGATGTCGTCGAGCTCCCCGACCGCCTGTGCGTCCGGGAGGCCGCGGGCCTCCAGCACCTGCTCGGCCGACGCGATCCGCAGCTGCTCGGCCACGAACCCGACACCGACCGGGAGCAGGACGTAGAGCCAGAACAGGCCGTCGTCGGGTTCGAAGCCGAACGCCGCGAACAGCCCCGCGAGCATCGCGGAGAGGCCCGCCACGACCTGCGCGCCGCGGATGAGGGGCCAGATCCAGCGCGCCGTGTCCACCCGCCACCACAGCCATGCACCGGCCAGGCCGGCGGTCGCGTTCGTGACGAGCACCGCGGCGGCGGCGACCTCGACGGCGGTCTTCACTGTCTCGTGCTCCCTGACACTTTGTGGCTGGTCGGCACAAGCCCGTGGTAGAACGCAGTCAGTGCTGCGCTCCTACCTGCCCGCCCTCGTCTTCATCGCGCTCGGTGCGGGCGTGGGATCGCTCTTCGCCGGACTGAACCGGCTCTTCGGCTACCGCAACAAGCGCAAGCCGACCACCTACCGCGACGACCCGTACGAGTGCGGTCTCCCCTCGGAGATCCAGCAGGGCTTCCGCTTCGGGATCAGCTTCTACCTGATCGCGATGCTCTTCATCCTGTTCGACATCGAGGTCGTCTTCCTCTACCCCGTGGCCGTCCAGCTGAAGGAGTTCGGGACCTTCGCCCTGGTCGAGCTCTCGGTCTTCATCGCCCTGCTCCTCGTCGCCTTCGTGTACGTCTGGCGTCGAGGTGCCCTCGAGTGGCGCTAGAAAGAGTCGTCGATGGCCCAGATCGTCAAGCGTGAGAAGCAGCCGCCGAGCGACTTCCGCGTCAACCAGCTTCGCGCGCGCGACATGCTCCGCGGCGACCTCGAGGGCGAGGACCTCGAGGCGTACGTCCAGTCGCGCATCATCACCACCACCCTCGACAAGGCCGTCTCCTGGGCCCGCGGCAACGCGATCTTCCCGGCGACCTTCGGCCTGGCCTGCTGCGCCATCGAGATGATGAGCATCGTGGCCGCGCGCGTCGACGTCGCGCGCTTCGGCTTCGAGGCCTTCCGCGCGTCCCCGCGCCAGGCCGACCTGCTCATCCTCTCGGGCCGCGTCTCGATCAAGATGGCCCCGGTCGTGCGCCGCGTCTACGACCAGATGCTCGAGCCGAAGTACGCGATCGCGATGGGCGCCTGCGCCTCGTCGCAGGGCGTCTTCAACAACTACGCGGTCGTCCCCGCCGACAAGTTCCTGCCGGTCGACGTCCACGTCCCGGGCTGCCCGCCGCGTCCCGAGTCGCTCATGCACGGGATCCTCAAGCTCCGCGCGATGATCCAGCAGGACCCGTCGATGAACTGGCGCGCCCGCTACGGCGCCGAGCAGACCGTCGAGGTCCTGCCCGAGGACATCGAGCGCTTCGAGCGCGAGGCGGCGGTCAACGTCGCCCAGCCGGGGCAGACGAGCGGTGCCTGACGCCACCGGCCTCGAGCTGCTCGCCGGCGAGCTGCACGACGCGGTCAGCGACTGCGTCGTCGACACCACGCACTTCCGCGGCAAGGGCGCCGTCGAGGTCCAGGCCCAGTCGATCGTCGAGGTCCTCGAGGCGCTGCGCGCCAAGGGCTTCGACTTCCTCGCCTCGGTCCACGGCGTCGACTACCACCCGCACGAGCCGCGCCTGGGCGTCCACTACGAGCTGCTGGACATGCGCGGCCTGGACCGCCTGACGGTGAAGCTCCGCGTCTCGACCGAGGCGCCGCGCGTCCCCTCCGTGACGCCCCGGTGGCCGACCGCCGACCACCAGGAGCGCGAGGTCTACGACTTGTTCGGCGTCGAGTTCGAGGGCCACCCGGACCTGCGCCGCATCCTCATGCCCGAGGACTACGAGGGCTTCCCGCAGCGCCGCGACTTCCCCGTCGGCGGCGAGCCGGTCCTCTTCACCTACAACCAGACCAAGGGCACGGACTACACCCAGTGAGCACCACCGAGCCCGGCACCGACCTGCAGGCCGCCCGCACGGCCTACCGCGAGATGGAGGAGAGCATCGACCTCTCCGCCCAGCTCCACCCCGTCGGCGAGGCGGACCTCGAGTCCGAGCTGCTGACGCTCAACATGGGTCCGCACCACCCGGCCACCCACGGGGTGCTGCGGCTCCTGGTCACGCTCGAGGGCGAGGTCGTCCGCGACCTCAAGCCCATCATCGGCTACGTCCACACCGGCATCGAGAAGACCGCCGAGGACAAGAGCTACTGGAAGGCCATCCCCGTCATCGAGCGGATGGACTACCTGGCGTACTTCTTCAACGCCTACGCCTACTGCGGCGCGGTGGAGACGCTGCTCGAGCTCGAGGTGCCCAAGCGCGCGCAGTACCTGCGCGTGATCCACATGGAGCTCAACCGGATCATGAGCCACCTCGTGTGGCTCGGGACGAGCGCGCTGGACCTCGGCGCGATCTCGATGTTCTGGTACTGCTTCCGCGAGCGCGAGGCGATCCTCGACCTCTTCGAGTACTCGACCGGCGCGCGCATGCACACGCGCTACATCCAGGTCGGCGGCGTGATGGACGAGCCGCCGCGCGGGTGGGCCGAGAAGACGCTGGCCTTCGCCCAGGCGATGCACGAGCGCGTGGACCAGTACGGCGCGCTGCTCAACAAGAACGAGATCCTGCTCCAGCGCCTGCGCGGCGTCTGCCCACTGCCCGAGGAGACGCTGCTCGAGCTCGGCGTCACCGGCCCGCTGCTGCGCGCCGCCGGCAACCCGTGGGACCTGCGCAAGGCGATGCCGTACTGCTCCTACGAGGACTTCGACTTCAAGATCCCGGTCGGCACGCAGGGCGACAACTACGACCGCTACGCCGTGCGCCTGCAGGAGATGAAGGAGTCGGCCAGGATCATCGAGCAGGCCATCCAGGGCCTGCCCGAGGGCCGGCACATCTCCGACGACCGCAAGGTCGCGCTGCCGCCGCGCCATGAGCTCGCCACCTCGATGGAGGCGCTCATCCACCACTTCAAGCTCGTCACCGAGGGCTACCGGGTCCCGCCGGGCGAGGTCTACTTCCCGATCGAGGGCCCGCGCGGCGAGTACGGGTGCTTCGTGCGCTCGGACGGCTCGTCCAAGCCGGCGCGCGTGCACATGCGCGACCCCTCCTTCGTGAACCTGCAGTCGACCTCGGCGATGACGAAGGACGCCTACATCGCGGACCTCATCGCGACGCTGGCGATGATGGACCCGGTGCTCGGAGGGATCGACCGCTAGATGGCCACCACGGACGGCTTCGAGGACGGGCTCGGCCCGGTCCGCCGCTTCGCCCACGGCTCCCGCGTCCCCGGCTGGGACGACGCGGTCGACCTGACCAAGGACCCGCAGGGCATCCCGGACGCGGTCGCGACCGAGGTCCCGCCCGCGCTGCGCGAGCGCATCGAGCTGCTCGTCGAGCGCTACCCCGACAAGCGCTCCGCCGCGATCCCCGCCATGGCCGCCGCCCAGGAGGTCCACGGCTGGATGTCACCGACCGCCTTCCGGCAGGTCGCCGCCGTCCTCCAGGTCACCCCCGCCTACCTCGTCTCCGTCGCGAGCTTCTACGACATGCTCGACACCGAGCCCCGCGGCTCGCGGCGCGTCTACGTCTGCACGAACATCTCGTGCTCCCTGCGCGGCGGGCGCAAGCTGCTCGGTGAGCTGCAGGAGGCCCTCGAGGGCGCCGACGACGTGCAGGTGCGGCCCTTCGAGTGCCTGGGGGCGTGCGACATCGCGCCGATGGCCTCGGTCGAGGGCGTCTTCGTCGGCCCCATCGACGACGGCGAGGTGGGCGAGCTGGCCGAGCAGATCCGCGCCGGCGCCGACCCCCTCCCGGCCAAGCAGCTCGTCAAGCGCGCCTCGGTCGACCCCTCCGCGAACACGAAGGACTGGAGCTCGCAGCCGTGAGCCAGAAGCTGATCTTCCGGGACATCGACGAGCCCGGGCTCAACACGCTCGACGTCTACCGCGCCCGCGGCGGATACGGCGACGTGCTGCGCAAGGCCCTCGCCACCCCGCGCGAGGCGCTCGTCAACGACCTCAAGGCCTCGGGCCTGCGCGGCCGCGGCGGCGCCGGCTTCTCGATGGGCATGAAGGCGTCGTTCATGCCCAAGGGCCAGATGGACAAGTACCTCGTCTGCAACGCCGACGAGTCCGAGCCCGGGACCTTCAAGGACCGCGAGCTGATGCAGAAGAACCCGCATCTGCTCATCGAGGGCATGGTCATCGCGTCCTACGCCATCGGCGCGACCAAGGCGTTCATCTTCATCCGCGGCGAGTACGCCGAGCAGGCCGACGTCCTCGAGGCCGCCGTGGCCGAGGCCCGCGCCGCCGGCCTCGTCGGCGACCGCATCCTGGGCACCGACCACTCGGTCGACCTCTGGGTGCACCGCGGCGCCGGCGCGTACATCTGCGGCGAGGAGACCGCGCTGCTCGACTCGCTCGAGGGCAAGCGCGGCAACCCGCGGCTCAAGCCGCCCTTCCCCGCCAACCAGGGCCTCTACCAGGGCCCGACGCTCATCAACAACGTCGAGACGCTCGCGACGGTGCCGCTCATCCTCGAGCTCGGCGCCGACGAGTACGCGAAGATCGGCGTCGAGGGCTCGACCGGCACGAAGCTCGTCTCCATCTCGGGCAACGTCAAGCGCCCGGGCAACTACGAGATCGAGCTCGGCACGCCCGCGCGCGAGCTCATCTACGGCCTGGCCGGCGGCCCCGAGGACGGGCGCGAGGTCAAGCTGTGGTTCCCGGGCGGGTCGTCGTCGCCGGTCCTGACCAAGGACGACCTCGACCTCCCCTACGACTTCGACACGCTCGCGAAGGCCGGCTCGATGCTCGGCTCCGGCGCGATCATCGTCGTCGACGACACGAACTCCGTGGTCGACGTCTGCCTCTGGCTGGCCGAGTTCTACCGGCACGAGTCGTGCGGCAAGTGCACGCCGTGTCGCGAGGGCACGAACTGGACGGTGAAGATGCTCGAGCGCATCCAGTCCGGCGTCGCCACGCCGATGGACCTCGACATCATGGCCTCGGTCCAGACGCAGATCATGGGCAACTGCCTCTGCGTGCTCGGCGACGCGATGGCGATGCCCGTCGGCTCGATGGTCGAGAAGTTCCGCGACGAGTTCGAGGAGCACCTCGAGCGCGCGCGCATGGCCAACCCGTTCGCGGCCGACGAGCCGCCCAGCGACCCGGCCCTGCCCCTCGTGCAGGGGGCGCTCGTCTAGTGCCCCGCCCCGAGGTCAAGATGGTCACCCTCTCGATCGACGGTCGAGAGGTGCAGGCCCCCGAGAACGCGATGCTCGTCGACGGCGCCAAGTACGGCGACGTCGAGATCCCGGTCTTCTGCTACGAGCCCAAGCTCGGCGCGCCGGTCGGCGCCTGCCGCATGTGCCTCGTCGAGATCGAGGGCATCCCGAAGCTCCAGACCGCGTGCTCCACGCCGGTCAAGGACGGCATGGTCGTCCACACCCAGACCGACCGCGTCAAGCAGGCCCAGCAGGCCGTCGTCGAGTTCCTGCTGATCAACCACCCGCTGGACTGCCCGGTCTGCGACAAGGGCGGCGAGTGCCCCCTGCAGGACATCTCCTTCGGCTGGGGCGGCGGGCGCTCGCGCTTCATCGAGCCCAAGCGCCACTTCCAGAAGCCGCTGGCGCTGTCGCCGCTCATCGCGATCGACCGCGAGCGCTGCATCCTCTGCTACCGCTGCGTGCGCTTCTCGCAGGAGGTCTCCGAGGACTACCAGCTCGTCTTCCAGGAGCGCGGGGCCCACACGTTCGTCGGCACGTTCGACGGCCACCCCTACGTCGCGCCGTTCAGCGGCAACATCGTCGAGCTGTGCCCGGTGGGCGCGCTCACGTCGCAGCCCTACCGCTTCCGCGCCCGCCCGTGGGACATCGAGACGGCGGGCTCGGTCTGCACGCTGTGCCCGTCGCAGTGCAACGTCCAGTTCACCGTCCGCGACGAGCGCGTCCTGCGCGTCAACTCGCGCGACCACGACGGCGTCGACGACGGCTGGCTGTGCGACAAGGGCCGCTTCGGCTACCAGTCCGTGCACGTCGACGAGCGCATCACGCGCCCGATGGTGCGCGACGGCGGCGAGCTGCGCGAGGTCTCCTGGGAGCGCGCGCTGGACGACGCGGCCGCGGCGCTCAAGCGCGCGGGCTCGCGTGCGGCGGCGCTCGTCGGCGGCGAGGCCACCAACGAGGAGGGCTTCCTCGTCCAGCGCATCGTCCGCGAGGCGCTGGGCTCCCCCGACCTGGACTCGCGCACGCACGAGACGGTCTCCCGCGAGGCACTGGCCGCGCTGCACGCGCCGGCGCTCCAGGCGTCGGTCCCGGACCTCGAGTTCGCCCACGCGGTGCTCGTCCTCGGCACCGAGCCGGTCGACGAGTCGCCGATCCTCGACCTGCGCCTGCGCAAGGGCGTGCGCCGCCGCGGCGTGCAGCTCGCCGTCGCCACGGCGCGCCCGTCGTCGCTGGACCCCAACGCGAAGGCGATCGCCCGCTTCGCCCCCGGGGGCGAGGGCGCGTTCGTCGAGGCGCTGGCCGCCGCGATGTTCGGCGGCGACGTCGACGGCCCGGCCGCCCGTGCGGGTGCGGCGCCCGAGGCCGTCGCGGGCATCGCCGAGCTCCTGCGCACCGCTGGTGAGGACCTCGTCGTCCTCTACGGCGAGCGCGTGCTGCGCGGCGGCGACGCCGTGGCCGCCGCCCTGCTGAAGGTCGCCGGCGGGCTCAACGTCCGCGACCGCGAGGGCGCCGGCCTGCTCGCCGTCCCGGCCGCGACGAACGCGCGCGGCCTGCGCGAGGTGGGCGTCCTGCCGGACGCCGGCCCGGGCCTCGGCGCGATCGCCGCGCCCGGCCGTGGGGCCGCCGGCATCGCCGCGGCCGCGGCGGGCGGCGAGGTCCCGGCCCTGTGGCTCGTGGGCAGCGACCCGCTCGTCTCGCACGACGACCGCCGCACCTGGGAGCAGGCGCTCGAGCGGACCACCACCGTCATCGCCCACGCCGGCTTCCTCACCGAGGGGCTGCGCGACCACGCGACGATCGTCTTCCCGGCCGACAGCTACGCGGAGAAGGAGGGCACGGTCGTGCACCCCGACGGCCGCGTCCAGCGCCTGCGGCCGTCGATCGCCCGCCAGGGCCAGGTCCGGCCGGGCTGGTGGGTGCTCAAGGAGCTCGCCGAGCGCCTCGGCCTCGACCTGCGCGCGTGGCACGGCCCCGCCGTCTCCCAGCAGGTCTTCGACGCCGTCCCGTTCTACGCCGGGCTGACGCTCGACGTGCTGGGCGGCAAGGGCGCGCGCTGGCCCGAGGGCGAGGCCGCCGCGGCGTGGCCCGAGGCCGACGCCCCGTCGGTCTCGTCGACCACGGACGCGGTGCCGTCGGCCAACGGCCGCCTGCGCCTCGGCACCTTCCGCTCGATCTGGGCGGGCCCGGAGGTCGAGGTCTCCCCCGCGCTGAAGTTCCTCGTCCCCAAGCCGCGCGCCGAGCTGTCGCCCGACGACGCCCGCCGCCTGGGCATCGCCGACGGCGAGCGCGTGACCGTCGGCGGCGTCCACGCCACGGCGGCGGTCCGGGCGACCGTGCCGGCCGGCAGCGTCTTCGTCGAGGGCAACCGCATCAGCGGCCCGCTGGTCGAGGTCGCCGGGCGCGCCGACTGGAAGGTGCCCGCGGGCGCCGCGGCCGCCCTCGGGGCGGACGACGCACCGAGCGCCGAGCAGGCAGGATCCGAGGCGTGAGCTCCATGGTCGGGCCCCTCGCCGAGGTCGGCTACTACGAGGCCTGGTGGATCCAGGTCGTCAAGTCGATCGCCGTGTTCTTCGTGCTGCTGAACCTGCAGCCGATCATCATCGTCGGCGAGCGCAAGATCCTCGGGCGCTTCCAGGGCCGCTACGGGCCCAACCGCGTCGGCCCGTACGGCCTGCTCCAGCCGATGGCGGAGATCGTGAAGTTCGCCACCAAGGAGAACTTCCGCCCCCGCACGTCGATCGGCTGGCTCTTCGCGCTGGCCCCGGTCGTGTCGATCATGACCGCGATCGGCGCGCTCGCGATCGTGCCGTTCGGCGACACGCAGGACATCTTCGGCACCGAGGTCGGGCTCTACGGCCTCGACGTCTCCATCGGGCCGCTCTACCTCTTCGCGATGGGCGCGATCGCCTTCTACGGGATCATGCTCGGCGGCTGGGCCTCGGGCTCGAAGTACTCGTTCCTGGGCTCGATGCGCGCCGCAGCGCAGCTCATCTCCTACGAGGTCTCGCAGGGCCTGGCGCTGGTCGGCGTCGTCATGCAGGCCGGGACGCTCTCGCTCGTCGGGATCGTCGAGGCCCAGCAGGACTACGGGCTCTGGTACATCGTCCCGCAGTTCGTCGGCTTCCTGATCTTCCTCACGGCGTCCTTCGCCGAGACCAACCGCGCGCCGTTCGACCTCGTCGAGGCCGACGCGGAGCTCGTCGGCGGCTACTTCACCGAGTACGGCGGCGGCCGCATGGTCGCCTACCTGTTCGCCGAGTACATGAACATGTGCGTGGTCTCCCTGATCACGGTCACGCTGTTCCTCGGCGGCTGGCACCTGCCCTTCGGCATCGACGCACCCGGCTGGCTCGACCCGTTCGTCGTGCTCGGCAAGGCGTCGCTGTTCCTCATCTTCTTCTTCTGGATCCGGGCGACGCTGCCGCGCCTGCGCTACGACCAGCTCATGTCGTTCGGCTGGAAGGTCCTCCTGCCGCTGGCGACGCTCAACGCGCTGGTGACCGCGGTGCTGGTCGTCGAGCCCTGGTAGACCCAAGGACGGAACTTCCCCATGACCTGGCCTCCCTCCCCCGACGAGCTGCACGTCGTCACCGCGCCCAAGCCGGGCGGGGCCGGCGGCTTCTACCGCGCGTTCGGCGAGACGCTGCGCGGCCTGAAGACGACCTTCGGCCGCGTGGTCGAGGGCGTGCACACGATCCAGTACCCCGAGGAGAAGGTGCCGGTCTACCCCCGCTTCCGGGGCCGTCACCGCCTGCACCGCTTCGAGGACACCGGCCTGGAGAAGTGCGTCGGCTGCTCGCTGTGCGCCGCCGCCTGCCCGGCCGACTGCATCCGCGTCGTCGCCGCCGAGAACACCCCGGACGACCGCGTGTCGGCCGGCGAGCGCTACGCCGCGGTCTACGAGATCAACCTCTCGCGCTGCATCTTCTGCGGCTACTGCGAGGTCGCGTGCCCGTTCGACGCGATCACGATGGGCCACGACTACGAGATGTCGGACTACAACCGCAGCGACCTCATCTTCACCAAGGAGATGCTGCTCGCGGAGCCGTTCGAGCGCACGCCGCTGCGCTCCGAGGGCGAGTAGCCCGCTCTCGGCCCGGCGTCCTCGGCGCCGGCGCGACCCCGCGACGCTGAGTGGGGACCCGCGCTCGCCATGCGAGCGCAAGTCCCCACTCACGACCACGCGCCCTCCCGCTCGGCGCGAGCCGCTCGCCCTGTCGCAGATCGACTGCTAGGTTCGCCGCGCCTGATGCGCGGGCGGATGCTCAAGCTGGCCGGGGTCGTCCTGGTCGTGGCGCTGCTGGCCATGGCCGGCGCGCTGCTCGCCGCGCTGCCCGCGCTGGTCCTCTTCGCCGCGCTCGCGGCGCGGTGGTTCCCGGGCGAGCGGACCGTCCAGCGGTGGCGCGCCGCGCTGCGGCGCCACCGCAAGCGCACGGCGGTCGCGGTCGTCCGCGTGCCCCGGCGCGCGATCCGCGCCCTGCGCGCGGCCGGCACGCCGCTCCTCGCGCTGCACCTCGCGAGCCGGCCGCCGCCGGCGGGCGCCTGCGCCCGCTGAGCGACCGCCGCACACCGCCACCCGGAACGACGGCGTCGACTCGGCCTGCACGAGACGGCGGGGCCACCCCCGCCGCGGCCACGCCGTGCACGCCCGTGCACGGCCGTTCGACCCACCTTCCGAGAGGACCAGAAGACCATGCAGCTCGTCCGTCCCGGCACGCCCGCTCTGGGCGTCGCCGCCATCCTCGCCGCGCTCGCGGCGGCGCCCGCCCAGGGCCACACGCCCTCCACCTCCACCTCCACCACCACCAGCACCACACCGGCCACCCCCAGGACCCAGGCGGTCGACCTCCGGTTCGCCGCCGTGGCGGGCGACGCCCCGGTGCGCTGCGCCACGGCGATCCCCGGCCTCGGCACGTCCGGGGCCGCCGCGCAGCTCACCGACCTGCGCTTCTACGTCTCCGACGTGCGCCTCGTGCGCGCCGACGGCCGCGCCGTCCCGGTCAAGCTCGCCAAGGACAACGCGTTCCGCACGTCGCGGGGCGGCCAGGGCGTCACGCTGATCGACCTCGAGGACGGCAAGGGCGCCTGCGCCGAGGAGGGCACCGCGGCGACGAACGCGTCCGTGCGCGGGACCGTCCCGCGCGGGCGCTACACCGGCGTGCGCTGGACCGTCGGCCTCCCGCCGGCGCTCAACCACTCAGACGTCGTCGGCGCGCCGGCGCCGCTGACGAGCGCCGCCATGGCCTGGTCGTGGCAGTTCGGGCGCAAGTTCCTGAAGGTCGAGCTGTCCGACGCGGGCTCCGGCCCGGCGCCGTGGGCGGCGCGGACGTCCTACGTCCACCTCGGCAGCAGCGGCTGCGTCGGTGACCCCGCGGCCGGCGAGCAGACCGTGTGCCGGGCGGCCAACCGCGCGTCCGTGCGGCTGAAGCGCTTCGACCCGCGCAAGCAGCGCGTCGCCTTCGACGTGCGCCGGCTCGTCGCCGGCGTCGACCTGGCCGCCAAGGACGGCGGCGGGGCTCCCGGCTGCATGTCGGGCCCGACCGACCCGGAGTGCGGCAGCGTGCTGGGCGCGCTGGGCGTGGAGTGGCGGCCCGACGGCAGCGGCAGCGGCGCGTCGCCGACGGCCGCGGCCACGCAGACCGTCTTCCGCCCGATCGGCCGATGACCCGCCGGCGGCGCGGGCGCGCCGCCGTGCCGGTGCTGGCGTCGGCGGCCCTCGCCCTCGTGGCGTGGGCCGTCGTCGCCGACGCCCGGCCCAGCGCGCCCTGGACCTGGAAGCTCCCGAAGGGCTTCCCGACGCCGAAGGTCCCGGCGACCAACCCGATGTCCAAGGAGAAGGTGGAGCTCGGCCGGCGCCTGTTCCACGACACGCGGCTGTCGGGCAACGGCACGCAGTCGTGCGCGAGCTGCCACCGCCAGGAGCTCGCCTTCACCGACGGCCGGGGCCAGGCGGTCGGCTCGACCGGCGAGACGCACCCCCGCGGCGCGCAGTCGCTGGTCAACGTCGCCTACCAGCAGACGCTCACGTGGGCCAACCCCGCGCTGACGTCGCTCGAGCGCCAGATGGAGGTGCCGCTCTTCGGCAGGCACCCCGTCGAGATGGGGATCACGGACCGCAACCGCGGCGCCGTCCTCAAGCGCCTGCGCCGGGACCCCTGGTACCGCGCGCGGTTCCCCAAGGCGTTCCCCGGGTCCAAGCAGCCGCTGTCGTACACGACGGTCATCCGCTCGATCGCCGCGTTCCAGCGCAGCATCGTCTCGGCGAACTCGCGGCTGGACCGTGCCCGGCGCGGCGAGCTGGTGATGACGGGGCCGGAGCGCCGCGGCCTCGCGCTGTTCAACGGCGAGCGGGCCGAGTGCCACCACTGCCACGGCTCGTTCATCTTCAACGACCAGGCCACGTACGCGGGCGCGCCGCCGGCCAGGCCGCTGTTCCACAACAACGGCCTCTACAACCTCGGCGGCACCGGCGCCTACCCCGAGCCGAACACCGGGATCTTCGAGTTCACCGGCCGTCGGACCGACATGGGCCGCTTCAAGGCCCCGTCGCTGCGCAACGTCGGGCTGACCGCGCCCTACATGCACGACGGGTCCATCACGACCCTGCGTGAGGTCGTCGAGCACTACCGGGCCGGTGGGCGCACCATCGTCGACGGGCCGCTGGCGGGCGACGGGCGGGCGAACCCGAACAAGAGCCCGAACGTCCCCGGGCTCGCGCTGAGCGACCAGGACGTGACCGACCTCGTCGCCTTCCTCGAGTCGCTCACCGACCGGTCCGTCACGACGAACCCCCGGTTCTCCGACCCGTTCAGGACCCGGGGCCGGTGACCCAGGCGACGGCCTCGTCGAGCGTCGCCACCGTCCGCAGGCCGGCGGGCAGCGCCGGCCGGCGGACGACGAGCACGGCGACGCCGAGCTCGCGCGCCGCGTCGAGCTTCGCGCGGGCGCCGGCGCCGCCGGCGTCGCGCGTGACGACGAGGTCGATCGCGTGGCGCTCGAGCAGCGCGCGCTCGGCGGCGAGGTCGTAGGGGCCGCGGTCCAGGACGACGTCGTGCTGCGGTGGCAGCGGCGGGTCGGGGCGCTCGATCGCGCGGACGAGGAACCAGGCGTGGTCGACGCCGGCGAAGGCGACGACGTGCTGGCGGCCGAGGGCGAGCAGCACGCGTGCGCCCTCCGGGATGGCCCGTGCGGCCCCCTCCAGGTCGTCCACCCACCTCCAGCGGTCGCCGGGCGCCGGGTTCCAGCCGGGGCGCTCGAGGCGCAGGAGCGGCGTGCCGGTCGCCCCGCAGGCGGCCGCCGCCCGCGCGGTGATCTGCGACGCGAACGGGTGCGTCGCGTCGACGACCGCCCGGACGTCCCCGTCGCGCAGGAACGCCGCGAGGCCGTCCGCGCCGCCGAAACCGCCGACCCGGACGGCGCCGGCTGGGAGGCGCGGCGCGCTCGTGCGGCCGGCGAGCGCGCTGACGACGGCGACACCCTCGCGGTGCAGCGCCTCGGCGAGCTCGCGCGCCTCGGCGGTGCCGCCGAGGACGAGGACGGTCATCGCCCGGAGCCGCGGCGCCGGCGCAGGAGGTACGTGTCGAACATCCAGCCCTTGCGCTGCGCCGCCTCCGCGCGCACGCGCGCGGCCTCCTCGCCGGCCTGGGGCAGCGGGCCGCGGACGAGCAGCTCGTCGGGCCGGCCGAGGTAGGCGCCCCACAGCAGCTCGACGCCCTCCTCCTGCACCTCGCGGAAGCGCAGGTCGGGGTCGAGCAGCACGACGACGTCGTCGGCGCCGTCGGGCAGGCCGTCGGCGAGGCGCCGGCCGGTCGTGACGAGCACCGAGCCGCCGACGCGGTTGAGGCCGGTGCGGTGGGCGGCGACGAGCGCGCTCGCGGCGCTGATGCCGGGGACGACGTGGACGTCGAGCTCGAGGTCCTCGACACCCTCGAGGACCCCGAGCGTCGAGTCGTAGAGCGCCGGGTCGCCCCAGGCGAGGATGGCGACGCGCGCGTCGTCCCCCGCGGCACGCAGGGCGTCGGCGAGCTTCGCCGAGCGCGCCGCCCGCCACGCGGCGACCGCCGCCCGCTGCTGCGCCGGGTCCGCCGCCCGCCCCCGCGGCGCGTCCTCGAGCTCGACGAGCCTGGCCCGCCAGTCGCCGCCGACGTGGCGGTCCAGGACCTCCGCGCGGGTGTCGACGAGCTCGGCGGTCTCGTCGCGCTTGACCCACACGACGTAGGCGTCGGCCGCGCGCAGGGCCTGCACCGCCTCGACGGTCACCTGGTCGGGGTTGCCCGGGCCGATCCCGACGACGTCCACGCGGCGCACGACGGGCGAGGCTACCGACGCCGGGTAGCGCCCCCGGGTGAGCGGCCGCGACCCCGACGACATCTACGACGAGAGCACCGACGAAGGCGAGCGCCGGCTGAGCCGGGGGACGACGGCCCTCGCCGCCACCGGCGTGGTGGGCGGCGTGGACGTCATGCTCGGCATCCTCGCCCTGACCGTCGTCAGCGGCGCCCTCCACGTGGCGGTCCCCGCGGAGATCGCCCACGTCGGCGGCTCGCTGGTCTTCGGGATCGGCCTGGTGCTCATCGTGGTCGGTCGCTCCGAGCTGTTCACCGAGAACTTCCTCGTGCCGGTGGCCGCGGTGCTGCGCCGCCGCCGCGGGCCGGCCAGCCTCGCGCGACTGTGGGCGGTGACGTTCGTGGCGAACGTCGCGGGGCTCCTGCTGCTGGCGGCGATCTTCACGCGCGCGGGCCTCGTCCCGCCCGAGTCGCTCGACGCGGCCGGCACGATCGCCGACACCTTCGCCGACCGCGACATGGTCGCGGCGAGCCTCAGCGCCGTCGTCGCCGGCACCGTGATGACGCTCTTCACGTGGCTCACCCACGCGGTGCAGACCGACATCGCCCGCATCCTCATCGCGATGCTCATCGGCTTCCTCCTGGCCGCGCCGAGCCTCAACCACGCCGTCGTCTCGGTCGGGGAGATGGCGTTCGGCATCTTCGCCGGCACGGCCGACAGCGCCGACATGGGCGACCTGGCGCAGAACCTCCCGCTCGCGGTCCTCGGCAACCTGGCCGGCGGCCTGCTCCTCGTCACCCTCACGCGGGTGCTCCAGGTCCGCGGCGAACCGGCGGGCTGACGCCGCCGTGGCGCGGCGCCACGGCGGCGTGTAGGGTCCCGACCCTTCCGCACGACGACGCGAGGAAGCCGGTGCAAGTCCGGCACGGTCGCGCCACGGTGACCCGCCAAGGGAAGTCCGAGACTCGTCCGTCGTGTGCCCATCGTCCGGGGACGCTCGATCCCCGTAGGAGGCTCACCACCGTGGACCACACCACCACCGCCCCGACCCCGATCCCGCTCAAGGACCTCCGTCCGGCGCTGATCGTGGCGTTCGCCGCGCTGCTCGGCATCTTCCTCATGGCGTTCGACCAGGGCGCGGTCTCGCAGACCGGCCTCTGGCTCCACGAGGTCATGCACGACGGCCGGCACCTGCTCGGCGTCCCCTGCCACTAGGCAGCTCGGTGACATGGTCTTCCCGCTGATCAAGCGGGGGCTCGTCGCAGGCGCCATCGGCGGCCTGCTCGCCGGCGTGTTCGCGTTCTTCGTGGGCGAGCCGCTGGTCCAGGACGCGATCGACATCGAGGAGGCCGGCTCGGCCTCCGCGGCGCTGACGCCCGTGCTCGCGCACATCTCGGACTGGTCGGTCAGCCGGGGCGAGCAGCGCGGCGGCCTCTTCCTGGCGACGATCCTCTACGGCACGTGCTTCGGCGCGCTCTTCGCGCTGGTCTTCGCCGTCGTCCGCGGCCGCATGGCCGCCCGCGACGACTGGCAGCTGTCCACGCGGCTGGCCGGGCTGCTCTTCGTGGCCCTCGTCCTGCTGCCGTTCCTCAAGTACCCGGCCAACCCGCCGGCGGTGGGCGACCCCGAGACGATCAACGAGCGCACGTGGCAGTACCTCGCGATGCTCGCGGGCGGCATCTTCGCCCTGCTGGCCGCCTACCGGGTGCGCAACGCCGTGGCCGACGACGCGCCGTGGAAGCGGCCGGTCGCGGCCGGCGCGACGTTCCTCGCGCTGGCGGCGGTGCTCTACCTCGGCATGCCGAAGCTCGACGAGGTCCCGGCCGACTTCCCGCCGACGCTGCTGTGGGAGTTCCGCCTCAGCGCGCTCGGGACGCAGGCGATCCTGTGGGCGGGCCTGGGGACGGCGTACGGGATCCTCTCGCTGCGGGCGGCGCGCGCGGGTGCGCGGGCGCCGATGGCCGAGCCGGCCTGAGCGGCGGTGCGGCGCCTCGTGCTCGTGCGGCACGCCACCACGTCAGCCGTGCGCGCCGCGGCGTTCGGCGGCGACGAGCCGCTGGACGAGCGCGGGCGCGTGGCCGCGCGGGCGCTGGCGGGGGCGCTGCCGCGCACGGACGTCGCCTACGCCAGCCCCGCCGGCCGCGCGCGGGAGACCGCGGCGGCGGCCGGCCTGGACCCGGTGACGGTGGAGCCGGCGATCGCGGAGTGCGACTTCGGCGCCTGGGCCGGCCGCCCGCTCGCCGAGGTCCACGCCGAGGACCCGGACGCGACGGCGGCGTGGATGGCCGACCCGGACGCGGCGCCGCACGGCGGCGAGTCGCTCACGCAGCTGCTCG
Organism: Conexibacter sp. SYSU D00693; assembly: GCF_017084525.1. Classification (GTDB taxonomy): domain Bacteria; phylum Actinomycetota; class Thermoleophilia; order Solirubrobacterales; family Solirubrobacteraceae; genus Baekduia. The sequence continues at coordinate 2,476,800 of NZ_CP070950.1, forward strand.
CGCGCGTGCGCGCGTGGCTCGACGAGCAGGCCGCGCAGGACGGCCGCGCGATCGCGGTCACCCACGGCGGCGTGGTCAAGGCGGCCGTCGTCTGCGCGCTCGACGCGCCGGCCAGCGCGTTCTGGCGGGTCGACGTCTCCCCCCTGTCGTTCACCGAGCTCCACGCCCACGCCGGGCGCTGGACCGTGACGCGCGTCAACGCGACGGTGGCGGCGTGAGCGGCGCGCTGCTCGTCGCGGGGACGCACTCCGACGCCGGCAAGTCGCTCGTGACGGCCGGGATCTGCCGGTGGCTCACGCGCCGCGGCGTGTCCGTCGCGCCGTTCAAGGCCCAGAACATGGCGCTCAACAGCGCGGTGACGCGCGGCGGGGCGGAGATCGGCCGCGCGCAGGCGATGCAGGCGGCCGCCGCCGGGATCGAGCCCGAGGCGGCGATGAACCCGGTGCTGCTCAAGCCGTCGGGCACCCGCCACTCGCAGGTGGTCCTCAACGGCAAGCCCTACGCCGACGCCGACGCGCGCTCCTACCAGGAGCTCAAGCTCGGCCTGCGCGCGCCGGTGCTCGCCGCGCTGGCGGACCTGCGCTCGCGCTTCGACGTCGTCGTCTGCGAGGGCGCCGGCTCGCCCGCGGAGATCAACCTGCGCGCCGGGGACCTGGCCAACATGGGCCTGGCGCGGGCCGCCGACCTCCCGGTCCTGCTCGTCGGCGACATCGACCGCGGCGGGGTCTTCGCCTCGCTCTACGGGACGTTGGCGCTCCTCGAGCCCGCCGACCAGGCGCTGGTCTCCGGCTTCCTCATCAACAAGTTCCGCGGGGACGCCTCGATCCTCGCGCCGGGCCTGGACCAGATCCGCGCGCTCACCGGCCGTGAGACGCTCGGGGTCCTGCCCTTCCGCGAGGGCCTGTGGCTCGACGTCGAGGACTCGCTGGCGCTCGACGCGCCCCGGCCCGAGGCCAAGCCCGCCGCGGGGACCGACACGCTCGAGGTCGCCGTCGTGCGCCTGCGCTGGATGAGCAACTTCACCGACGTCGACGCGCTCGCGAGCGAGCCGGGCGTCCGCGTGCGCTTCACGCGCTCGGCCTCCGACGTCGCGCGCGCCGACCTCGTCGTCCTACCGGGCACGAAGGCGACGGTCGAGGACCTCGAGCGGCTGCGGGCCGACGGCCTGGACGCCGCCCTCGCCCGGCGCGTGGCGGCCGGCGACCCGGTGCTCGGCGTCTGCGGCGGCTTCCAGATGCTCGGCGAGCAGATCGACGACGAGGTCGAGTCGCGCGCCGGCGTCGTCGCCGGGCTCGGGCTCCTGCCGGTCCGCACGACCTTCGCGGCCGACAAGCTCCTGCGCCACGTCGCCGGCACGGCCTTCGGCGCGCCCGCCACGGGCTACGAGATCCGCCACGGGCGCCCGGAGCGCCACGGGGCCGATCCGCTCATCGACGACGGCTCGTCCGCGGGCGAGGGCTGCGCCGCGGGCGTCGTCCTCGGGACCTCATGGCACGGCCTGCTCGAGGGCGACGCGGTCCGCCGTGCCATCCTGCAGTGGGTCGCCGCCCACCGGGGGCGCGACTGGGCGCCCGGCGACGAGCCGTTCGCCGCGGTGCGCGAGCGCCACCTCGACGTCCTCGGGGACCTCGTGGAGGAGCACTGCGACACCGACGCGCTGCTCGCGCTCCTGCGCGACGGCGCCCCGTCCGACCTCCCCGTCCTGGCGCCCGGAGGTGCCGCTTGCTCGCCTTCCTGACGACCGCCGACACCGAGGTCCTCGCCGCCGCCCACGCCGTGGCCGAGCTGCCCGACGACTTCCCGCGCGTGCGGTGCGCGAACCCGTACGGCGTCGAGGACGTCGAGCCGTTCCTCGACGACGTCCTCCAGGACGCCCGCGTCGTCGTCGTCCGCCTGCTCGGCGGCCGCCGCGCGTGGCCGGAGGGCGTCGCGGCGCTGCGCGCGCGAGCCCAGCGCGACGGCCTGGCCCTCGTCCTGCTCGCGGGCGAGGCGGAGCCCGACGCCGAGCTCGCGGAGCTCTCGACGGTGCCGGCCGGCGCGGTCGCCCAGGCCTTCGCCTACCTGCGCCACGGGGGCGTGGAGAACACCGCCCAGCTCCTGCGCTTCCTCGCGGATTCGTTCCTGCTGCGCGGCGACGGCTTCGAAGAGCCGCGCGAGCTGCCGGACCTCGGGGTCTACGTCCCCGGCCGCGGCGACGTGGCGCTGGACGACGCGGTGGCGGCCTTCGACCCGGCCAAGCCGACCGTCGGCATCGTCTTCTACCGCTCGCACCGCGTGACCGGGAACACGGCGTTCGTCGACGCGCTGGCCCGCGAGGTCGAGGCGGCGGGCGCCAACGCGCTGTGCGCCTGGTCCTACTCGCTGCGCCCCGACGCCGAGGGCCGCGTGCCGGTGCTCGAGCAGCTGCGCGGGCGGGTCGACGCGCTGGTGACGACGGTGCTCGCGTCCGGCGGCGCCCACGCCGGCGACGCCGAGGACTGGCAGGCGGAGGCACTGGAGGCGCTCGACGTCCCGGTGCTCCAGGCGCTGTGCGCGACGACGAGCCGCGCCCGCTGGGAGGAGAGCGACATGGGCCTGACGCCGCTGGACGCGGCGATGCAGGTCGCGATCCCCGAGTTCGACGGGCGGATCATCGGCGTCCCGGTGTCGTTCAAGGAGCCGCTGGAGGAGGGCGGCGCCTCGCCGGTCGGCACGCCGGTCCTGCACTACCGCCCGGACCTCGAGCGCTGCGGCCGGATGGCGCGCCTGGCGGTCCGCCACGCGCGGCTGGGCAAGACGGCGCCGGGCGAGGCGAAGGTCGCGATCGTCCTGTCGTCGTTCCCGACGAAGCACGCGCGGATCGGCAACGCCGTGGGGCTGGACACGCCGGCCTCGGCGCTCGCCCTGCTCGACGCGCTGCGCGACGCCGGCTACGTCGTGGAGCACGACTTCGCCGATGGCGACGCGCTGATCCACGCGCTCATCGCCGCGGGCGGCCACGACCAGGAGTTCCTCACCGACGAGCAGCTGCAGACGTCGACCGCGCGCCTGCCCGCCGCCGACTACGCGCGGTGGTTCCAGACGCTGCCCGAGGAGCTGCGCACCTCGATCACCGAGACGTGGGGGCCGCCGCCGGGCGAGTGGTACCTCGACGACGGCGACTTCGTCGTCGCCGGCCTGCGGCTGGGCAACGTCTTCGTCGCCATCCAGCCGCCGCGCGGCTTCGGCGAGGACCCCGTCGCGATCTACCACGACCCGGACCTCGCGCCCGCCCACCACTACCTCGCGGCCTACCGCTGGCTCGACGAGGTCTTCGGTGCCGACGCGATCGTCCACCTCGGCAAGCACGGCACGCTCGAGTGGCTGCCGGGCAAGGGCCTCGGGCTAAGCAACGCATCGGCGCCCGACGCGTGCCTGGGCGACACGCCGCTCTTCTACCCCTTCGTCGTCAACGACCCCGGCGAGGGCGTGCAGGCCAAGCGCCGCGCCCACGCCGTCGTCGTCGACCACCTCGTGCCGCCGATGATGCGCGCCGAGACCTACGACGAGCTGGCCCAGATGGAGCAGCTGCTCGACGACTTCGGTCGCGCCGAGGCGCTGGACCCGGCGAAGCTGCCGACGCTCGCGACGCGGATCTGGACGTTGCTGCACGAGGCCGAGCTGCACCGCGACCTCGGCATCGAGGCCGCCGAGCAGCCCGAGCTCGAGGAGTTCGGCGAGCTCATCGAGCACCTCGACGGCTACCTCTGCGAGATCGCCGACATCCAGGTCCGCGACGGCCTGCACGTCCTGGGTCGCGTGCCCGAGGGCGAGCAGTTCCGCGGGCTGCTGGCGGCGATCCTGCGCCTGGGTGCCCCGGGCTCGGTGCCGGGTCTGCGCCGCGCGATCGGCGGGGCCTTCGGGCTCGACGAGCCGGCGCTGCTGGCCGATGCCGCCGCCACGCCCGCCGACCTGCCGCCGGCGCTCTTCGCGCGCTTCCCCGGCCCGGACCGCACGAACGCCGACCTCGTCGACCGCCTCGAGGACGCGCAGCGCGCGCTGCTGCTGGCGCTCGAGGCGACGGGTTGGGACGCGGACGCCGCGACGCGGCTCTGCGCCGACGTGCTCGGCCACGAGGACGAGGGCGTCGTCGCGGCGCTGCGCTTCGGCGCCGCCGACGTCGTGCCGCGGCTGCGGGGCACGTCGGGCGAGCTGGACGCGCTGGTCGGCGGCCTGCGCGGCCGCCACGTGCCGGCCGGGCCGTCGGGCTCGCCCACGCGCGGGCGCATCGACGTGCTGCCGACGGGGCGCAACTTCTACGGGGTCGACCCGAAGGCGCTGCCGAGCGACCTCGCCTACGACACCGGGACGCGGCTGGCCGACGCGCTGCTCGCGCGGGAGGTCGCCGACCGCGGCGAGCACCCCGAGACGGTGGGCATCGTCGTCTGGGGCACCGCCGCCATGCGCACGGCCGGCGACGACGCGGGGGAGATCCTCGCGCTGCTGGGCGTCCGGCCGACGTGGCACCAGGAGACGCGGCGGATCACCGGCCTCGAGCCGATCGCGCTCGAGGAGCTCGGCCGCCCGCGCATCGACGTGACGGTGCGCATCTCGGGCTTCTTCCGCGACGCGTTCCCGGGCCTCGTGCACCTGCTCGACGACGCGGTCACGCTCGTGGCCGGCCTCGACGAGCCGGTTGAGCAGAACTTCGTGCGCAAGCACGCGCTCGAGGACCGCGAGCGGCTCCTGGCCGAGCTGGGCTCCGAGGAGGCCGCGTGGCGGCGCGCGACGACGCGCGTCTTCGGCACGCCGCCCGGCTCGTACGGCGCGGGGCTGCTGCAGCTCATCGACGTGCGCAACTGGCGCGACGACGGCGACCTCGCCGCGGTCTACGAGGCCTGGGGCGGCCACGCCTACGGCCGCGGTCTGGACGGCGTCGAGGCGCGCTCGGCGATGCGCGAGCAGTTCGCCCGCATCGACGTGGCGGTCAAGAACGTCGACACGCGCGAGCACGACCTCCTGGACTCCGGCGACTACTTCGCCGAGCACGGCGGGATGGTGGCCTACGTCCGCCACCTCTCCGGCGAGCAGCCGCGGGCGATGATCGGCGACAGCGCCGACCCCGAGCGGGTCCACGCCCGCACGCTGGCCGAGGAGTCGCGGCGCGTGTTCCGCGCCCGCGTCGCCAACCCGCGGTGGATCGCGTCGATGATCCGCCACGGCTACAAGGGCGCCTTCGAGCTGGCGGCGACCGTCGACTACCTCTTCGGCTACGACGCCACGACCGGCGTCGTGGAGGACTGGATGTACGAGGCGCTGAGCGAGAAGTACGTGCTCGACCCCGACGTCCAGGAGTTCATGAAGCGCTCGAACCCGTGGGCGCTGCGGGCGATCACCGAGCGGCTGCTCGAGGCGGCCGACCGCGGCCTGTGGGAGCAGCCCGGCGACGGCACGATCGACGCGCTGAAGGAGACGTTCCTGTCCGTCGAGGACGACCTCGAGGAGGCCGCCACGCCGTGAGCCGGGCAGTCGGGTTCCCGTGGAGCGCCGTGGTGGGGCAGGACGCCCTGCGCGAGGCGCTGCTGGCCTGTGCGGTCGATCCCCGGATCGGCGGCGTGCTGGTGCGCGGCGAGCGCGGGACGGCGAAGTCGACCGCGGTGCGCGCGCTGGCGCCGCTGCTGCCGGACGTCGCGGTCTTCGAGGACTGCGCGTACGCGGTCGAGCCCCGCGTCGAGTCCTGCCCGGACGGCCCGCACGACGGCTCGCGGGTGGTGGAGCGGCCGGCGCGGCTGGTCGAGCTGCCGCTGGGCGCGACGGCCGACCGCGTCGTCGGGACGCTCGACCTCGACCGGGCGCTGGCCGAGGGCGCCGCGGCGTTCGCGCCGGGGCTGCTGGCCCAGGCCCACCGGGGGATCCTCTACGTCGACGAGGTCAACCTCCTCGCCGACCACCTCGTGGACGTGCTGCTCGACAGCGCGGCGCTCGGCCACGTGCACGTGGAGCGCGACGCGGTCTCCGTCGACCATCCGGCGCGGTTCCTGCTCGTCGGGACGATGAACCCCGAGGAGGGCGACCTGCGCCCGCAGCTGCTCGACCGCTTCGGGCTCTCGGTCGAGGTGCGCGGGTCGACCGAGCAGGACGAGCGGATGGAGGTCGTGCGGCGGCGGCTGGCGTTCGACGCGGACCCGGCGGGGTTCGCGGCCTCGTTCGCGGCCGACGACGCCGCGGTCGCTGCGCGCGTCGCTGACGCTCGCGATCGGCTGTCGTCCGTCCGGCTCGGGGATCGCGCCCTGGCGCTCATCACGAGCGTCTGCGCGTCGCTGGGGGTCGACGGGCTGCGGGCGGACATCGTGTGCGCCCGGACCGCGGTGGCGCTGGCGGCGCTGGACGGGGTCGACGAGGTCGCTGAGGAGCACGTGCGGCGGGCGGCGATGCTCGCGCTGGCACACCGGCGGCGGAGGGGGCCGCTGGAGCAGCCGGGGCTGTCGTCCGAGGAGCTCGACGACGCGATCGCGAACGCTGCTGGCGGGCCCGACGACGAGCCCGAGCCGCCTGGCTCTCCGAGTGGCGGGGGCGCGGGCTCGGGCGAACCGCGCGGTGAGGGAGGGTCGTCGTCTGAGCCGGCGCCGTCTGGCGTGGGCGGGGGTGGTCCTGCCGGCGAGGCGGGTGAGGGTCCAGGCCGGGCCGACGCTGACCCTGTCATCTCCGGCGTGGGAGACCGGAGTCAGCAGGGTCGCGGTGGTTCGGGGGCGAAGGAGCGGCGGGAGCGGGCTGCCGCGCCCGGCGTGGCGCCGCTGCTGGCGCTCGAGGGCCGGGGCGCGGGTGCGCCGGGCCGGCGCAGCGCGGCGGGTGGCGAGGGGACGCAGCCGGTGGACTCACGGCCGCCGCTGGGCGCCGGGGTCCGGGACCTCGCGGTCGCCGCGACGCTGCGGGCCGCGGCGCAGCGGCGGGCGACGTCCGGCGGGCCGGCGCTCGCGGCGAGCGACCTGCGCGAGCACGTGCGGGCGGGGCGGGAGGGCAACCTCGTGGTCTTCTGCGTCGACGCGTCGGGCTCGATGGGCGCGCGGCGGCGGATGGCGGCCGTCAAGGGCGCGGTGCTCGGCCTGTTGCTCGACGCCTACCAGCGCCGCGACCGCGTGGCGCTCGTCACCTTCCGCGGGACCGGCGCCGAGCTGGTCCTGCCGCCGACGTCGTCGGTCGAGCGCGCCGCCGCGCTCCTGGACGACGTCGCCACCGGCGGGCGCACCCCGCTGGCCGCCGGCCTCGACCGCGCCGGCGCGCTGGTGGCCGCCGAGCAGCGCAAGGACCCGCGCCGGCGCGCGCTCGTGCTGGTCGTCACCGACGGCCGCGCGAGCGGCGGTCCCGAGGGCCGCGCCGCCGCCGAGCGCTCGGCGGCGGCGCTCGCGCGCAGCGCCGGCGGCGTCGTCGTGTTCGACGCCGAGGAGGGCGCGGTCCGGCTGGGGCTGGCCCGCCGGCTGGCCGACGCGGCGGGTGCCCGCCTGCTGCCGCTCAGCGCGCTGCACCCCGCTTCCAGCACCATCCCGTCCACGGCCGCACGGAGCGCCGCATGAGCACCGAGATCGACGTCCCTCACACCCCCGACGACCAGGGCTCGGCCGAGCCCAAGCGCCGCAAGCCGCGCGACAAGCCGCTGCTGATCGTCATCACCGGCCACGGCAAGGGCAAGAGCACCTCCGCCTTCGGGATGCTCCTGCGCTCGTGGGCCCGCGGCTACCGGTGCGGCGTCTTCCAGTTCGTGAAGTCCGGCAAGTGGAAGGTCGGCGAGGCCAAGGCGGCCGAGGCGCTGGGCGGCATCGACTGGGAGAAGATGGGCGACGGCTGGACCTGGATCTCCCGCGACCTCGAGGAGTCCGCCGACAAGGCGCGCGCGGGCTGGGACGAGGTCAAGCGCCGCATCGCCGACGAGCGCTACGAGTTCCTCCTGCTCGACGAGCTGACCTACGCGATCAAGTACGGGTGGATCGAGGAGCAGGAGATCGTCGACACGCTGATGAACCGGCCCGGCTTCCAGCACGTCGTCGTGACCGGCCGCGACGCCCCGCAGGGGCTCATCGACGCCGCCGACCTCGTCTCCGAGGTCACCAAGGTCAAGCACCCGATGGACCAGGGGATCCGCGCCCAGCAGGGCATCGAGTGGTAGCGGTCCTCGTCATCCCCGACGGCGGCGCCGAGCCCCGTCACGGCCGTGAGCCGACGTCGCTCGAGCGGGCGCGCACGCCCGTGCTCGACGCGCTGCGCGCCGCGGGGACCGTCCGGCGCGTGGCGACGACGCCCGCCGGCCTGCCCGCGGGCAGCGAGACCGGCATCCCGACGCTCCTGGGCGCGCCGCCGCGCGCGCCGGTGTCCCGCGGGCTGCTCGAGGCCGCCTCCGCCGGGATCGACGTCCCGGCCGGCGCGCGGGCGTGGCGCGTGGACCTGCACCGCGAGGACGGCACGCGCGCGACGGCCGGCGAGGCGCGGCGCGCGCTGGAGGACCTCGGGCTCCACCACCTGCGCGGCCACCGCGGCCTCGCGGTGGGTGCGACCGCCCCGCGGCTGCCCGCGCCGTGGCGCGTCTGGGGCGACGGCGCCGCGCTGCCCCGGGTCCTCGACGCCCGCACCGTCGTCGTCTCCGGTCCGGGCGCCGCCGCGGGCGCCGCGCGGATGCTCGGTGCCCGGTCGGTCGTCCCCGCGGGCGCGACCGGCGAGGTCCACACGAACCTGCGGGCCAAGCTCGCCGCCGCCCTGGCCGCCGTCGACGGCGGCGCCGAGCGGGTGGTCGTCCACGTCGGGGCGCCCGACGAGGCCGCGCACGCGCTCGACGCCGACGCGAAGGTGGCGGCGCTCGAGGCCATCGACGCCGAGCTGCTCGGCGCGCTGTGGGACGCCGCCCGCGGGGCCGGCGGGACCCTCACCGTCTGCCCCGACCACGGCACCGACCCGCGCACCGGCGAGCACTGCGGCGCCGACGTCGAGGCGGTGGCGGCGTGATCCCGCGCCTCGTCATCGCCGGCACGTCGTCGGGCGCCGGCAAGACGACGGTCGCCTCCGGCCTGCTCGGCGCCCTGTGCGCCCGCGGCGTGCGTGCCACCGGCTTCAAGGTCGGCCCGGACTTCATCGACCCCGGCTACCACGCGCTGGCCTCCGGCCGGCCGGGGCGCAACCTCGACGCCTTCCTCTCCGGCCCCGAGCTCGTCGCGCCGCTCTTCCGCCACGGCTCCGCCGGCGCGGAGGTCGCGATCGTCGAGGGCGTCATGGGCCTCTACGACGGCGCCTCGGGTCGTGGCGAGCTCGCCTCGACCGCGCACGTCGCCAAGCTCCTCGACGCCCCGGTGGTCCTCGTCGTCGATGCCGCCGCGATGGCGCGCTCGGTCGCCGCGATCGTCCACGGCTACGCGACGTTCGACCCGGAGGTCCGCGTCGCGGGCGTCATCCTCAACCGCGTCGGCTCGGAGTTCCACACCGCGATCCTCGAAGAGGCCCTCGCGCCGCTCGGCATCCCGGTCCTGGGCTCGCTCACCCGCAACGCCGACGTCGAGGCCCCCGAGCGCCACCTCGGCCTGGTCCCCGTCGACGAGCGCGTCGCGAAGGCCAAGGGCGCGCTCGCCAGCCTCGCCGCGCACGTCGCCGCCGGCTGCGACCTCGAGGGTCTGCTCGCGCTCGCCCGCACCGCGCCGGACACCCCGGGCGAGGCGTGGGCGCCGCCCGCGCGCGAGGCCGCCGACCCCCGCCGGCCGCGCATCGCCGTCGCGAAGGGCCGCGCGTTCTCCTTCCACTACGCCGAGAACCTCGAGGCGCTCGAGGCCGCCGGTGCGGAGCTCGTCGCCTTCGACCCGCTGCACGACGAGGCCCTGCCGGAGGGCACCGGGGCGCTGCTGCTCGCCGGCGGCTTCCCCGAGGTCTTCGGCGCAGAGCTCGGCGCCAACGCCGCGCTGCGTGCCGACGTGGGCGCGTTCGCGCGCAGCGGCGGTCCGGTGCTCGCCGAGTGCGGTGGCCTGCTCTACCTGGCCAAGGAGCTCGACGGCCACCCGATGTGCGACGTCGTCCCCGCCACCGCGCGGATGACCGGGCGCCTCCAGCTCGGCTACCGCGAGGCCACCGCGCCCAGCGACCACCCGGTCTTCCCCGCCGGCACGACGCTGCGCGGCCACGAGTTCCACTACTCGGCGACCGACCCCGTGGCGGGCGAGGCACCCGCGTGGAGGCTGCGCGCCCGCGGGACCGAGCGCGCCGAGGGCTTCGTCGTGGGCGGCGTGCACGCCAGCTACCTGCACACGCACTGGGCGGCGACGCCGGAGGTCGCCGGCCGGCTCGTCGCCGCGGCGGCCGCCCGGGAGGTCGCGGCGTGAGCGGCGTCCTGATCGGTGTCGGCGTGGGCCCCGGCGACCCCGAGCACCTGACCCTCAAGGCGCTGCACGCCCTGCAGGCCGCCGACCGCGTCTTCGTGCCGGAGACCGACAGCGGCGAGACGCCGGGCCGCGCCGAGCGCGTCGTCGCGCCCCACGTCGACCCGCAGCGCATCACCCGCCTGCTCTTCGCCATGCGCGACGACGACGCGCGCTCGGGCAACTGGGACCGCGCGGGCGCGGCGATCGCCGAGGTCGTCGCCGCCGGGGGCACGGCGGCGTTCGCCACGATCGGCGACCCCAACATCTACTCGACGTTCACCTACATGGCCCACACCGTCCGGGAGCTCGTGCCGGACGTCGAGGTGCGCACCGTGCCGGGCATCACGGCGATGCAGGACCTCGCATCGCGCTCGGGCACGGTCCTGGCCGAGGGCCGTGAGGCGCTGGCGCTGCTGCCCTACACGGCGGGCGACGACAAGCTTCGCGAGACGCTCGGCGTCGCCGACACCGTCGTGGTCTACAAGGGCGGGCGCCGGCTGCCGCAGGTCCTCGAGACCTTGCGCGACCACGACCGGCTCGACGAGGCGGTCTACGGCGAGCAGCTCGGCCTCGGCGACCAGGACGTGCGGGCCGCCGGCGAGCGCGACGGCTCGGGGCCGTACATGTCGACGGTGATCGTCCCGGCCAACCGCGACGGCGTGCGCGGGGGCAAGCTGTGACGGTCGCCCACCTCGCCGAGGCCGAGCCGGTCGAGACCGTCGTGCACCGCCTGGCGCCCGAGGTGAAGGTCGCCGCGACGGTCCTGCTCGTCGTCTGCGCGGCGCTCGTCCCGCACGGCGTCTTCTGGCCGTTCGCCGTCGACGCGGCGCTGCTCGGCGCCGTCGCGCTCCTCGCGCGCGTGGAGGCGATGTTCCTCCTGCGCCGCCTCGTCATCGAGGTGCCGTTCGTCCTGTTCGTCGTGGCCCTGCCGTTCTTCGCCGAGGACCGCCACGAGGGCCTGCTGGCCGCCGGCGGGATCCTCTGCAAGGCGACGCTCGCGGTGCTCGCCACCGGTGTGCTCGCCGCGACGACGACCGCGCCGGAGATCCTCGCGGGGCTCGACCGGCTGCGGGCGCCGCGCCAGCTCACGGCGATCGCGGCGTTCGCCATCCGCTACCTCCAGGTCGTGCTCGAGGAGCTGCGCCGGATGCAGCTCGCGCGCGTCGCGCGGGGCGACGACCCGCGCTTCCTCTGGCAGGCGCGGGCGATCGGCCAGACCGCCGGGACGCTCGCCGTCCGCTGCTTCGAGCGCGGCGAACGCGTGCACGGCGCGATGCTCGCCCGCGGCTTCGACGGGTCGCTGCCCGTGTCGTCGCTCTCGCCCCGCGCACCGCTGGCCGCGTGGGTCGCCGTCCTGCCGCTGCCGCTGGTCGCGGCGCTCGCCACCGTCCTCGCGCGAGGTGCGGCGTGACCGAGCAGCTCGTCGCCGCCCCGCCGGCGCTCGTCGTCGTCGGCCACGGCACGCGCGACGCCGACGGCGTGGAGGAGTTCTGGGCGCTGGCCCAGCACGTCCGCGACGCGGCGGGTGACCTGCCGGTCGAGTTCGGCTTCATCGAGCTCGCCGAGCCGCTGGTGGACGAGGCCATCGACAAGCTCGTCTCGGCGGGCGCGCCGCGGGACGTCGTCTCCGTCCCGCTCGTCCTGCTCGCCGCCGGCCACCTCAAGAACGACGGCCCCGCCACGCTGGCCAGGGCGCGTGCCCGCCACCCCGGCGTGCGCTTCACGATGGGCCGCGACCTCGGGATCGACCCGGTCGTGCTCGACGTCGCCGAGGAGCGCATCCGCGAGGCGATCGGCACCGACGACCCGTCCCAGGTGGGCGTCGTCCTCGTCGGCCGCGGCTCCAGCGACCCCGACGCGACCTCCGACCTCTTCAAGGTCGCCCGCCTGCTGCAGGACGGCCGCGGCCTGGGCTGGGTCGAGCCGGCGTTCGCGGGCGTCGCGCAGCCCGACGTCGCGGGCGCCTGCGAGCGACTGCGCCTGCTCGGCGCGCGGACGGTGGTCGTCGCACCGCTGCTGCTCTTCACCGGCGTCCTCGTGCCGCGCATCTACGAGCGCGCCGCCGAGTGGGGGCGCCGGCACCCGGAGGTCGAGGTCCGCGGCGCCGGGCACCTGGGACCCGACCGGCGGCTGGCCAAGCTCGTGCTCGAGCGCTACCGCGAGGCGCTGCAGGGCGACGTGCGGATGAACTGCGACCTGTGCGCGTACCGCGTGCGGCTGCCGGGCTACGAGGACAAGGTCGGCACGCCGATCTCCCTCACCCCGCACGGCGACGGGCCGGCGCGCGGCAAGCGCCGCGGGCGCCGCGCCACGCGCGCGCCGCAGCCGGCGCCCGCGATCGAGGTCGTCCCGCGCAAGGGCCTGCGGCCGGTCGCGGTGACGGTCGACGCCGGCGCGCCGCCCGCCCTCGACGTGCGCGACCTGCGCTACGCCTACCCCGACGGCTCGGAGGCGCTGAGCGGCGTCTCGCTGTCGGTGCAGCCCGGCGAGCGCGTCGCGGTGCTCGGGCCCAACGGCGCGGGCAAGACGACGCTCGTCCTGCGCCTGAACGGGACCATCGAGGACGGCGAGGGCGAGGTGGTCGTCGGCGGCGTGCGCCTGGAGAAGGCGACGCGCAAGGAGGTCCGCCGCCGCGTCGGGATCGTCTTCCAGGACTCCGACGACCAGCTGTTCATGCCGACCGTCGAGGCCGACGTCGCCTTCGGCCCGGCGAACCTCGGGCTGCGCGGCGACGCGCTGGCCGAGCGCGTCGACGAGGCGCTCGCGCAGGTCGGCCTCGACGACGACGTGCGCCGCAAGGCGCCGCACCAGCTGTCGGCCGGCCAGCGCCGGCGCGCCGCGGTGGCGGGCGTCCTGGCCATGCGCCCCGACGTCCTGGTGCTCGACGAGCCCTCGAGCGCGCTGGACCCGGCGGCGCGGCGCGAGCTCGCCGACGTCCTGCAGTCGCTGCGGCTGACGACGCTGCTCGTCACCCACGACCTGCCCTACGCGCTCGAGCTCTGCCCACGCGCCGTCGTGCTCGACCGCGGCCAGGTCGTCGCCGACGGGCCGACGCGCGAGGTGCTCGCCGACGAGGGCTTCATGCGCGCGCACCGCCTCGAGCTGCCGGCCGGCTTCAACCCCCTGAGCGCGTGAGCGGGCGGCTGGACATCGTGGGCCTCGGGCCGGGCGGGCCGGCGACGCGCACGTCACAGGCGGCCGAGGCCGTCGCGCGAGCCGAGGTCGTCGTCGGCTACGGCGCGTACGTCGACCAGTGCGCCGACCTGCTGCGCGACGGCCAGGAGGTCGTGCGCGGGCGGATGGGCGAGGAGGAGGCGCGGGCCGACGAGGCGCTCGAGCGCGCCCGGGGCGGAGCGCGCGTGGCGCTCGTGTCCAGCGGCGACGCGGGCGTCTACGGCATGGCGGCGCGGACGCTCGCGCGGGCGGCCGAGCTGGACGTCGAGGTCCACGTCGTCCCGGGCATGACCGCCGCGCAGGCCGCGGCCGCGCTGCTCGGCGCGCCGCTGGCCGACGACTTCGCGGTGCTCTCGCTCAGCGACATCCGCACGCCGTGGGAGACCGTCGAGCGCCGGCTCGCCGCGGTGGCCGTGTCCGGCCTCGCGCTCTGCCTCTACAACCCGCGCTCCAAGGCCCGCACCTGGCAGCTGGACCGCGTGCTCGAGCTGCTGCGCGACGCGCGCGGTGGGTCGGCTCCCGTCGCGGTCGTGACGGACGCCGCGCGCGAGGGCGAGGCGGTCGTGCGCACCACGCTCGCCGACCTCGACCCCGAGGCCGTGACGATGCGCTCGCTGCTCATCGTCGGCGGAGAGACCGCGCAGGACGCCGGCCCGTGGCTCGTGGCCGACCGCGACGGACGGAAAGTACCTGGCACGTTCCACCCGGAGGTGTCGGCGTGACGGTGACCTTCGTGGGTGCGGGGCCGGGCGATCCGGACCTCCTGCCGGTGAAGGCCGTGCGGGTGCTGCGCGCGTGCGACTGCGTGGTCTACGACCGGCCGTCGGCGCAGCGCATGGTCGACCTCGCGCCGCCGTCGGCTGCCCGGCATCGCGTCGGCCTGGCGCGGGGCGAGCGGGCGCTGTCCCAGGACGAGGTCAACGCGCTGCTCGTCGAGCTCGGCCGCAAGCACGAGCACGTCGTGCGACTCAAGAGCGGCGACGCGTTCGTGGCCTCGCGCGGCGGCGAGGAGGCGCTCGCGCTGCAGCAGGCCGGCATCGCGATCGACGTCGTGCCGGGCGTGACGGCGGCGGTCGGGGCACCGGCCGCGGCGGGGATCCCGCTGATGGTCCGCCAGCTCAGCGTCACGGTCACGGTCGTCGACGGCAACGACGATCCCGAGCACGGCACGCCGCCCGACTGGGACGCGATCGCGAAGCTCGGCGGGACGCTCGTCGTCCTGACGGGCCGCGGCCGCATCCGACGCACCGCGCAGGCGCTGATGGACGGCGGCCTGGCACCGGACACGCCCGTGGCCGCGATCAGCGCGGGCACGCGCCCCGAGCAGGTCGTCGAACGGGGGACGCTCGCCGAGCTCCCGCGCCCGCTCAAGCCGCCCGTGACGTTCGTCGTCGGGCGCGTCGCCGCGCTCGACCTCGTCGGGGGCGTCGTCGAGGAGGTGCTCGGTGCACATCCCTGACGGCTTCCTCAGCGGCGAGGCCGCGGTGGTCGGCGCCGCCATCGCCGCGCCCGGTGTGGCCCTCTGCCTGCGCAAGGCCCGCGAGGAGGCACGCGAGCGCGACCTGCCGGTGGCCGGCCTCGCCGCCGCGTTCTTCCTCGTCGGCGACGCACCGCTCTTCCCGGTCGGCGCCGGCACCCAGGGCCACCTGCTCGGCGGGACGCTCGCCGTCCTGCTGCTCGGGCCGTGGCTCGGCGCGCTGACGGTCACCGTCGTGACGGTCATCCAGGCCTTCGTCCTCGGCGACGGCGGGATCACCGCGCTCGGCCTGGGGGTCGTGAACCTCGCGCTCGTGCCCGCGCTCGTCGGCTACCCCCTCGTCCTGCTGCTGCGGCGGTTCGTGCCGTTGCCGGCGGCGGGCGCGGTCGCGGCGTGGGTCTGTGTGGTGCTCGCCGCCTGCCTCTTCACCACGGAGCTCGTGCTCGGCGCGGCGGTCGACCTCGACGAGACGAGGCTCGCGTCGACGACGATCGGCACGTACGCGGTCGTGGGCGTCGTCGAGGGCGCGATCACCGCGCTCATCGTCCGCGGCCTGCTCGGCGTGCGGCCCGACCTCCTGCGCGTCGCGCGCTGGCAGCCCCAGGCGCGCGAGGCGCGACGGCGCGTCGCCGAGCCGGCGGAGGGCGCGGCGTGAGCGGCGCGGCCAAGGTCTGGTTCGTCGGCGCCGGCCCGGGCGCGCCGGACCTGCTGACGCTCCGCGCGGCGAAGGTCATCGGCGAGGCGGACATCGTCATCTGGGCCCGGTCGCTCATCGACGAGCAGACGGTCCGCGAGCACGCCAGGCCCGGCGCGGAGGTCGTGCCCTCCGACGAGCGCACGCTCGAGGAGGTCGTCGCGCTGTACGCCCGCGCGAAGGCGCAGGGGCTCGTCGTCGCCCGGCTGCAGTCCGGCGACCCCACGATCTACGGCGCGTTGCACGAGCAGCTCGAGGCGTGCCGGCGGCTCGCCCTGCCGTTCGAGATCGTCCCCGGCGTCTCGTCGGTGTCGGCGGCCGGCGCGGCGCTCGGCCAGGAGCTGACGATCCCCGAGGTCTCGCAGTCGCTGATCTTCACGCGCCGGCCGACGCGCACCTCGATGCCCGACAACGAGGAGCTCCAGGCCTTCGCGGCGCACGGCACGACGATGGCGCTGTTCCTCAGCGTCCGGCGCCCGCGCGAGCTCCAGCAGGACCTCCTCGACGGCGGCTACGCGCCGGACACCCCGTGCGCCGTCGTCTACAAGGCCTCGTGGCCCGACGAGGTCGTCATCCGCTGCGCGCTGCAGGACCTCGCCGCGGAGGTCCGCGGGGCGAAGATCACGACCCAGGCGCTCGTGCTCGTCGGCCCCGCGCTGGGCGACGGTCCGGACGCCGGGCGCTCGCACGTCTACGACCCGGGCTACGGCCACCGCTATCGGCGCCTGGGCCGGCCCGACCGCTACCGCAAGGCCTCGCGTGGCTGAGGTCGACGTCACCGTCCTGGGCGTCCACGGCGGCGCGCTGCCGGCCGACGGTGGCGGGTGCCTGGCAGCCGCCACGGTCGTCGCCGGGGGCGCCGCGGTGCTCGAGGCGCTGGCGCCCGAGGGCGCGCGGCGCATCGTCCTGCGCGCCCCGCTGGAGGACGCGCTCGACGAGCTGCTGGCCGCCGACGGCCCGCGCGTGGTCCTGGCCAGCGGCGACCCGGGGTTCTTCGGGATCGTCCGCGCGCTGCGCGAGCGCGGCGCGACGCTCGACGTGCGCCCGGCGCCCTCGTCGGTCGCCGTCGCCTTCGGCCGGGTCGGGCTGTCGTGGGACGACGCGCTGGTCGTCTCCGCCCACGGCCGCGCGCCCGAGCCGGCGCTGCACGCCGCGCTGCGCCACCCGAAGGTCGCCGTCCTCACCGAGCCGCGCACGCCGCCCTCCTGGTTCGCGCAGCGCCTCGCGGGGACCGGCCGCCGGCTCGCGGTCGCCTCGCGGCTCGGCGAGCCCGACGAGCGCGTCGTGCTCGGCGCGCCCGAGGAGCTGACCGACGTCGCGGCCGACGAGCCCAACGTCCTGCTGAGCTGGGACCCGGACGCGCCGTCGCCCAAGCGCGCCGTCCCGCCCGCCGCCGCGGGGCCCGGGGCGTGGGCGCTCCCCGACGACGCCTTCGAGCAGCGCGGGCGGATGGTGACCAAGCGCGAGGTCCGGGCCCTCGCGCTCGCGCGGCTCGGGCCCGGGACCGGCGACCTCCTGTGGGACGTCGGCTGCCACTCCGCCTCGGTGGCCGTCGAGGCCGCGCGCCTCGGCGCCGCCGCGATCGGGATCGAGCGCGACGCCGAGGTCCTGGAGCTCGCGCGGCGCAACGCCGCGGCCCACGGCGTGCCGGTGCGGCTCGTCCACGGTGCGGCGCCGGGCGCGCTCGCCGACCTGCCCGACCCGGACGTCGTCTTCGTCGGCGGCGGCGGCGCCGACCTCCCGGCGATCCTGGACGCGACGCTCCCCCGGGTGCGCCGCGCCGTGGTCGTCACGCTCGCGCTCCTCGACCGCGCCACCCCGGCGCTCGAGCAGCTCAGCGCCGGCGGCTTCGCGGCCGACGGCACCCTCCTGCAGGCCAGCCGCCTCGCGCCGCTGGCCGGCGGCCACCGCCTCGCCGCCGAGAACCCCGTCGTCGTCCTCACGGGGGTCCGCCGGTGATCGCCGTCGGGGTGGGGTGCTCGCGCGGCTGCGCGGCCGACGAGCTCCTGGAGCTCGTCGACGGCGCGCTCGCCGCCGCCCGGGTCGAGACCGTCGACGTCCTCGCCTCCATCGACGTGAAGGCCGACGAGCCGGGGCTGCTCGAGGCCGCCGCCCGCCGCGGCTGGCCCCTGGCCTTCCACGCCGCCGAGACCTTGCGCACCGTGCCCGTCCCCACCCCCTCCGCCGTCGTCGCCGGCCACGTCGGCACGCCCTCGGTCGCCGAAGCCGCCGCGCTCCTCAGCGCCGCCCCGGCCGAGCTCCTCGTCCCCAAGCGCCGGTCGGCCAACGCCACCTGCGCGGTGGCCGTGCGAAGAAGGGGACTGTCCCCTTCTTCGCAAAGGCCTGCAAACGGGGTGGTCGGGTGACGCGCAAGGTCCACCCGATCGAGGCCGAGAGCTACCGGATCCTGCGGTCGCGGATCGACCTCAGCCACCTGCCGCCGCTGTCGCGCGCGGTGGCCGAGCGGGTCTGCCACGCGTCGGCGGACCTCGGCTTCGCGGACTCGCTCGTGCTCGACGAGGCCGCGCTGGAACGCGGGCGGGCGGCGCTGCTCGGCGGCGCGACCGTGGTGTGCGACGCGCGGATGGCCGCGGTCGGCATCACGTCGCGCGACCCGCTCGTGCCGCTCACGGACCCGCGCGCGACCGAGCTGGCCAAGAGCGAAGGCCTCACCCGGACGGCAGCCGCGATGCGCCTCGCCGCGCAGGAGGTCGGGCCCGGCGCGGTCTGGGTGGTGGGCAACGCGCCCACCGCGCTCTTCGAGCTGCTCGAGCACCCGCCGCCGGACCCCGCGCTCGTCGTGGGGCTGCCCGTCGGGTTCGTCGGCGCGGCGGAGTCCAAGGACGCCCTGGCCCAGAGCGGCCTGCCCGCGGTCACCAACCGCGGCGAGCGCGGCGGCTCCGCCGTGGCGGTGGCCGCGGTCAACGCCCTCGTGTACTTCGAGCCCGAGGCCCAGCCGTGAGGCGGCCCGTCCTCGACCCGACGGTCGACCCGTCCCGCGCGGCTGACCGCGCCGCCGACCCCAGCGGCTGGCGGATGGACGACGCGACCCGCGATGCGCTGGCGAGCGTCATCGCCGGCCGGCGCGACATCCGCGCCTTCCGCCCCGACCCCGTCCCGGACGACCCCCTGCGCCGCCTGCTCGAGGCGGCGCACCGCGCGCCGTCGGTCGGGCTGAGCCAGCCGTGGCGGTTCATCGTCGTGCGCTCGGAGGCCACCCGCGCGCGGGTGCGCGCCATCGCCCAGAAGGAGCGCGAGCGCCAGGCCCCGCGCTTCGACGAGCGCGCCCGCGCGTTCCTGGACCAGAAGGTCGAGGGCGTCCTCGAGGCGCCCGTCGGCATCGCCGTCTGCTGCGTCCCGCCCCCCGCGGGCACCGAGGTCCTCGGTCGCGGGACGATCCCGGAGACCGACCTGCACTCGACGGCCTGCGCGATCCAGAACCTCTGGCTGACCGCGCGCGCCGAGGGGCTCGGCGTCGGCTGGGTGAGCTTCTACCGCCCCGACGACCTGCGCGACGTCCTCGGCATCCCGCCGCAGGTCGACCCCGTCGCCTGGCTCTGCGTCGGCTGGCCCGACGAGCGTCCCGTGCGCCCCGGCCTCGAGCGCGCCGGCTGGGCGAGCCGCGCGCCGCTGGACGCCGTCGTGCTCGAGGAGCGCTGGCCCGCCGGCGACGACGACCCCGCCGCGCCGCTCGGCGCCGGCCCGGCCGCCGACGCACGCGCCCGCACCGCCGTGCGCGACCGCGCCGACCAGCTCGTCAAGCCCGTCGGCTCGCTCGGCGCGCTCGAGGACGTCGTCGAGCGCTGGGCCGCGGCCACCGGCGCGCCGCCGCCGGCGCCGCTGACCGCCGCGCACCTCGTCCTCGCCGCCGACCACGGCCACACCGACGCCCGCGGCACGAGCCTCTTCGGCGCCCGCGTCTCCGCCCAGGTCGCCGAGGCCGCCGCCCGCGGCGAGACCGCCGTCGGCGTGCTGGCCCGCGCCCGCGGCGAGCGCGCCGTCGTGGCCGACCTCGGGCTGCGCGACGGCACCCCGGACGGCTGCGCCGACGCCCGCGTCGCCGCGGGGACGCGGGACGCCACGCGCGAGCCGGCGATGACCGCCGGCGAGGCCCGTCAGGCGATGGCCGCGGGCGCGCGCCTCGCGAGCGGCCTGCTCGACGACACCGGCGCGGACTGCCTCGTCGTCGGCGAGATCGGCATCGGCAACACCGCCACCGCCGCCGCGCTGCTGTGCGCCCTGACCGGCACGCCGGTCGAGCGCGCCGTCGGACGCGGCACCGGGCTCGACGCCCAGGGCCTGGCCCGCAAGCGCGCCGCCGTGCAGGCGATGCTCGACCGCCACGGCGCGCAGGACCGCGACCCGCTGCGCGCCCTCGCCGGCGTCGGCGGCCTCGAGCTCGCCGGCCTCGTCGGTGCGATCCACGCCGCGCACGACCGCCGCGTCCCCGTCCTGCTGGACGGCTTCGCCACCGGCGTCGCCGCGCTCGTCGCCGTCGCCCTGCGCCCCGCCTGCCGCGAGTGGCTCGTCGCGGGCCACCGCTCCGCCGAGCCCGCCCACGGCGACGTGCTCGCCGAGCTCGGCCTCGAGCCGCTGCTCGACCTGCGCCTGCGCCTGGGCGAGGGCAGCGGCGCCGCGCTCGCCCTGTCGCTCGTCGAGCAGGCCGGGCGCCTGCACCGCGAGATGGCCACCTTCGAGGAGGCCGGCGTCGACGGTCCCTCCCATGCCGCGTAGCGCGGGCCTCGTCCTCGCCGTCGCGCTCGACGCCGCCGCGGGCGACCCCGCCCGCCTGCACCCCGTCGCGGGCTTCGGCCAGCTCGCCGCCCGCGCCGAACGCGCCCTGCACCGGCCCTCGAAGCCCGCCGGCGCGCTGTACGCCGCGGCGCTGGTCCTGCCGCCGACGCTCATGGCCCGCCGGCTGGAGCGCCGCGGCGGCCGCGCCCGCACCGTCGTGCTGACCGCCGCCGCCGCTTGGACCGCCCTGGGCGGCACGACCCTGCGCCGCATCGCCGCCCGCATGGCCGACCTCGTCGAGGCCGGGGACCTCGACGGCGCCCGCGAGCTGGCCCGCTCGCTCGTCGCAAGGCGGACCGACGCGCTCGACGGCCCGGAGCTCGTGCGCGCCGCGCTCGAGTCGCTCGCCGAGAACACGGCGGACGCGATCGGCGGCCCGCTCGTGTGGACGGCGCTCGCGGGCCCGGCCGGCGCCGTGGCCCATCGCGCGGCCGACACGCTGGACTCCATGGTCGGCTACAAGGACGCGCGCCACGCCGAGTTCGGCTGGGCCTCCGCGCGCCTCGACGACCTCCTGAACCTCCCGGTCTCCCGGGCCACCGCCGCGGCCACCGTCGTCGCCGCCGCCCTCACCGGCGAGGACGCCGGGCGCGCCGTCCGGGTCTGGCGCCGCGACGGCGGCCGGCACCCGAGCCCGAACGCCGGCCAGGCCGAGGCGGCGTTCGCCGGCGCGCTTCGCGTCACCCTCGGCGGGACGAACGTCTACGGCGAGGTCGTCGAGGAGCGCCCGCGCATCGGCGACGGCCCGCGCCCCGACGTCGACGCCCTGCGCCGCGCCGTGCGCCTCAGCGCCGGCACGCAGCTCGTCCTCGCCGCCGCCTGCGTCGCCGGAGCCGCGCGATGGCGCTGACGCTCGTCCTCGGCGCCCGGCGCTCGGGCAAGTCCGCCCACGCCGAGCGGCTCGCCGCCCAGGCCGGCGGCGACGTGGTCTACGTCGCGCCGCTGACGGCCGACGACCCGGAGATGCACGCCCGCGTCGCCGCGCACCAGCTGCGCCGCCCCGCGACCTGGCAGACCGTCGAGCAGCCCGACGTCCTCGGCGCCGTGCGCGACGCGCCGCCCACCGCCACCGTCCTCGTCGACTCGCTCGGCACCTGGGCCTCGGAGGTCCTGTGGCGCGCCGGCGCGCTCGAGGCCGACAGCGAGCACGGCGCCGCGCACGAGGCGGTGTCGGGCTTCGGCGCCGACGTCCGCGCGCTCGCCGACCTCGCCCGGCAGCGCCCCGGGGCCACGATCGTCGTCGCCGAGGAGGCGGGCTGGGGCCCCGTCCCGCCCGACCCCGGGACCCGGCGCTGGCTCGACGCCGTCGGCGATGCCGCCCAGGCGCTGTCCGCCGCGGCCGACGCGGCGGTCCTCGTCGTCGCCGGCCGGGCACTCCCCCTCCCATGAGCGCCGACGAGCCCGACGTCCACGGCGACGTCCACGCCCGCGGCGCGCGCCACGACTTCGCGGTGAACGTCGTCGCCGCGGCCCCGCCGCCCTGGCTGCGCGCCGCCCTCCAGCACGCGCTGGACCACGACGCCGCCGCCTACCCCGACGAGACCCGCGCGGTCGCCGCCGTCGCCGAGCGCCACGGTCGTGCGCCCGAGGAGGTCGTCCTGCTCAACGGCGCGGCCCAGGGGTTCGGCCTGCTCGCCGACGTGCTGCAGCCCGCTCGCCCCGTCGCGGTCCACCCGCAGTTCTCCGAGCCCGAGCGCACGATGCGCACCGCGCGCGCCACGCTCGCCGAGCCGTGGCACCTCGAGGACCGGCCCGACGTCGTGCCCGCCGACGCCGACCTGGTCGTCCTGGGCAACCCGACCAACCCGACCGGCGTGCTGCACCCCGCCGCGGCCGTCCGCCGCCTCGCCCGCCCCGGCCGCACGCTCGTCGTCGACGAGGCGTTCATGGACTTCGTCGCCGGCGAGCCCGAGACGCTGGCGCAGGACACGACGACCCCCGGCCTCGTGGTCCTGCGCAGCCTCACGAAGCTCCTCGGCATCCCGGGGATCCGCGCCGGCTACCTCCTCGCGCCCCCCGAGCTCGCCGCGCGCCTGCGCCGGCGCCGCCCGGCCTGGTCGGTCAACGCGCTGGCCCTCGCGGCGATCGAGGCGGCCATGGGCCACCCCGAGCACGCCCACGCGATCGCCGCGCAGACCGCCCTGGCCCGCCGGGAGCTCGTCGGCCGCCTCGAGTCCATCGCCGGCGTCCGCGTCCACGCCGGCGCCGCGAACTTCCTGCTGCTGGAGCTGCCCGACGCCCGCCGGGCGGTGCAGCGGCTCAAGCAGGAGCACGGCGTCGCGGTGCGCCCCGCGTGGACGTTCCCCGGTCTCGGGGCGGACCACGTGCGCGTCGCCGTGCGGGGAGCGCCCGCCGACGACGCTCTCGTAGCCGCTGTTGCAAGCGTGCTGACGACCGCGGGCGGACGGTCCCCAGCGCCCTTCGTCGGGTAGGTTGCAGAGCCGTCGCATGGCTGAGGTCCTGTTCTTCATCGCCGGCATCGGCGCCGTCGCCGGCGCCGTCGGCGTCGCCTCACTGCGCAACGCCTTCTACGCCGTCCTGGCGCTCGTCTTCCACCTCCTGTCGCTGGCGGCGCTGTTCCTGCTGCTGCGCGCGGAGTTCGTGGCGGCCGCCCAGGTCGTCGTGTACGCCGGCGCGGTCATGGTGCTCTACGTCTTCGTCGTCGCCTACGTCGGCGGCGACGCGTCACCCGTGCGCCATCCGAACAAGACGCAGGTGCGCGCCTTCGCCTTCCTGGCCGCCGCCCTGCTGTTCGTCGAGCTGGCCATCGCCACCCTCGGCTCCGGCCTGAAGGCGATCGACGGCGAGGGCGCCCCCTACGAGGCCGGCTTCGGCTCGCCCGAGCAGATCGGCGAGCTGCTGCTCACCCGCTTCCTGCTGCCCTTCGAGCTCGCGTCGTTCCTGCTGCTCATCGCGGCCGTCGGCGCCGTCGTCCTCGCCCGCCGCCGCGGCGGGATCACCACGGACGACGAGCGCGCCGTGTCCTTCCGCGAGGCGCTGCGCCCCGCCGGCACCGGCACGATGCGCGAGGGCGTCCGTGGCCTGATCGACCAGCCCGTCAGCGCACCGACCGGCGTCCACGACGCCGAGGCCATGGGCGCCGGCGAGACCGGCACGCGCGGGGACCGCGTCTCTACGGCCGCCGGCACCGGAGCCAGCTCGTCGCCGGAGGACCAGGGCTAGATGGCCATCGGCTGGTACCTGGTCGTCTCGGCCCTCGTCTTCTGCATCGGCGCCGCCGGCGTCCTGCTGCGGCGCAACCCGCTCGTCGTCCTGCTCTGCCTCGAGCTCATGCTCAACGCGGCGAACCTGGCGCTCATCGCGTTCAGCCGCATGCACGGCAACGGCGACGGCCAGGTGTTCGCGATCATCGTGATGGTCGTGGCCGCCTGCGAGGTCTGCATCGGCCTCGGGCTCGTCGTGGCGATCTTCCGGCGCCGGCTGCCGATCGACGTCGACGAGCTCCGGGAGCTGCACGGCTAGCCCATGTCCGCCACCACCGCCGGTTGGATCGTCCTCCTCAGCCCCCTGGTGGGCTGCCTGCTGATCGCCCTCTTCGGGCGCGCCCTGCCGCTCAAGGCCGTCGGCGCGCTCGGGACGCTGGCGATCCTCGTGTCGTTCGTCGCCGGCGTGCTGGCGTTCGTCGACCTGCAGGACCGCGACGAGGAGGCCCGCCAGCTCGTCTCGGTCGGCTGGGACTACGCCGTCACCGCGGGGATCGACGCGAAGCTCGCGATCCTCGTCGACCCGCTGAGCGTCCTGATGGTGCTGGTGGTCGCGGGCGTCTCGACGCTCATCCACCTGTACTCGACGGCGTACATGGTCAGCGACCAGGGCTACGCGCGGTTCTTCGCGTACCTCAACTTCTTCGTCTTCTCGATGCTGCTGCTGGTCCTGGCGGCGAACTTCTTCCTGCTCATCGTGGGCTGGGCGTTCGTCGGCGCGGCCTCGTACCTGCTCATCTCGTTCTGGTACCGCCGGACCACCGCGACCAGCGCGGGCATCAAGGCCTTCGTCATCAACGTCGTCGGGGACATCGGCCTCGTCCTGGGGACGTACTTCATCTTCAAGCACTCCGGGACGCTCGACTTCCTCGGCACGTTCGAGGGCGTCAAGGAGGACTTCGCGCGCAACGACGGCGACCTCGTCGCCGGCTGCATCCTGCTGCTGGTCGGCGCCTTCGCCAAGTCGGCGCAGATCCCGCTGCACACCTGGCTGCCGGACGCCATGGAGGGCCCGACCCCGGTCTCCGCGCTCATCCACGCGGCGACGATGGTCACGGCCGGCGTCTACCTCATCTGCCGCATGCACCCGCTCTTCGAGCAGGCGCCCGCCGCGGCCGACGTCGCCGCCGTCGTGGGCTGCGTGACGCTCGTCGTCGCCGGCACGATCGGCCTGGTCGTCACCGACCTCAAGCGCGTCATCGCCTACTCGACGATGTCGCAGATCGGCTACATGGTCATGGCCGCGGGCGCCGGCGCGTACTTCGCCGGGATGTTCCACCTCATGACGCACGCCTTCTTCAAGGCGCTGCTGTTCATGGCGGCCGGCTCGGTCATCAGCGCGATGGCCGGCACGCAGGACCTCGACAAGATGGGCGGCTTCCGCAAGGCGATGCCGTTCACCTACGGCTGCTTCGTCATCGGCGGCCTCGCGCTGGCCGGCGTCCCGCCGTTCTCGGGCTTCTTCTCCAAGGACGAGATCCTGCTGATGGTCGGCGACCGCGGCGGCTGGTTCTGGGCGCTGTACGTCGCGGGCTACCTCGCCGCGCTGCTGACCGCCGTCTACACGTGGCGGATGATCTTCCGCGCCTTCCACGGCGAGCCCGTCGCGGAGGCCAAGGAGCTCGAGGGCGGGCACCTGCACCACGCCGAGGTCCACACGAACCCCGCCACCGGCGAGGTCGAGGACACCGAGGTCGGCTTCCCCGGCAGCGAGCACCACATCGCCGAGCAGCGGGTCCCGATGAAGCTCGCCATGGGCGTGCTCGCCGTGCTCGCGGTCGTCGGCGGCTTCCTGCAGGTGCCGTGGACGACCCACGCGCTCGAGTCCTTCCTGCACCCGGCCTTCCACGACAGCGCCCTGTTCGAGCGCCACCCGAGCGACGGCCTGATCACCTTCGGCCTCGTGCTCGGCGCCGCGATGGGCCTGCTGGGCATCTTCATCGCCTACCGCATCTGGGTCGTGAACCCGGCGATCGCCGTGCGCGCCCGCGAGCGCTTCGCGCCGCTGCACCGGCTCTTCGTCAACAAGTGGTACTTCGACGAGGCGATCGACCTGCTGGTCGTGCGGCCCGTCGCGTGGATCGGGCGCTTCGGCCAGCAGACCTTCGAGCGGGTCGTCGTCAACGCGACGCTTGTCGGCGGCACGTCGGGCCTGGTCCGCGCGGGCTCCGCCGCGGTGCGGGCCGTCCAGTCGGGCTTCCTGCGCGCCTACGCGGGCCTGCTGCTCGTCGGCGTCGCGGTCGTCGCCCTGTACTTCCTCCTCCAGGCCTCGTGACGATCCACCTCAGCATCCTGCTCTGGCTGCCCCTCGGCGGGGCGCTGCTGGGCGCGCTGCTCACCGGCGCGGCCGCGCGCCTGGGCGCCGTCCTGGGCTCGGCCCTCGCGCTGGTCTACGCGATCGTCGCCGTGGCCGACTTCGAGCGCGGCGCCGGTCTGCAGTACGTCACCGACGAGACGTGGATCCGCTCGCTGGGCGTCCACTACGCGCTCGGCATCGACGGCCTGAACCTCTTCCTCATCCTCCTGGCGACCGTGCTCTTCACGGCCTCGACGCTGTGGGCGGCGTTCAAGGAGTGGGAGCGCCCCCGCCAGTTCTTCCTGATGCTCGGCCTGGCCCACACCGGCGTGCTCGGCGCGCTGATGGCCCAGGACCTCGCGCTGTTCGTCGTCTTCTTCGACCTGATGCTCGTGCCGTTCCTCTTCCTCACCTACGTGTGGGGCCGCGAGGACCGCGAGCCGGTCAAGGCCGTCACGAAGCTCTTCATCTACACCCTCGTCGGCTCGCTGCTGATGCTCACCGCGGCGATCGCCACGGGCGTCCTGACCGCGGACGCCAAGGGCACCGACGTCAGCTTCCTCTTCGCCGACCTGTCCGGCGGCGCGCTGTCGGAGGGCTCGCAGCAGTGGATCTTCCTGTGCTTCGCCGCGGCGTTCCTGGTGAAGATGCCGGCCTTCCCGTTCCACGGCTGGATGCCCGACGGCTACCGCGCGATGCCGCTGCCGGTGCTCGCCGTCTTCTCCGGTGTGCTGAGCAAGGTCGCGGCCTACGGCTTCCTGCGCGTCGTCGTCCCGTTCTTCCCCGACGCCTCCGTGCACTTCCAGGAGCTCATGCTCCTGCTGGCCCTGGCCTCGATCCTCTACGGGTCGGTCATGGCGTTCACGACGACCGACGCCCGCCTCGTGCTCGGCTACTCGTCGATCGCGCAGCTGGGCTTCATCGTCCTCGGCGTCTTCGCCCTCAACGACGAGGGCGCGCAGGGCGCGATCCTGCAGTCGGTCAACCACGGCATCGTCGTGGCGCCGGCCTTCGTGGTCCTCGCGCTGCTGGCCGAGCGTGCCGCAGGCTCCGAGGACGTGCGCGACATGGGCGGCATCGCCTTCAGGGCGCCGGTCCTCGCGGCGCTCTTCCTCGTGGTGGGGCTCGCGAACCTCGCGATCCCCGGCTCCTCGAACTTCGCAGGCGAGTTCCTGATCCTGCTGGGCGTCTTCAAGGCCAAGCTCGTGATCGCGATCGTCGCCTCGACCGGCGTCGCCCTCGCCTCGGTGTACACGCTGCGGCTCTTCATCCGGGCGATGCACAACCGCGTCGGTGCCGAGGTCCAGTCGCGCGACCTGGGCGCCCGCGACGCGGTCATCCTCGTCCCGCTGGTGCTCTGCATCCTGGCGCTCGCGCTCTACCCGCAGATCGCCCTGGAGAAGGGCGAGGCGGCGGTCACGCAGGCCGTCAAGCCCGCGGCCCAGATCATCGACCCGCCGCCGCCCCCGGCCGCGCAGGTCGCGCCCGAGACCCAGCAGCAGCCGATCCAGATCGACCCGCAGACGGGCCAGCCGATCGACCCCCAGACCGGCCAGCCGATCCAGATCGACCCGAACACGGGCCAGCCGGTGGATCCGAGCCAGGTCCCGCAGGAGGAGGTGCCGGCGCCGTGAAGGACGGCCCGTCCATCGACTGGGCGAACCTGTCGCCCCTCGTCGCGCTGCTCGGCGCGGCCGTCGTCGTCCTGCTGCTCGGCCTGCTGCGCAGCCGGCCGATGCGCGAGCAGGCCGTGCCGTTCCTGTCCTTCGCCGGCTTCGCGACGGCGCTGGGCCTCGGCGTCTGGCGCTGGGGCGAGGACGGCGACCTCATCGAGCGCGCCATGCGCATGGACGAGCTCACGCTGATGGCGCTCTTCATCGTCTGCGTCGCGGGCATGGCGTCGGTCCTGCTGTCGTGGCGCGCCGTCGCGCCGCGGGAGTCGGCCCACGGCGAGTTCCACGCGCTCATGCTCACGAGCGCCGCCGGCATGCTCGTCCTCGCCGGCTCGACCAACCTCGTCACGCTCTTCCTCGGGCTCGAGCTGCTGTCGATCCCGCTCTACGTCCTGTGCGCGACGGAGATGCGGCGCGCCTCGTCGCTGGAGTCGGGCCTGAAGTACCTGATCGTCGGCTCCGTCGGCTCGGCGACGCTGCTCTACGGCCTGGCGTTCATCTACGGCGCCGCGGGCCACACGGACTTCACGCAGATCGCCACCGCGCTGCGTGACCAGGGCGGCCTGGCGACCGACGAGCTGCTGCTGACCGGCATCGCGCTCAGCGTCGTCGGCCTGGGCTTCAAGGCCTCGGTCGCGCCGTTCCACCAGTGGACGCCCGACGTGTACGAGGGCGCCCCGACGCCGGTCACCGCGTTCATGGCCACGGCGACGAAGGCCGCCGCCTTCGCCGTGATGCTGCGCCTCTTCGACGTCGCGCTGGTCGACGCCCAGATCACCTGGGGCCCGGTCCTCGCCGCGCTCGCGACGATCACGATCATCGTCGGCAACGTCGGCGCCCTGGGCCAGAGCTCGCTCAAGCGCCTGCTGGCCTGGTCGTCGGTGGCGCAGGCGGGCTACATGCTCGCCGGCGTCGTCGTCTCGACGCAGCTCGGCGTGCGCGCGACGATGTTCTACCTCGCGGTCTACCTCGTGATGAACCTCGCGGCGTTCGGCGTCATCGTCGCCCGCGAGCGCGAGACCGGCCTGGGCGACTCCATCGCCTCGGTGCGTGGTCTGATGGCCGAGCGCCCCGTCCTCGGGTGGGCCATGACCCTGGCGATGCTCGGCCTCGCCGGCATCCCGGCCACGGCCGGCTTCATCGGCAAGTTCTTCCTCATCGAGGCGGCGGTCGACGGCGACTACGCCTGGCTGGGCATCGTCATCGTCGTCGGGTCGATGATCTCGCTGGCCTACTACCTCAAGGTCATCGCCGCGATGTGGACCCGCCCGGAGCCCGCGCCCGGCGCCGCCCCCGGCACGCCGGTGCTGGCGGGTGCCGACCCGGTCGCCGACCCGCGTCCGGCGGGCTGGGAGGTCCTCGCCGTCGCCGGCCTCGCCGGGGCGGCGACGCTCGTCCTCGGCGTGGTGCCCCAGCCGCTGTTCGACCTGGCCGAGCGGGCCGGGTCGCTGGCCGGCCTGCTCTGACACGGGCGGCCTGCGGCCGTCATCCGAGGGGGCGCCCACCACGTACCGAGAGCATGATGGACACGCTGCGCCCCGAGCCCTTCCGCGTGCAGCGCCGCGACGACGGCGCGCGCATGGTCCTGCACGTCGCCGGCCCGCTCGACCTCGCCGCGGAGGAGCCGCTGCGCCGCGCCCTCACCGAGGCCCTCGACGGTGGCGACCATCCGGTCCTGGTCGACCTCGAGGGCTGCACGTTCATCGACTCGCGCGGCATGAGCGTCCTGCTCGACGGCCATCGCAAGGCCGACGGCCGGCTCGTCCTGCGCGGCGCCCACGGCCAGGTCGCCGCGGCGCTCGAGCTCGTCGACGTCCGCCGGCACCTGCCCTTCGAGGACTAGGACCGCCCGTCCGGGCAGTTCCACTGCCCATTGGTCAGGACTACTGTGCGTCGTCGTGTCGCACCGCCCCACCCGGGTGCTGGCCCTCGCGGCGGCGGTGCTCGCCGCCGTCCCGGCGTGCGCGGCGGCGTCCACGAAGGACCTGCCGGTCTCCGGCGCGGGCGCGTCGGGCACCGTGCGGACGCTCGTCGACGTCCAGGGCGACGGCGTCACGGTGGAGGTCCCGTCGACCACCGTGCAGCTGCCGGCCGGCATCAGCTACCGGCTGCGGACGTGCGCCGAGGTCCACCTCGACGGCCAGCCGCCGGCGTCGCGCTGCGCCAACCGGGCGGTCGACCTGACCGGCCAGACCGGCGTCGTCGAGGCTGAGACGCCGCCGGAGGGGTTCGGCTTCCGCCTGCCCGACGGCGCCTGGGGCTGGGCCGCCGGGCGCAGCGAGGTGCAGCGCTGGCGCCCCGAGGGGTGGCGCCCGGTCGCCTCGTCGTGGCCGGCGGGGAGCGTGCGCGACGCCGCCCTGCCGGTGGCCCGCCCCGCCGACGAGGACCGCGCCCGCGCGTGGATCGCCGCCTCCGGCCTGCAGGGCGTCCCGGTCGCGGGCGGCGAGGTCGGCGGGACGAACACCGGCTGGCCCGACAGCCTCTGCGCCGCCGCCCCCACCCCCCGGACGCAGCCGGTGCCGCCCGGGCTCGTGGCCAACCCGCTCGGTCCGGGTCCGGCGCCCAGCGAGGGAGGTGAGCCGGCGGGTCCGGCCAAGGGCGTGGCGCTGGTCCTGCACGGCGGCAGCTGGACCCTGGTCGGCGAGGGGATCATGGACGAGCTGCGCCCGGAGACCGCCCAGTGGCGCGCCGCCGGGTGGCGGACGATCGCCGCGAGCTACCGCGCCTGCGGCGCGTCGGCCACGGACGTCCTGTGGTTCGTCGACCGCATCAAGGCCGCCTACCCGGACCTCCCGCTCTGCGTCTCGGGCGCCTCGGCCGGCGGGCAGCTGGCGCTGCTGGCGGCGAGCGCCCGCCCGGCGTCCGTGGACTGCGTCGTCGCGCACGGCGCGCCCACCGACCTCGCCGCGATCGGCGCCCAGCGCGCCGCGGGGCAGGACGTCCCGGGCCAGGAGGCCGGCCCGCGCTGGGTCGCCAACATCGCGGCCTCGGTCTTCGGCGCCGACAACCTCGCGCACTTCTCGCCCGACCCGTCGCGAATCCGGGCGCGGGTGCTGCTCGCCCTCTCGGCCCTCGACCACCTCATCCCCCGCCAGCAGGCCACGGGCTTCCGCGACGCGATGCGCCGCACGGACCCGGCCGCGGACGTCGCGGTCCAGGTCGTGCCGGTGGGTGACCGGCCCTACGTCCACGGCGGCGCGTCCGACGCCGGGCTCATCGACCTCGGCGGGAAGGTCGCGGCGCTGATGGAGCGCACCGTCGCCGGGTTCCGGTCCCCGTCGCCCGAGCAGCCGCAGGAGCCCGGCGGCGAGCCTCCCGCGGGCGGGCAGCCGCTGCCCGAGCCGCCGGTGCTGACGCCGGTGCCGCCGGCGCCCACCGCCGACCGCGGCGAGCCGCCCGCCGCCCTGCCGCCGTCGCCTCCCGCGGCCCCGGCCCTGACGCTCGGGCAGCAGGCCACCGTCCCCACGAGGGGCGCGCGGCTGGACCTGACGGGGGCGTCGGCGGTCCTCGGCGTGCGGCGCACCGCGCGCGGCGTCGTGGTGCGGCTGCGCACGAAGCGCGCGGGGACGGCGCAGCTGCGCCTGCGATCGGGCAGGCGCGTCCTGGCCGTCGCGAAGCGCAAGCTCCGCGCGCGGGTGGCGACGCAGGTGACGGTCCGGCTCGGGCGCGCGGCGCGCGGCGTGCGCACCGCGCGGCTCGAGGTGCGCTTCCCCGGCGGCCTGCGCGTCGAGCGCCGCGTGCGGCTGCGGCGCTAGACGGGCAGCTTCCCGCGGCCCCGGCGCCCGGCGCCCGCGCTGCGGGCCGCCCACTTCGACGTGGAGCGGAAGGGCTTGGAGAGCAGGCGGCCGATCGGGCCGGGCGCCGAGCCGCCGGCGCGGCTGCCGAGGCCCATCGTCTTGTGCACCCCGCGCTCGGGATGGCGCGAGAGGCGCGGCGCGACGAACGCGAGCAGGAGGAGGACGATGCAGATGCCGACGACGGCCAGGACGGTCATGGCTGCGGCGTACCCCGATGCGACGCGACGCGCACCCTCGTCGCGGTCGCGGCGCCCGTGGCCGGGTCGATCGCGACGGTGTCGACGGCCAGCGGCGCGAACGGGTCGCGGCGGAACGTGACGACCGCCAGCGACAGGTCGGTCCCGTCTCCGAGGTTCCCCGTCCCGCCCGCGCCGATCGAGCCGCCGTTGACCTCGACGACGTCGCGGTCGGCGCGCACCGCCGCCTGGTGCGTGTGGCCGCTGACGACGAGCAGGGGCGGCAGCGTCACGTCGGCGCGCAGGACGTCGAGCGCGTCGCCCACCAGCGCCGGCTCGTGGACCAGCACGACGTCGACCTGGCCCGCCAGCCCGAGCACCCAGGAGCGGAACGCCTCGCGCTCGGCCTCGTCGACCTCGGCGCCCTCGTCGCGGTAGCCGCCCGCGCGCCGGCGGACGTTCGGGCTCTCGAAGCCGGCGATGCGCAGTCCCGCGGCGCGGACGACGACCGGCCCGCGGGAGCCGTCGGCGCGCACCTGGCCGTCGCGGCGCAGGACGATCGCGCCGGCGCGCGCGAGCCGGCGCTCCAGCGCGTCGGAGTCGTGGTTGCCCGCGACGAAGACGAACGGCTCGCCGACGTGGACGACGCGCTCGACGAGCTGGCCCTCGAGCGGCGAGCCGCGGTCGGTCAGGTCGCCCGCGAACAGGACGGGCCGCCCGGCGGCGGCGCGTTCGAGCGCCGGGATCGCCAGGACGTTGTTGTGGAGGTCGGAGGCGGCCACCAGCCGCGGTAGCCCGCGCAGGGCGGGCCGGCGTGCCGGGTCCTCGACCAGCTGGGCGAGGCCGACGAGCTGGCCGTCGAGCTCCTCCTCCAGGCGGTCGGCGGACTGCGTCGCGCCCTGGAGGGCGCGCAGCGCGACCGGGATGTCCGGCCCGCGGGCGTAGTACGTCGGGTCGTCGAGCGCGCCGCGCGGCGGCAGGCCCCACACGACGAGGCCGCCGCACGCCACCGCGCCCAGGACCGCCGTGGCGATGAGCCGCCGGACCGGCGCGACCGACCGCGAGCGCAGCGCCAGGGCGCCGAGCAGGCCGAGGGCCAGGGACGCACCGGCGACGACGAGCACCGTGAGGCGGATGTAGGAGGCGATCGCGTCGGTCGCCTCCTCGCGCAGCTCGCGCACCGGCAGCTCGCCGCCCTGGGCGATGCGTGCCGCCGCGTCGCGGTCGACGGCGCGCACGTCCACCTTCAGGCGGACCGGCAGCCGCACGCCCGGGAAGCGCACGCCCCAGTCGACGAGCGGCACGTAGAGGTCCAGGGCGCCGTCGTGGAAGGCGTCGGTGCCGACCGAGACCGAGGCGACCGACAGGTCGCGCTGCACCGAGAAGCCGCCCAGCGCCATCCGCCCCCCGAGCAGGCACAGGGCGAGCACCGCCAGCAGCGCCAACCCGGCGCGCAGCCCCGCCCACGTCGGCCGTCGCCTCATCCGCGCGACAGGGTAGGAGGTGGCCATGGAGTCCTCCCCGCCCCCTGAGCGCCCCGACCCCGACCACACCGAGGACCCGCGCGAGCAGCAGACCGGCTCGAGCGGCTACCCGGAGTCCCAGGAGCAGGGCTCGGCGCCCAGCGAGGGGACCCGCACCGGGCCCGAGCGCAACGTCGACGACGAGGACGCCCCGAGCCCGTCCTCGGGCAAGGAGGCCGACCGCGAGGCGTCTACCGGGAACCCCGACGCCGCAGGGTGACCGGGGACCCGGACGCCGCAGGATGACCGGGGACCCGGACGCCGCAGGGTGACCGGGGACCCGGACGCCGCAGGATGACCGGGGACCCGGACGCCGCAGGGTGACCGGGGACCCGGACGCCGCCGGCTAGACCGCCACCGGCGCGCCCTGCGGGCGCACGTGCACCACGTCGCCCTGCGCCAGCTCCAGGGCCAGGGCGTCGTGGCGCGACAGCTGCGCCCGCGCCTCCTCGCCGTCACGCGTGACGAGCTCGAGGCGGACCTCGAAGCCGAGGTGCACGACGCGCGTGACCATCGCCTCGACGCCGCCGTCGACCGGGTCGACCGTGACCTCGACGTCGTGCGGGCGCACGGTGCGCCCGCCGACCTTCGTCGTGTCGCCGAGGAACCCCAGCACGAAGTCGTTGGCCGGCGCGTCGTAGAGGTCGCGCGGCGCGCCGACCTGCTGCACGGCGCCCGCATCGAGGACCACGAGGCGGTCGGCGACGTCCATCGCCTCCTCCTGGTCGTGGGTGACCAGGACGGTCGTGACGTGGACCTCGTCGTGCAGCCGGCGCAGCCACGCCCGCAGCTCCGCGCGCACGTTGGCGTCCAGCGCGCCGAAGGGCTCGTCGAGCAGGAGCACCGACGGTTCGATCGCCAGGGCGCGGGCGAGGGCCATGCGCTGGCGCTGACCGCCGCTGAGCTGCGCCGGGCGGCGTTCCTGGTAGTTCGTCAGGCCGACCACCCGCAGCAGCTCGTCGACCTTCTCCTTGACCTCGGCCTTCGGGCGCTTGCGCACCTGCAGGCCGAAGGCGATGTTGTCGCGCACGGAGAGGTGCTTGAACGCCGCGTAGTGCTGGAAGACGAAGCCGATGCCGCGCTGCTGGGTCGGCACGCGGGTGACGTCCTGGCCGTCGAGGACGACCGTCCCCTCGTCGGGCACCTCGAGCCCCGCGATGACGCGCAGGAGCGTCGACTTGCCCGAGCCCGACGGCCCCAGCAACGCGGTGAGCGAGCCCGACGGGATCTCCACGTCGACGCCGTGCAGCGCGGTGAAGTCGCCGTAGCGCTTGGTGATGCCGGTGGCCTGGATCATGCGCGGTCCCTCCGGTTGCCGAGGAGCGTCATCACCAGCAGCGTCGCCACGGCGATGACGGCGAGGAGCGCCGAGGCGGCGTAGGCCCCGGCGAGGTCGAAGTTCTGGAAGCGCTTCTCGACGAGGAGCGTGAGCGTCTCGGTCTCGCCCGAGATGTGGCCGGAGACGACGCTCACCGCCCCGAACTCGCCGATGGCCCGGGCGGTCGACAGGACGACGCCGTACGCGACGCCCCAGCGGATCGACGGCAGCGTGATCCGCCACAGCGTCTGCCAGCGCGTCGCGCCGAGCGTGGCCGCCGCCTGCTCCTGCTCGTCGCCCACCTCGCGCAGGACCGGGACGACCTCGCGCACCACGAACGGCAGGCAGACGAAGGTCGTCGCGAGCACGATGCCCGGGAACGAGAAGAGCACCTGGAAGGGCAGGTCGGCCAGCCAGCCGTCGCGCCCGTAGAGCAGGACGAGCGACAGGCCGACCACGACCGGGGAGATCGCGAAGGGCAGGTCGATGACCGCGTCGAGCACCACGCGGACCGCGGGCTTGAGCCGGCCGCGGACGAGCAGCAACGCGGTCGCCACGCCGAGCACGACGTTGAGGACGACGGCGATCACCGCGACCTGGATCGTCAGCCAGAAGGCGCTGATCGCGGCGGGCGTGGTGACCGAGTCGTAGACCTCGCCCACCCCGGGCTCGAACGTCTTGAAGACGATGTAGCCGACGGGGACGACGAGCAGCGCGGCGAGGTAGCCGAGCGCGACGGTGCGCAGCGCGATCCTCACGTGCCGCTCCGGCGCTCGAGGATCCGCAGGCCGAGCAGGACGACGAGCGACAGGACGAGCAGGACGACGGAGACCGCCGCCGCGCCCGTCGCGTTGTCGGACTCGATCTGCTTGAAGACGTAGACCGAGGCCACCTGCGTGTCGAACGGCTTGCTGCCGCTGATGAGCACCACGGAGCCGAACTCGCCGACCGCGCGGGCGAAGGCCAGCGCCGCGCCGGAGAAGATCGCGGGCGCGAGGTTCGGGAGCACCACGCGGCGGAACGTCGTCAGCGGCGAGGCGCCCAGCGACGCGGCCGCCTCCTCCATCTCGCGGTCGAGCTCGCGCAGCACGGGCTGGACGGCGCGGACCACGAACGGCAGCGTCACGAAGGCCAGGGCGAGGAGCACCGACCATCGCGTGAAGGCGACCTCGCCGCCGTAGAGCGCCATGAGCGTCAGGCCGGCGACGATCGTCGGCAGCGCGAACGGCAGGTCGATCAGCGTGTCGACCAGCCGCTTGCCGCGGAAGTCGTCACGGACGAGGACCCAGGCGATGAGCGTCCCGAGCACCGCGTTGATCGCCGCGACCGCCAGGGAGATGAGGAGCGTGAACTCGAGGGCCGAGACGGCCTGGCGGGCCGAGACCGAGTCCCAGAACGCCTGCAGACCGCCGTCGGCGGAGCGCACGACGACGGCCGCGAGCGGCAGCAGCACGAGGATGCTGAGCCACAGCGTGACGACACCCAGGCCGAGCGCGCGAGCGCCCGGCCTGGGGACCGACGAACGACTGGCGCCCTGGGCGGGCAGCGCGGAGACGCTCACTTGGCGGTGGACACCCCCGCGTCCTCCTCGATCTTCGCGATGGAGCCCTTCTCGGGGTCGAAGAGCGCGTCGTTGACCTTCGACCAGCCACCGAGGTCCTCGATCGTCTTGAGCTCGCCGACCTTCGTCTGCGGGCCGCTCGGCGGGTCGTAGCCCCACGCGTCGAAGTGCTTCTGGCCCTCGTCGCTGACGACGTAGTCCAGGAACGTCCTCGCCGCCGGCGGCGCGCCCTTGGTGGTCGCGCCGAGGATGTCAATCTGCAGCGTGTCGTCGGGGACGACCAGGTCGACGTCCTCGCCCTTCTTCTGGGCGGTCACCGTCTCGTACTCGTAGGAGAGCAGGACGTCGCCCTCGCCGCCGGTGAAGGTCTGCAGCGCCTCGCGGCCGGACTTCGGCTGCACCGGGACGTGGTCCTCGATGAGCTGCTTGACGAAGTCCAGGCCGCCGTGGGCGTAGGCGCCCAGGAGGTTCCACTTGGCCGCGCCGCTCATGAACGGGTTGGGCGTGATGACCTCGACGCCGGGCTTCAGGAGGTCGTCCCAGCCCTTGATGCCCTTGGGGTTGCCCTTGCGGACGGTGAAGGCGACGACGGAGGTCGAGACCTTCTGGAACCGGTCGACCAGGCCCGCCTTCTGCAGGCGGGTCATGTCGGGCTCCACGGAGAAGGAGACGACGTCGGCCTCGAGGCCCGCCTCGACCGCACGGCTCTGGTCGCCCGAGGCGCCGAAGGAGGTCTTGAAGCGCGTGCCCGCGCCCGCCTCGGTCTTCTGGAAGGCGGGGATGAGCTCGTCGTAGACGACCTGCGGGGTCGAGTAGGCGACGAGCGACAGCTGGGCACCGGAGCCGCCGGACGCGGAGCCGCCGGCGTCGCCGGAGTCCTTGGTGTCCGACGCGCCGCCGCAACCGGCGACCGCGAGCGTCGCGGCCGCCACCGCCGGCAGGGCAAACAGGCGAATCCTCATGTGGTTTTACACCTTTTCACCCTTGTCAAGTGGGAAGGTCCAGAAGGGCGCGCCGCTAGGGTGGCCTGCGCCTTGCGAGCCCGCCGCCTCGCTGTCCTCCTCGCCCCCGCCCTGCTGCTCGTCGCGCCGTCGCCGGCGTCGGCCCACGGGCTCGTGCAGCGCGCCGACCTGCCGATCCCCGAGTGGCTGTTCGGCTGGGCCGCCGCGCTCGTGCTGGTGGTGTCGTTCGTCGCCCTCGCGGTGCTGTGGAGCGAGCCGCGGCTCGAACGCCGGGGCCCCGGGGCGGCGTCGCCCGGGACCGCCGCCGGCCGGGCGCTCGCGTCGCGGCCGGTCGTCGTCGCGTGCCAGGCGGTCGGGCTCGCCCTGCTGGCGCTCGTCGTCTGGGCGGGTCTGGCGGGGACGCAGAGCCCCGACGCGAACATCGCGCCGACCCTCTTCTACGTCGTCTTCTGGGTCGGCCTGGTGGTCGCGTCGCTGCTGCTGGGCGACGTCTTCCGGGCCTTCAACCCGTGGCGGACCCTCGGGCGGCTCGTCGACCGCGTGCGGCCGGGTGCCCCGGCGCCCTATCCCGAGGGGCTCGGGCTCTGGCCGGCGACGCTCGGGCTCTTCGGCTTCACGGTCCTGGAGCTCGTCCTCACCGACGGCTCGAAGCCCGAGGTCATCGCCTGGGCGGCGGTCCTCTACACCGTGGTGCAGCTCGCGGGCGCGTGGCGCTTCGGCGGCGAGACGTGGAGCGCGCGCGGCGAGGCGTTCGGCGTCTGGTTCGGGCTCGTGGCGCGCATCGGGGCCTTCGAGGCGCGCGACGGGGCGGTGCGGCTGCGCCGGCCGCTCGAGGCGCTCGCGCGCGTGACCCCCGTGCCCGGGATGGTGGCGCTCATGGTCGTCGCGATCGGGACGGTGACCTTCGACGGGCTCTCGAGCGGCTCGCTGTGGGCCGACACGCTGCAGCCGCCGCTCTTCGACGGCTTCGACGCGGTGGTGGGCGCGACGCTCGCGGAGGAGCTCACGGCGCTCGTCGGGCTCGTGGGCTGCACGCTGCTCGTCGGCCTCTTCTACCGGCTGGGCATCGCGGGCGCGCGGACCGTCGGCGGCGGCTTCTCCGAGGCGCGGCTGCGCGACGCGTTCATCCACTCGCTCGTGCCGATCGCCGTCGTCTACGTGCTCGCGCACTACCTGTCGTTCCTCGTCTTCAACGGCCAGGCGATCGTCTACCTGGCGTCCGACCCGCTCGGCAAGGGCTGGGACGTGCTCGGGACGGCGTCCTCGGCGATCGACTTCTCCGTCCTGAGCCAGTCGGCGATCTGGTACCTGCAGGTCGGCTGCGTGGTGCTCGGCCACGTGGCGGCGCTGGCGCTCGCGCACGACCGGGCGCTCGTGCTCTACGACAAGCCGCAGCTGGCGGTCCGCTCGCAGTACTGGATGCTGGCGGTGATGGTCGGCTTCACGAGCCTCGCGCTGTGGCTGCTGGCGTCGGCGGGGGCGTCGTGAGGCGCGCGGCCGTCCTGCTCGCGGCGGCCGTGGTCGTGGCGGGGTGTGGGTCCTCGTCGGACGGCGGCGGCGGTGGCCGCGGCGGCGGATCGGGCTCGTACTCCGGGTCCTCGGCGCTCGTCGACCGCGACGCCGCGCCGCCGTACGTCAACTCGATCGTCCCGCGGCCCGACGGCTCGCTGCTGCTGACGACGAACAAGGGCTTCTGGCGCGTCTCGGCGCAGGGGCGGCTCACGCCGGTGCGCGACGCGAAGGTCGTCGCCTCGGACGGGGCGTCGCGCGTGGGGACGTTCCTCGAGGTCGCCGACGTCGGGACCGACGAGCTCTACGGCTCGGGCCATCCGGATCCGGGCGGGACGCTGCCGGAGTACCTCGGCGTCATGCGCTCCCAGGACGGCGGGCGGACCTGGAACGTCATCTCGCGGCTGGGCCGCGCCGACATCCACGAGTTCCGCCGCAACGGGACGACGCTCTACCTGTGGGACGCGGTCCAGGGCGCGGTGCTCGTCTCCGAGGACGGGCTGCGCTCGTTCCAGGAGCGCTTCACGCCGCGCCAGCTCATCTACAGCCTGGTCGTCGACCCCGAGGACCCGGACTTCCTGCTCATCACGACCGGCGAGGAGACGTTCAAGTCGACCGACCAGGGCCGGACGTGGAAGCCGTCGGGGCTCGCGGTGGCGCCGCGGCTGCTGTGGCTGCAGAGCGGCGAGCTCTTCCGGGCGACGCAGGAGGGCGACGTCGAGCAGTCCTCCGACCGGGGCGCGACGTGGAAGCGCGTCGGCCGCCTGCCGGGACCGGTGGAGGAGCTCGAGGGGCTCGACGCGCGGCGGCTGTACGCGGCCCTGGGCGACGGCTCGGTGGCCCGCTCGACCGACGGCGGGCGCACCTGGTCGGTCATGCTCGAGGCCCCGGACGCCTGAGCGGGTCGGCCGCCGGGCGCGCCGCTAGCGTACGCGCCCCCGTGCCCCACCCGGTCGAGTCCTTCAGCCCTGAGGAGCAGGCGCGCCTCGCGCCCCACTTCTCGAACCTCGACCGGCCGGTCTTCGCCCTCGTCGGGCTGCCCGAGACGGTCAAGGGCGCGCTGTTCGCGCGCTACTCGCGCTACGGCGGGACGCTGCGGCGGCTGTTCCTCGACGAGTTCGCCGACTCGCTGCCGGCGGGGGCCGGCGAGGCGGCGGCCGCGTCCTCGGAGGTCGAGGGCGAGCGCGCGGCGCAGCTCTACGAGCGGATCTTCCTGGGCTACGGGGACGACTCCGTCGCCCAGCTCGGCGGCGCGCACGTCGCGTGCGAGTGGGTCTCGAACGTCCTGACGAAGGTCCTCCAGCGCCCGCGGCTGGCGTCGTACCTCGAGCAGTCCACGCGCTACATCGCCTACGACGCGCCGGTGCCGGGCGGGGGCTACCGCTACTTCCGCGACCCGTCGCTGGGGGCGGAGTACGAGCAGGCGATGGACGCGCTGTTCGACACGTACGCGGGCTGCCTCCCGCGCGTCCGGGCGTGGGTCGACGACGCGTTCCCGGGCGACCCGTCGCCGGCGCGCGACCGGGCGGTGCAGGCCAAGGCGCTGGACCTCCTGCGCGGGCTGCTGCCGGCCGCGTCGCTGTCGCACATGGGCATCTACGCGAGCGGCCAGGCCTACGAGCAGCTCATCCTGCACCTGCTGGCCCACCCGCTGCCCGAGGCGCGCGCCTACGGGCGGATGGTGCTCGAGGCGGTCCAGGCGGTGATGCCGTCGTTCGTCGCGCGGGTGGAGCGGCCCGACCGCGGTGGCGACTGGGTGTCGTTCCTCCAGGAGCGCGACGCGGCGGCCGGGCGCTGGGTGCAGCGGCTGGGGCTCGATCGCGAGGCCGGCGCAGGCGACGACCGCCCGTCGGTGAAGCTCCTGCACGTCGACGGCGACGAGGAGGGCCTGCTCGCGGCGCTGCTGTTCGAGGCCTCCGGCGTGAGCGAGGAGACGGCACGCATCCGGCTCGCGGCGCTGTCGGGTGACGAGCGGCTGGCGCTCCTGCGCGACCTCGTGGGCGAGCGGCGCAACCGCCGCCACCGTCCGGGCCGCGGCTTCGAGAGCGTCCGCTACCGCTTCGAGGTCGTCTCGGACTACGGCGCGTTCCGTGACCTGCAGCGCCACCGGATGCTGACGGTGCAGTGGCAGCAGCTCGGCCCGCACCTCGGCGCCGGCGTGCCCGACGAGGTCGACGCCGCGGGCTGCGGGGACGACTTCCGCCGCGCGCTCGAGGTCTCGCGGGGGGCGTGGCAGCGCCTGGCCGACGGCGGTCGTTCGCGCGAGGCGCTCTACGCGCTGTGCCTCGGCTACCGGATCCGCTATGTGCTGGACCTCAACGCGCGCGAGGCGATGCAGCTCATCGAGCTGCGCTCCGGCCGCGAGGGCCATCCCTCCTACCGCGCGGTCGCGCACGAGATGCACCGCCAGATCTCCGCCGTCCATCCGGCGATCGGGGCGGCCA
This sequence comes from Conexibacter sp. SYSU D00693, assembly GCF_017084525.1. GTDB lineage: Bacteria > Actinomycetota > Thermoleophilia > Solirubrobacterales > Solirubrobacteraceae > Baekduia. The sequence continues at coordinate 2,517,768 of NZ_CP070950.1, forward strand.
TGACCCACGTCGACACGGAGGCGGAGCCGCGCCTCGAGCGCATCCTCAGCGAGATGCGCACCCAGGCCAAGCGCGACGCGCTGGCCCGCTAGGCGTCGTCAGTCGCCGGTCTCGAACTTGCGGAAGACCGACGGCGAGAGCGCGCCCTGGCGGTCGGCGACCTGGAAGCGCAGGCGGTAGACGCCGACGCCGAAGAAGCGGTCGCCCAGGATCCAGCTGACCTCGTGGGTCTGGCAGCGTGAGCGCTGCGTGCGCGTGAAGCGCCGGAACTGCGTGGCGTTGACCGTCGGCGGGGTCTCGAAGGTCGTGTCCTGCTCGCGCACGCGGACCGTGACACGGCCGCGCTGCGCGCACACCCGGACGCGCGCGGCGACCTCCACCTCGTAGTCCGGCCCCGGAGGCCCGAGCCCGGTCTGCGTGACCTGGAGGCCGGCGATCCGCGGGCGGGCCTGGGCGCTGGCCGCTGGCGCAAGCGCCACCAGGACGCCTGCGACCGCGGCGACGACCGCCGCCCGGCTCCCGCGCACGACGCCTAGGCGGCGTAGCGCGCCTGGGCGCGAGCGCGGGCCTTGGCGGCCTCGACCTCGCGGTCCTTCGGCGGCGCGGTCGTCACGAGCTCGGCCAGCAGCTCACGCGTGACGGCGGCGACGGCCTCGACGGCGCGGTCGAAGGCCTCCTCGTTGGCCTTCGACGGCTTCGTCGACCCGCTGACCTTGCGCACGTACTGCAGGGCGGCGGCATGCACCTCGTCCTGCGTCGCAGGCGGCTCGAAGTTGTGCAGCGTGCGGATGTTGCGGCACATGCGCCAAGGGTAGTCCGAATGGTGATGCCTGACGAGGCCCTCGCCCAGCTCCGCTGGCAGCTGGTGCGCGTCGCCTGGGTGGTCGGTGTCGTCACCGCGCTGGCGACCGTCGCATGGCTTGTCGGGCTCAACGACGATGGGCCGCTCGACGAGACGGTCCTCATCCTCGCGTGCACCGCCCTGGTGCTCACCGTGGAGGCGGCGGCGAGCCTCGTTCGTCGAGCCCGGGGCGGGTGAGACTGGGGCCCCCGGCATCTCACGCCTGCGAAGGGGTAGCCCGAAGGACATGTCGGACGAGGCCCCCGTCCCACCACGACACGGACGCCCCGACCACGATCCACCGCTCGCCTGCCGCGCCAACGCGCTCAAGGCCAGCCACACGCCTGTGCCTGCCCGCGTCGCGGATCGCCCAGCCGCCACCGGCGATGACGAGGAACCGGGACTTCCGGCGGTCGCCCTCCACCTGGCCGCCACCGTGGGGATCGCCTTCGCCGGCGGGGCCACCCTCTTCTGGCTCTTCGGATGGATCGACGGTCTCAACCACGCGGTCTGGGTCGCGTGTGGCTGCCTCATCGCCTTTCTCGCCACCGCCTTCGGCCGGACGCGACGGGGCCGAGCCGTGAGCGAGTGGTGGCAGGACATGGGCCGGGCTCGTGCCGAGCCGCTCTCGGACGAGGAGCGCGAGGCGCTCCACGTCCCCTACGTCGAGCGCGACCCCAAGTCCCTGCGCCACTTCTGACCGGCCCCGTGAAAGAAGGGGTCAGACCCCTGGTGCTCACACGCCGGGGATGGGCCTAGGCCTCGCGTGCGAAAAAGGGGACAGTCCCCTTCTTCGCACGGGCTGCGTGAGGAGAAAGGGTCAGGCCCCTTCTTCAGGGGACGGTCGTCGGAGCGCCTGACCACTCGGCGAACGTGCTGGCAGACGAGCGGCGGAGGTGGTCTCATCGGCACATGGGGAGGGGCACGGAGGCACCGCCGGGCGCGCTGGCCGCGCCAGCGAAGGAGCTGAAGGAGCGTCTGCCGCCGGCCCCGGCGCGCGAGGACGGCGACCGGGAGGACCAGGGCCCGCTCGAGCGCCGTGCGTCGGTCCTCGAGCGGATGCTGGGTGACCGGGCGCCATGGCTGGTGCGATGGCTGCCGGTGGCCGGCGCCGCGCTCGGCGTCGGGTTCGGCCTCGGGATGGCCGTGTTCGCCGATGTCGACTGGCTCATCGTCCGTGAGGTCAGCGTCGTCCTCGGCGCGGTGGTCGGTCTCCTCCTCGGGCGCACGGCCGGCGAGCACCTTGAGTCGGCGATCAGCGACATCCCGGCGTCCGACGTGCCGGAGCGCCTGCGAGCGCCCACGGCCGAGGAGCGCCGCCACGACGCGATGACGCGGCGCGGGCTCTGAGCCATGAAGGCGCCGACCCGCCCAGACGAGGACGCCGTGCCGCCCGCCGGTGCCCTCGCGCAGCGCGCCAAGGACCTCGAGGAGCGCCTCCAGCCGGCGCCGCGGCGAGGAGAGCGCCCGGAGGCCCTCAGGAGCTCCCCGTGGAGGGGGTGGGGCCCGGTCATCGGCATCGCCGCCGGCCTCGCGGCCGCGCTCGGCGTCTGGGTGACGACGGGCTGGAGCGGTCCGCTCGACGAAGCACTGGCGGCGAAGGTGAGCGTGGTCCTTGCGGTGGCGGGCGTCGTCACGCGAGAGACTCGCGCCGGCCGCGCGGTGGAGCACTGGATCCTCCACGGGCCGATGCGCCGGCCCGACCGGTGGGCCGAGGCCGCGCCCGGCGATCACCGGGATCACTCACGGGACCGTGTGCGCCCCGAACGCGGACCGCTGTGAGCGAGACGTCGGACCCGACCGTCGCTCGCCGGGCGTCGGGTGCGCTGGCCGAGCGCGCCGAGGACCTGAAGGGCCGTCTCCCGCCGGCGCCGCAGCGCGCAGACGACCGGGACGTCACAGCCCAGGACGACGAGGGCGCGCTGCTGTCGCCTGTGGGCGCGGCGGCGATGAGCATCGCGGCGGCCTTCGCGCTCTGGATCGCCGTCGGATGGGGCGACCCGATCGACCAGGCGCTGACGCTCGGGCTCGCGGCGGTCCTGGCGGTGGCCGGCGGTCTGCTCGGGAGGACGGGTCGCGGAAGGGCGGTCAAGGAGTGGTGGCGCCTCACGTGGAGCGACGGCCACCGGGAGAGGGTCACGAACGAGGACTTCGAGCAGCTCGAGGCACATCCGGCCGAGCGAGCCGCGCGGCGACGAGGGCCGATGGGCTGAGAAGAAGGGGTCAGACCCCTGCTTCCGACGCGTCGGCGGAGGGCCCACGCGAAGAAGGGGACAGGGCCCACGCGAAAAAGGGGACAGTCCCCTTCTTCGCGTGGCCCCGTGAGAAGCAGGGGTCGGACGCCTGCTTCTCACGAACAGGGGTGTTCGCCGGACCGGGTAGCGTGGCGAGATGGCTTCGACGAACGGCTCGGCTCCGCGGCCGCGGGTGGCGCCCGGGGGCAAGGGCGACCTGGGGCTCGTGAACTTCGGGATCACCCGCCTGCTCGGGCTGGCGACAGGTGGGGCGCCGCCGAACCTCTTCACGACGCTGGGCCGCCACCGGGGGCTCTTCCGGCGGTGGCTCATGTTCGCGGGGGCGCTGATGCCGGGTGGGCGGCTGCCGCGCAGGGACGCGGAGCTGCTGATCCTGCGGGTCGCCCACACGACGGGGTGCGCGTACGAGTGGCACCACCACGAGCGGCTCGGGAAGGCCGCGGGGCTCACGGACGACGACCTGCGCCGGGTGCAGCTCGGGACGGAGGCGCCCGGGTGGTCGGCGCGCCAGCAGGCGCTGCTGCGGGCAGCCGACGAGCTGCTGACCGACAAGGACGTCAGCGACGCGACGTGGGCGGCGGTGGCCGAGCACCTGACCGACGAGCGCGAGCGGATCGAGCTGTGCCTGCTCGTCGGCCACTACGAGATGCTCGCGATGACGCTCAACGCGCTGCGCGTCCAGCAGGACCCGCTGCCGAGCGGGCCACCGTCCCGGGCGCTGCGGATGGTCCAGTCGCTCGCCGACCGGCGCGCGCGGGCGACGTCCTCGACGGTGCGCTAGAGCAGGCGCAGGTTGGCCGACTGGCCGTAGCGCTGCTCGACCAGGCGGATGCGCCGGCGCGTGCGCGAGGAGGCCACCGCGACGTAGCCCACGGCGGACGAGACGCTGAGCCCGACGGTGAGCAGGGCCGCGTCGCGCACGTGGTGCGAGCGGTTGGGACGAGGGCGACGCGAGGCGCCGCTGGATGCGGTGCTGGCGGACACGGCGGCAGGGGGATGATGCACCTCCCTGCGGCGGGATGCGTCAGTACCGCCCGTCGCACGACGGACGGCGGCGCGGACGTCGCTCGAGGCCGCGCGGTGACCGCGCCGGCACCCGTTCAACGGCGCGGCGCGCCGGGTGTTGCGCCTACTCCTCGTAGGGCTGCTCGAGCCCCGAGGGCGCCGAGAAGCGGATCGCCCGGTGCGTCCCGTCGCAGAACGGGCGCGACCGCGACTTGCCGCAGCGGCACAGCGCGACCGTCTCACGGTCCACGCGGATCTCGCCGCCGTCCTGGTCGACGATCGTGAACGGCCCCCGCACGAGCAGCGGGCCGTCGCGGTAGGGCGTGATGCGCGTCTCCATCGACGCCGTCCTAGACCGCGTCGGCCGCGACCGCGCGGACGAAGCGCCCCTCGCGGTCCCCGTCGTCGGCCAGCGGGTCGATCGGGATGCGCAGCGAGCTCTCGTCCCGGGCCCACGCGTCCATGATGTGGCGCGTCCAGCGGCCCTCGAGCTCCACGAGCGCGCGGGCGCCCCACAGGATCTGGTCGACGAGCTGGGGCTCGAGGCGCGCCAGCCCACCCGCGAGGTCGACCGCCGCGATCGACTCGTGGACCGCGTCGGCCGCGACGTGCTCGTCGAAGAACTCCGTCGCCGCGCCCTTGCGGAACCCGAGCCGGCGCATCGCCCGGCCGTACCGCCCGTTCGGGATCGACGACGTCATCTCGAACAGCGCGAGGTGGCCGACGATCGCCCCGCGCAGCCGGCGGTGCAGCCCGCAGAGCGACATGAGGTTCACGGTCGCGAGCGTCACGCCCGGCAGCGACTCGAGGTACGCGCCGTAACGCGCGTCGAGCCCGACCGCGGTCATCGTGTCCGCGAAGAGCTGCGCGTGGATGCGCTCGGCGCTGCCGCCGCCGTACTCGTCGGCCTGGATCTCGACCAGCGCGGCCTTGGGCCCGCCCGACAGGCGCGGCATGGCCCACGAGTGCGGGTCGGCCTCCTTGAGCTGGTAGGCCGAGCGGTGGGCGAGGAACTCCAGGAGCTGCTCGCGCGTGGCCTGCGTCTCGATGTAGCGCGAGAGCGACGGCGCCTCGTCGGCGTCGTCGATCGCCCGCAGCGCGAGGTCCATCGTGGTCGCGTCGGCCGGCGGCGGCGTCCAGCCGCGCAGCGCGTCGTGCAGCGCCGCCTCGAAGACCGCCTCGAGCTGCGCCCGCCACGCCAGCAGCGGCGCGTGCCACTCCCAGCGCTCGTCGACCCCGGGCAGGCCGCGGTAGTGCAGCTCGTAGAGGAGGTACAGCGCCAGCTGGAGGTCGTCGTCGGCGAGCGGGTCGGCGGGCGACAGCGCGCTCGGGTCAGGGGCCGGGAGCTCGTGCGGCGGCTCGACGAGCGCGTCGAGCAGCGCCGCGGTGAGGGGGCCGCGGGGCGCAGGCAGGGACAGCACGTCCGCGTTCGTACCCGCTTTCGGGCGCCCGAACCTGCGGCGACGCGCCACGGATCGACCTGCCCGGCGCCGCCAGGACGAACCCGGAGCGCTAGTCCGCCGTCAGGAACCGACGGACGAGCCAGGCTGCCGCGGCGCGCGGCCCGCCGTCGCGGGCGGCGAGGCGCAGCCGCTCGTGCGGCGGGTGGTCGACGAGGTGGTGGGCCCGTGCGAGCTCGCCGGAGCACCCGAGGTCGCGCGCGAACGGCGCGAGGTCGACCAGCAGCTCGCGCACGACGTCGGCCGTCGGCCGCGCGGAGCCGTCGCGCACGTCGGCGAAGCGTCCCGTCACGCCGTGCCGGCACGCCGACCACCGGTTCTCGCCGATCCGCCAGCCCGCCGCCGGCTCGCCGAGGTCGCCGGCATCCGCCCGGGCCGCGAGCCAGGCGACGAGGCAGTGGACCACCGCCGCGAGGGCGGCCGCGTCGCCGATCGTCGGCTGCGCGTCGGGCACGCGGACCTCGACCGTGCCCAGCCGCGGGTGCAGCCGCGCCTCCCACCACCATTGGGCCGCGTCGGCCATGACGCCGGAGCGCGCGCCCCAGGCCAGCTCGTCGGCCAGCGCCTCCCAGGACGGCACCGCCGGCGGCACGCCCTGGCGTGGGAGCAGGTCGCACATCTTGGGCCGCACGGAGGCCAACCCGGTGTCGCGGCCCTCGTAGAACGGCGCGTTGGCGCCGAGCGCCGCCAGCAGCGGCAGGTGCTCGCGCAGCGCGTTGAACACCGCCAGCGCGCGATCGGCGCCGGGGACCGCCACGTGGACGTGCAGCCCGAAGCACAGCTGCCGCCGCGCGACGCCCGCGAACTCCTCCTGGATCGCGTCGTAGCGCTCACCCGACTCGAGCTGCCCGATCCCCGAGGCGAACGGGTGCGCGCCCGCGGCCGCCAGGACGGCGTCGCCCCCGGCCGCGTCCGCCGCCTCGTGGCGCGCCGCGAGCAGCGCCGCGCACGCCTCGCCGACCGTCGCCGCGACCGGGCTGGCCAGCTCGAGCTGCGCCGCGGGCATCTCGCCCTTGAACGCCCGGTCCTGGGGCAGCCGGCGCAGCAGCTCCCCGGCCAGCGGGGCCAGGTCCAGCGTCTCGGGGTCGCAGACGAGCAGCTCCTCCTCCACCCCCACCGTGAACGCGCTGTGGCGCTCGAAGCGCGAGCGCAGCTCCTGCGCCGACGGCGTTTGCGCGAGGCGCACGCCGGTGATCTGCCCAGACGTGCGCATCCACACACTCCCCGGCGTCTTCAGCCCCCGCTCGGACTCGTGGCTGCTGGCCCGGACCGCCGCCGCCCACGTCGGGCCGCGCTCGCGGGTGCTGGACGTGTGCACCGGCTCGGGCGTCATCGCCTGCACCGCGGCGGCCGCGGGCGCGCGCCGCGTCGTCGCCGTCGACGTCTCGCGCCGCGCGGTCCTCACCGTCCGCATGAACGCGCGCCTCAACGGCGTCCACGTCGAGGCCAAGCGCGGCGACCTCCTCGCCCCGGTCGCCGGCGAGCGCTTCGACCTCATCGTCTCCAACCCGCCCTACATCCCCGCGCCCGAGGAGGAGCTGCCGCGCCGCGGCGAGCGCCGGGCCTGGGACGCCGGGACCGACGGCCGCGTCGTGCTCGACCGCATCTGCCAGGAGGCGCCGAACCTCCTCTCCCCCGACGGCGTGCTCCTGCTCGTGCACTCGAGCATCTGCGGCGAGGCGACGACCCTCGCGCAGCTCGCCGCCGCCGGCCTGGACGCCGAGGTCGCCGTCCGCCAGCGCGGCCCGCTGGGGCCGATCGTCGAGGGCCGTCGCGCGATGCTCGAGGACCGCGGGCTGCTCCCGCGCGGCGCGACGGAGGAGGACGTGATCATCGTCCGCGCCCGCCGGCCGCGGACGTCGGTCCTGCCGGGCCGCAAGCAGGTCCGCGGCACCGACTCCCAGACGGCCTAGCCCGCCCGTCGCGCTCGCCGGTTCGGCCGGGCCGCCCGCGGGCAGGAGAGCCAGCGGTGCCTGACGACCTCGTCCGCCGGCGGCGCCTGGGCGCGCTCGGCGTCCTCGCCGCCCTCGCCCTCGTCGCCGGCCTCGCCACGGGCGCGGGCGGCAGCGACGACGAGCCGCCCGCCGCGGCCGGCACGGACGACCCGCGCCTGGAGGACCAGCCGCCGCGCCCGCAGCTCCCCGGCGGCGGGCGCCGGCTCTTCCCGGACCGGCGCGTCGTCGCCTTCTACGGCTCCCCGGTCGACGACGAGCTGGGCGCGCTCGGGATCGGCACGCCCGCCCAGGCCGCCCGCCGCCTGCGCCGCCAGGCCCGGGGCTACGCCACGCGGACCCGCCCCGTCCTCCCCGCCTTCGAGCTCATCGCGACCCTCGCGACCGCGGCGCCCGGGGCCGACGGCAAGCACCGGATGCACCTGCCCGACGGGACGATCCGCCGCTACCTGCGCGCCGCCCGCAAGGCCAGGGCGCTGCTGGTCCTCGACATCCAGCCCGGCCTCGCGCAGTTCGGCCCGGAGATCGAGCGGCTGCGCCGCTGGCTGGAGGAGCCCGACGTGGGCCTCGCCCTGGACCCCGAGTGGCACGTCGCCCCCGGCGAGGTCCCCGGCAAGGTCATCGGCCGCATGGACGCCGACGCCGTCAACGGCGCCGCGGCCTACCTGTCGAAGATCGTCCGCGAGCGCGACCTGCCGGAGAAGCTCCTGCTGGTCCACCGCTTCACCGACGACATGATCGTCAACGACGGTCGCCTGCGGGCCTTCCCCGGCGTGCGCACCGTCGTGAACGTCGACGGCTTCGGTGGCCGCGAGGTGAAGGTCGCCAAGTACCAGCAGTTCGTGCGCCGCACCCCGCGCGCCGGCCGTGGCTTCAAGCTCTTCTACAAGGAGGACGCGGGGCTCATGCGCCCGCGCTCGGTCATGGCCATGCAGCCGCGCCCGGACGTCGTCGTCTACGAGTAGCCGTCCGACGCCACCAGGTTGCACGTCGCGCCCGGCGCCCCGTACCGTTCCCGGCATGGTGGGCACGGGGGCACGGACGTGGGGCACGATCGCGGCGGGCGTCGCGACGCTCGCGCTCGCGCTGCCGGCGGGCGCGCAGGCCGACGTCAGCGTCTGCACCGAGGGCCGGCCGTGCACGACGACGGCGACCCCCGGCCTCGACCCGGTCATCGACGTCGCCACGGGGGCGACCGTCGCCCTCTGCCGGTCGCTCAACCCGTCGGCCCGCCGCGCCGCTGCGCTGTGCGGCGGCGCTGCGGGTTCCGGCACGCCGAGCGCGACGCTCCTCGAGCTCGGCGGCGTGGCGGTCAGCGCGGACGCCGGTCGCTTCCCGGCGCTGACGATCCGCCTCGGGCGGACGCTCATCACCGTCGGGCACTTCTAGGCGAGGGCCTCAGCCCTCGCCGTCGGCCTGGGCCTCCTTCACCTTGCCCTCGAGCTGGGCCATGACGTCGGGGTCGCGCAGCGTCGTGACGTCGCCCAGCGCGCGGCCCTCGGCGATGTCGCGCAGCAGGCGGCGCATGATCTTGCCCGAGCGCGTCTTGGGCAGGTCGTCGGCCCAGATCATCCGCTTGGGGCGGGCGAGCTTGCCGATCTTCGCCGCGACGTGCTCGCGCAGCTCGGCCTCGAGGTCGTCGCTGCCCTCGAGGTCGCCCTCGAGCGTCACGAACGCGCAGACCGCCTGGCCCGTGTCCTCGTCGGCCTGGCCGATGACCGCGGCCTCCGCGACCTTCGGGTGCGACACGATCGCCGACTCGATCTCCGCGGTGGACATGCGGTGGCCCGAGACGTTGATGACGTCGTCGATGCGCCCGATCACCCACACGTAGCCGTCTTCGGCGTCGCGGCGGGCGGCGTCGCCCACGAGGTAGGTGTCCTTGCCCCACTTCGAGAAGTAGGTCTCGACGAAGCGCTCGTCCTCCTTGTAGAGGCCGCGCAGCATCGACGGCCACGGCTCGCGGATGGCCAGCAGGCCCTGCGTGCCGTGCTCGACCTCCGTGCCGTCGTCGTCGAGGACGGCGACGTCGATGCCGGGCAGCGGCGTGCCGGCGCTGCCGGGCTTGGCGTGCTGAGCCCCCGGCAGGGTCGTGACCATGATCGCCCCGGTCTCCGTCTGCCACCAGGTGTCGACGATCGGGCAGCGCCCGCCGCCGACGACCTTCCAGTACCAGAGCCACGCCTTGGGGTTGATCGGCTCGCCCACGGTCCCGAGCAGCCGGAGCTTCGACAGGTCGTGCTCCTGGACGAGCTCCGCGCCCCACTTCATGCACGCGCGGATCGCCGTCGGCGCGGTGTAGAAGAGCGTCACGCCGCGCTTGGCGCACAGCTCCCACCAGATGCCCTTGTGGGGGTGGTCGGGCCCGCCCTCCCACATGACCGACGTCGCGCCGTTGAGCAGCGGGCCGTAGACGATGTAGGAGTGGCCGGTGATCCAGCCGACGTCGGCCGAGCACCAGTACACGTCCTCCTCGGGCTTGAGGTCGAAGACGTGCTTGTGGGTCCACGCGACCTGCGTGAGGTAGCCGCCCGTCGTGTGCAGGATGCCCTTGGGCTTCGCCGTCGAGCCACTCGTGTAGAGGATGAAGAGCGGGTGCTCGGCGTCGAGCTCGGCGGGCGCGCACTCCGGCTCGGCCGCCTCGAGGGCCTCGTGCCACCAGACGTCGCGGTCGGCGTCCATCTCGCACTCGGTGCCCGTGTTGCGCACCACGAGGATCGTCTCGAGGTGGTCGAGGTCGCCCATGCAGGCGTCGACCTCGGACTTCACCGGCGCGGTCTTGCCCTTGCGCCGGGCGCCGTCGGCGGTGATGAGCGCCTTGGCCTGGGAGAACTCCATGCGCTCCTTGACCGACCCCGCGCTGAAGCCGCCGAAGACGACGTTGTGCGGCGCGCCGATCCGTGCGCACGCGAGCATCGCGACGACGACCTCGGGGACCATCGGCAGGTAGATCCCGACGACGTCGCCCTGCTCGATCCCCCGGGACCTCAGGGCGTTGGCGGCGCGCTGGGTCTGCTCGAGCAGCCACCCGTAGGTGATGTCGCGCTCCTCGCCGCCCTCGCCGTGCCAGTGGAAGGCGACGCGGTCGCCGAGCCCGGCGGCCACGTGGCGGTCCAGGCAGTTGACCGAGGCGTTGATCGTGCCGTCGGCGAACCACGTGAAGAACGGCTTGTTCGCGTCGTCCAGCGCCTGCGTCGGCTCCCTGATCCACTCGAGCTCGCGCGCTTGCTCGGCCCAGAAGGCGACCGCGTCCGCGGGCGGTTCGTGCTCCTTGACCAGGGCGTCGGCGACGAAGCCCTCCGGCGGGTCGAACGTCTCGACCTCCAGCAGCTCCTCGAGCTCGGTGCCCAGGTCCTTCGACGTGGTGTCAGCCATGCGGAGACCCTACGCCCGACGAGGTTGCACGGATGTTGGACATGGTCGCTCCCCGCTCGATCAGTGACCCGCGATCGCGCGCTCGGCGCCGAGCCCGGTCTCGGCCCGCACGTTGAGCTCGTGGAACGTGCGCTCGTTGCCGCGCTCGCTGCTCAGCACCGTGCCCAGCCAGCAGGCGAGGAAGCCGAGCGGGATCGAGACGATGCCCGGGTTCTTGAGCTCCCAGCCGACCGGGGAGCCCTCGCTGTCAGGCCCCGGCCAGACGCCGGGCGAGACGATGATCAGGCCGATCGACGAGACGACGCCCACCACGACACCGCACACGGCGCCCGTCGTGTTGAACCGCCGCCACGTGAGCGCCAGCAGCAGCGCCGGGAAGTTCGCGCTCGCCGCCACCGCGAAGGCGAGGCCGACCATGAACGAGACGTTCAGGCCCGAGCCGCCGATCAGCGCGATGGCGATCGCGATGATCCCGATGCCGACGGCCGCGATCCGGGCGACCCAGACCTCCTCGCGCTCGGCCTCGGGCGAGTGCGCGTCCTCGCCGGTGCGCTTGCGGATGATGTTCGACCAGACGTCGTGGGCCACCGCGCCCGAGGCACTGATGACGAGCCCCGCGACGACCGCGAGGATCGTCGCGAAGGCGACCGCGGCGATGATCGCCAGGAAGAGGTCGCCGCCGACGGTGCCCGCACCGCCGCCGAGGTCCTCCGCCAGCAGCGGGGCCGCGAGGTTGCCGCCCGTGCCGGCCGCCGCGACGCCGTCCTCGCCGAGGATCGCGCGCGCGCCGAAGCCCAGCGCCGTCGTCATCAGGTAGAAGGCGCCGATCAGGAAGACCGCCCACACGACGCTCGAGCGCGCGGCCTTGGCGTCGGGCACCGTGAAGAACCGCATGAGGATGTGCGGCAGACCCGCGGTGCCGAGCACGAGGCCCAGCCCGAGCGAGACCGTGTCGATCGGGTTCGTGTACTGCAGGCCCGGCGCGAGGTACGCGGCGCCCTCCGGCGAGGCGTCGCGCGCCTCGTTGAACAGGTCGATCGGCCCGCCGACCTCGACGAGCACCATGATCGCCAGCACCGTCGTCGCGGTGAGCAGCAGGCCGGCCTTGACGATCTGCACCCACGTCGTGGCGAGCATGCCGCCGAAGACGACGTAGCAGAGCATGAAGACCCCGGTGATGATCACCGAGACCTCGAAGCCCAGCCCGGTCAGCGGCTGCAGCAGCACGCCGGCGCCGACCATCTGCGCGATGAGGTAGAAGGCGACGACGCTCAGCGTCCCGAGCGCGGCCGCCGCACGGGCCGGGCGCTCGTTGAGGCGGAAGGCCAGGACGTCGGCGATCGTGAACTTGCCGCCGTTGCGCATCCGCTCGGCGAGCAGGAACAGCACGGTCAGGAACGCGACGAGGAACCCGACGGAGTACAGGAAGCCGTCGAAGCCGAAGAGGAAGATCAGGCCCGCGATGCCGAGGAACGACGCGGCGCTCATGTAGTCGCCGGCGATCGCGAAGCCGTTCTGCACACCGGTGATCGACCGGCCCGCGGCCCAGAACTCCGTGGCGGTGCTCGTGCGCTTGGACGCCCAGTAGGTGATGACGAGCGTGATGGCGACGACGACCGCGAAGATGCTCAGCGCGGTCTCGTTGAGGTCGGCGGCGAGGATCACGGCGTGACCTCGCGGTGCTCGTCGGCGACGCGCACGGTGCCCCGCTCGAAGCGCTCACCGGGCGTCTGCGCGGCCGACGGGTCGGCGCCCGCCTCGCGCAGCGCCCGCTCGCGCAGGGGGTCGAGCGTCGTGCGGGCGTAGCGCAGGTAGGCGACGCCGAGCACGGCGACCATCAGGAACTGCGTGAGCGCCCAGACGTAGCCGACGGTCAGGCCCTCGTGCACCGACTCGCCGAAGAAGTCCTCGGCGTAGCCCGCGAGCACGATGAACCCGAGGTACCACGTCAGGAAGAACGCGGTGGCGGGGACGACGAAGCGCCGGCGCTTGGCCTGCAGCTCCTGGAACGCCGGGGACGCCTCGATGCGCTCCCAGTCCACGGCAGGGGTGCTCTCCATTCGACCTCTCCTCGTGACGGACGACACAAGGAGGGGTTGCCGCGTCGCGGCGCGGCGAAACGTCAGCCGCGCCGCTTGCGCTTCTTCTTGGAGGTCGCCGGTGACGGCGCCTCGGTGCGCGGCTCGCTCCGCGCGGGCTGGCCCCCACCACCCCCGCCCGAGGCCGCCTCGCGCTCGCGGGCCTCGCGCATCTCGAGCTGCGAGGGCCAGGGCTCGGCCTTGCCCGTCTCCCACGCCGGCGGCCGGCCGCCGGGCAGCACGCCGAGGATGAGCAGGCCCGCCGACACGAGCCAGAAGGTCTGCACGATCGGCAGCGGGAGGCCGAACGGGAAGACGAGCAGCGCCCCGACGATGATCCCGAGGATCCCCATGAAGCGGGTC